>NZ_JCBANU010000001.1:0-480561 GCF_059816145.1 Methylobacterium sp. 001424705 | reverse complement strand
GGCAAGAACTACATCGAGACCGTCTGGGGCCGTGGTTACGTGCTCCACGATGGTGTCTCGGAGATGCGCGCCTTGGCGAGTTGAAGCCTTCGAAGCCGAACGGCAGCGGAGGATGGCAGACATCTCGATCAACGAACATGGCCCCTCACTGCGTTCAGAGGGCGAACAGATCCCGCTGTCCGAACCGGGCTTGCGCCCAAGGTCGTGATCCCTTCATGCGGGGTAGGCGTTTGAAGGTCGGAAGCGCCTTGTGCGCCTGACCGTACAAAACGGCCCCTACGATCCTGCATCCGTCGCCGCGATGATAGACATACGTCCGGTAGTGAACCGCGCCGGGTTCACCGGAGGCCATTTGGTTTGGGTCAAGCGGCCAAGGTTTGCACCTCGGTTTGAGCATAGTCGCGCGCTTCGGCTTCGGCGAGAGGCACGTTGCCGATCGTTTCCAGCGGCCGACGGTGATTGAAACAATCCACCCATTCGAAAGCGGCGAACTCGACGGCTTCGAACGACCGCCACGGGCCGCGCCGGTGGATGACCTCGGTCTTAAACAGTCCGATCACGGTCTCGGCGAGAGCATTGATGCTCCTATCGTCGTCAGGCGGTGTTCGCGAGCGGTTCGGAAGCTCGCAGGCGGCCGCAGAGATGGGCGTAGATCTCACGGGCGACGAACCGCTTCAGGCAGCGGATGATTTCGCGCTGCGTCAGGCCTTCGGCCAAACGCCGCTGCATGTAGGCCAGCGTCGGCAGATGGCTGCGCAGGCGCACGATCACGACCCGGTAGAGCGCGGCGTTAGCCTGCCGGAGTTCGCGAACCTCCCGCTCCAGGGCCTTGATCCGCTCGCGATCGTCCGTCGTCGGGCCGGCTCGTTGGCCCTGGTCCCGCTCGGCCTGGCGTACCCAATTCCGCAGCGTCTCGCCCGAGCAGCCGATCTTGGCGGCAATCGAGCGGCTCGCCCCGTACTGGGAATCATGCTCGCCCGGGTGCTCCCACACCATCCGCACCGCGCGTTCACGGACCTCAGGGGAAAAAGGTGGGGTTCGCTTCGTCATGGCTCCATCCTCGCAAGAGTTGAGGCCTCCGGAAAACCCGGCACGGGTCAAACCTGCTGAGTGGTCGCGCGCGTCGCTCGATGGGGGCATCACGCGCTGGCTCGAGCCGACGGGTCGGTGAGGTTGTCCCTTGAACGCAGGGCGAGCCAAGGCCCCACCCTTGGGAAGCTGCGTGTCAAGCGTGGCCGTTCCGGCAGGGTGTCGTGGCGGCGCGGGGGTCGTGCACGCGGAGATCCATCCGCCGGATGCCCCTCGGTTTGGGCGCGGGCAGCCGTTCGCAAGGCCCTGGGCCTTCCTCCTGCCCAGCGGTTCGCGCGTCACGTCGCATCGCTCGCGAAGGGGGGATCACGGCCGTGAGCCCTTCGCTCAGACGCCTCGGCCCTGTTCGGCAGGATCCCTGAGGAATCGCCGAATCCATCCGGCGACGCGCGCGCCGTCGTTGGGGGCATCGAGGGACGCCAGGGCCCGGGCCTGCACGGCCGCGTCGAGATCGCCCGGACGGTGCCCGGCGATCAGGGCACGGGCATAGTCGGTGGTGAATTCCGGGTGGAACTGGACGGAGAAGGCGCGCCGGTCCGAATAGGCGAGGATGCCGTGGGGCGTGAAGGCGCTGCCCGCCAGCGTTCGGCTCCCCGGCGGCGCCTCGACGACCTGATCCTGGTGGATGGCCGGGACGGCGACCCGCGGCTCTCCATCCATCCAGTCTGCCGCCCGATGAATGTCGTAGGTGTGCAGCCCGATCCCCCAGCCCTTCGGCGATTTCTCGACCCGTCCGCCGAAGGCGGCCGCCATGACCTGATGCCCGAAGCAGATCCCCACGAGAGGCTTGTCCGGGTCGAGATCGCGTAGGGAGGCGATCAGCGTTCCGATCCAGGGGAGGGGATCGTAGGCGCCGGCCGGCGAACCCGTCACGAGGGTGGCGTCGAAGGTGTCCGGATCGGTGGGCCATTCGTCCCGGTTCACCCGGAACACCGAGACGTCGTGCCCGGGGCCGAGCCGGTCGGCGGTCATCCGGCCATAGCCCGGGTATCGGCCGGCGAGCCGCTCCGGGGGCGTGCCCGCTTCGAGAATCGCGATCTTCATGGATGGGAGACGGTGAACCGGCGTTTCACCCCCGATACCAGAACCCCCTCCGGTCAGCCCGCCGATTCTTCATGTGAATCGCGCCGCGGCGGTGATTCACGATTCGGGCTTCGGGAGGTGGGCGATGGGGCCCGAGTCCGGCGGCCCGACCGACCGGCACCGCGATCCGGCGCAGGACCCGGTTTCGCGCGCGCCCCCGTTGTGCAACAGTTCCGGAATACGTCCGCATGGTCTTCATCCATGGGAGTCTTCCCGTGGCACCCTCGTGCCGACACGGGCTCAGTGACTTCATCCGAAACGGGGGATACAACGGCTGGCCGCCGGGGAAGTTCCCTTCATGAGCTGTCATCTCGATCAGGGTATCAGGCCAGATACATCCGATCCGCAGCGGCTTGCTGAGCTGGCCGCGCTCGACATCCTCGACACAGCTCCGGAGCAGGCGTTCGATGATGTCGTTCAACTGGCCCGGCTGCTGTGCGGATCGCCCGTCGCCTTGATCAGCCTGGTCGACAGCGATCGGCAATGGTTCAAGGCCCGCGTCGGGTTTCCCCGCTGCGAGACCGATCTCAATGCGTCGGTCTGCGTCTACGCCCTGAGCGAGCCCGACCTGCTCGTGATTCCCGACCTGACGGGCGATCCCCGCACCTGCCGGAACCCCCTTGTCACGGGAGACCCGCATATCCGCTTCTACGCCGGCGCCCCCCTGCGGATGCCCAGCGGCCGCGTGCTCGGCACCCTGTGCGTGCTCGATCACCAGCCGCGCGCGGGTGGTCTGACGGACGATCAGGCGGACGGTCTGCGCCGCCTGACGCGTCAGGTGACGACGCTGATCGACGAGCGCCGGCAGATCGCCCTGGTGAAGGCCGAGGAGGTTTATGCCCGTGCGGCCTCCCTCCGGCGCGCCGCGCTGATCGAACTCGGGGATTTCCTGCGGAACGAGGCCTCCGTGCCGGTGATGACGCACCGGGCGGCGGAGATCGTCGGCCGGACCCTGGACGCCAGCCGGACCGGATACGGCGAACTCGACGGGGCCGGCGAGTACATCACCATCCATCGCGACTGGACCACCGTCGGCTCGGACAGCCTCGTCGGGCGGCATCGATTCATGGACCACGAGACCCTCGGCCCCTGCCTTTCGCGCGGAGAGACCCTCGTGGTCGACGCCGTGGCCGAGGATCCGCGCACCGTGGAGGCGGCCGCGCTCCTCTCGCGAATCAATGTCGGCGCGATGCTCAACGTCCCGGTGCGTGAGCGCGGTCGCAGCGTCGGCCTGTTCTTCGTGCACAGTGACGCGCCGCGCCCGTGGCGGCACGAGGAGATCGCCTTCGTCCGCAACGTCGCGGATCGCGTCCAAGTGGGCATCGCGCGCCTGCGGGCCGAGGAACATCAGGCGGTGCTCAATCGCGAGCTCAGCCATCGCATGAAGAACATGCTGGCCATGGTCCAGGCGATCGCGACCCAGACCCTGCGCAGCGCACCCGACCTCGAGACCGCCAGGGACGTGCTGGCCGACCGCCTGATCGCGATGAGCAAGGCCCACGACCTGCTTCTCAGCGGAACCCGCGAGAGCGCCAGCATCGAGGCGGTCATTCGCGGGGCTCTCGAGATTCACGACGATGCCCGGTCGGAGCGGCTGCACCTGGCCGGTCCCTTCGTCCAGGTCGGCTCCAGGGCCGCCCTCTCCCTTGCGTTGATGGTCCACGAACTGGCGACGAACGCGGCCAAGTACGGGGCGCTGTCCCGATCCGAGGGCTCGGTCGCCGTGATCTGGACCATCGAGACCGAGGGGCCCGAAGCGATGCTGTCCCTGTGCTGGACCGAGCGTGGCGGCCCCGCGGTGGTCACCCCGACGCGCCGGGGTTTCGGAAGCCGCCTGATCGAGCGCGGCCTCGCCGGCGCGGTGGGCGGGGCGGTAAGCACCACCTACGCGTCCACAGGCCTGGTCTGTACCCTGGCTGCGCCCCTGCGCGGGATAGAAGCGGAGGAGTAAGGCCCATAGGGTCCGCCGGCTCGGAGTGCGGGACGCGAGGATCGCTCGAGGCCGGTGGCGGCGACAGGGCCGCTATGCCGGACCTTTTCTCGACCGCGAAGCGTTGAGGTTCATGCCCTACCCGACCTCCGCCAAAGGCTCGCACGCTCTCGTGGTGGAGGATGACGGTCTGATCCGCATGGATGCCGTCGATATTCTCGAGCGGGCGGGCTACGCCACCCTTGAGGCTCAGACCGCGGATCAGGCCCTGGACCTGCTGCGCCGCTGCCATCGGGACGTGACCATCCTGTTCACCGATGTCCGGATGCCCGGCACGCAAGACGGCTTCTCCCTGGCGCGGGAGACCGCGCGGACCTACCCGCACATCGCCATCCTGGTCTCGTCGGGAATTGCCCGTCCCGTCGTCGGCGACATGCCCGCGCTCGCCCATTTCATCGAGAAGCCCTACAGCGCCCGCATCGTCAATCGCCATCTGCAGCAGATGATCGACGAGAACGGGTTGAAGGTTCAGTAGCGCCTGGGCCTGGGCTACGCCCCCGGGCGCCTTTCACCGCGCCCCTTGCCCCCGGCCACCACCGCGCGGCATTGCGAAAGGCGCCGCGATCGGCCTCCGGCGGCATTCGGGTTCAGAGCGCCGGGTCGCAGAGCGGCTTGCCCGAGCCCGACGTCGCAAACCCTTTCGCCGCGAGCACGGCCAGACCCATCAGGACGAGGAAGATCGCGAAGATCGCCGGGTTGTAGACGACCAGGGCGACGAAGCAGACCGCCGCCAGGGTGAGGGCGAAGGCGGGCGCCGCCGGGTAGAGGGGGGCGCGATAGGGACGGGCGAGATCCGGCGCGATCCGGCGCAGCCGGAACAGGCTCGCTAGGCTCATCCCGTACATCACCAGCGCGCCGAACACCGCCATGGTGACGATGCTGGCGGTGAGCGACTGCCCCGCGATGGTCACCAGGTTGTCGCTGTAGATCGCCGCGATCCCGACGACGCCCCCGGCGAGGGTGGCGACGTGCGGCGTGCGGAAGCGCGGGTGCAATCGGGCGAGTCCGCGGGGCAGGAAGCCGGCCCGGGCCAGGGCGTAGATCTGGCGCGAGTAGCCCATGATGATGCCGTGGAACGAGGCGACGAGGCCGAACAGGCCGAGCCAGACCAGCATATGCAGCCAGCCGCTGGATTCCCCCACCACGCCCTTCATCGCCTGGGGGAGGGGATCGTTGAGATTGCTCAGGGTCCGCCAGTCGCCCGAGCCGCCGGCGAAGAGCATCACGCCGAAGGCCAGGACCGTCAGGGTCAGCACGCCCGTGATGTAGGCGACGGGGATGGTGCGTTTGGGGTCCTTGGCCTCCTCGGCGGCCATCGCCACGCCCTCGATGGCGAGGAAGAACCAGATGGCGAACGGGATCGCGGCGAACATGCCGCCGATCGCCGGCAGGCCGAACCGGTCCGCGCCGGCCCAGCCGTGGGCGGCGAAGTGCGACCAGGCGAAGGCCGGGGCGACGACGCCCATGAAGACCAAGAGTTCGGCCACCGCCAGGATCGTCACGAACAGCTCGAAGGTCGCGGCGATCTGCACGCCGACGATGTTGAGGGACATGAAGACGAGGTAGGCGCCCAAAGCCGCGTGCTTCGGATCGAGGCCCGGGAACTGCACGTTGAGATAAGCGCCGATCGCCAGGGCAATGGCGGGCGGGGCGAACACGAACTCGATCAGCGTGGCGTAGCCGGCGATGCAGCCGCCCACCGGCCCGAAGGCGCGCCGGCTGTAGGCGAAGGGGCCGCCGGCCTGCGGGATCGCCGTGGTGAGTTCGGTGAAGCTGAAGATGAAGGCGACGTACATCGCCGCCACGGCCGTGGTGGTGATGAGGAAGCCCAGGGTCCCGGCGGAGGCCCAGCCGTAGCTCCAGCCGAAATACTCGCCCGAAACGACGAGCCCGACTGCGATGCCCCATAGGTGGAAGGCGTTCAGGCCCCTGTGGAGGCCGCTCGTCTCGGTCTGCATCGCCCTGGCTCCGTCCGCCCGTCGCGGGCGGGGGAGCTTGAAGCAAGAGCGCTGCCGTGCCCTCGCGTCGGACGGAGGACTGGCACCGGCGCGTTCAGGCGGCGCTGGCGCGGGGCCGCGGGCGGCGCCAGGGGTTGCGCCGGGAGGGCTCGGAGGCCTTCGTCCGGATGTCCATGGGATTGCCGCGCCAGACGATGGCGCCCCGCAGCCAAGCGCTCACCCACAGGGCGGGAACCAGGGCGTCGCGGATCAGGAAGGCCAGGAGCAGACGGGGGTGCCGGTACCAGCGCGCCCGGACGGCCAGGGCGATCTCGGCCCCGTACCACAGGCCTGTGAGCCCGAGGAGGAGGCCGGCCAAGGGGATGGACGGCGCGGCCGCGAGGGCGGCCGCGAAGGGCAGGAGCGGGCCGCAGCCGATCTCGGGGGCGAAGAAGAGCGGGAAGGTGACCCGGCGCAGGCGCGCCCAGCGCAGCTGCCGGGACCAGACCTCGGCGAGGGTGCGCTGCCCGAGGGGCTGGTCGAAGGGGACGGCCACGAGATGCACCTGCGCCCCCGCCGCGCGCACGAGCTTCGTCGCCGCCGCATCCTCGGCGATCTCGGACGCGAGCGCCCGGATGCCGCCGCGGGCCTCCAGGAAGGGCTTGTGCCAGAGCATGCTCTTGCCCTGGGCGAAGCCGAGGCCGAGGGCCTCGCCGGTATATTGCCAGCGCGCCTGCAGGGTGTTGAGGAAGGCGCATTCCACCGCGGCGAACAGGCCCGCGGGGCGGGCCCCGATCGGCGTCGAGCAGACGAGGCCGGTGTTCGGGCGCCAGGCCGCCTGCAGCTGTTGCAGGTAGTCCGGCGGCATCGCGACGTTCGAGTCGGCCAGCACCACCCAGTCGTGGCGGGCCGCCTCCCAGCCGCGCACGCAATTGTTCAGCTTCGGGTTGTCGCTGATCCGCTCGTCGCCGACGATCAGGCGGGCGGGCACGCGGGGATACGCCGCCATCAGGCGCTCCAGCAACGGCACGATGGGGTCGGCCCCGTGGGCGACGCAGAAGATCAGCTCGTAGTCGGGATGGGCGAGATGGAAGCCGCGCGTCAGTAATTCCTCGCTGAAGGCCTCGACGCCGCAGACCGGTCGCACCAGGGAGATCGGGGCGGCGCTCGGAAACACCGACGCGCCGTTGCGCCGCCCGATCCGCAGGGCCGCCACCGCGATGCCCACGAGGTTGATGCAGGTCAGGGCGACGCATAGCCAGAGGGCGGCCGTGGCGCCCGGCTCCGACAGATCCTGCAGCGCCTGGTCCCACATCCGCGACGTCCCCCGTTCGCGAAACCCCACCATCGCAGCCCGGCGCGGGTTGGACACCGCGTCGCGTCCCCGGCTGCACAGCGCCCCTAACAGCCGTGATGCTTCAGTCGTATGACAGCCCCGGATCACGAGGGGGGGATGCGGGTGGCGGAACCGGTGCAAGGGGCGAGACCGGCGCGTGTGGCGATCGTGGGGGCCGGGATGGCAGGGGCGAGCGCGGCACGCGCGCTCTACGCGGCCGGGTTCTCCGTCGCCCTGTTCGACAAGGGCCGGCAGCCGGGGGGCCGCATGGCGAACCGCCGCGACGACGAGACCGGCCTCAGCTTCGACCACGGCGCGCAGGTGATGCGGGCGCACGGACCCGCCTTCCGCGCCCGCCTCGCCGACTGGGCGGCCAGCGGCCGCGTCGCGCCCTACGATGCGCCCGGCAGCGTCACCGCCGTGCCCGATATGACCGCGCCCGTGCGCGACCTCCTCGCCGGCCTCGACGTACAGGTCGGGCGCACCGTCACCGCCCTGGCGCGCACCGACGGCGGCTGGCGACTCACCCTGGCGGAGGCCGGCGAGGACCGGCTCTTCGACGCGGTCGCCCTGACGCTGCCGGGCCCGCAGGCCCTGCGCCTCCTCGCCGTGAGTGGTCTCGCCCTGCCCGGGGTGGAGCGGGCGACCTACGCGCCCTGCTGGTCGCTGATGCTGGCCTGCGCGCAAGACCTGCCCCTCCCGGGCGACGTCCTGCGCCCCGCGGACGGGCCGGTCGCCGCGATGTTCCGCGAGGGCGCGAAGCCCGGGCGCCCGACCGCGCCCGTCGCCTACACCGTCCATGCCACGCCGGACTGGTCGAAGACGCATCTCGAAGAGGCCCCGGAGGCGGTGCGGGCCGCGCTGCTTGCCGCCCTGGGCGACCTGTTCGGCGACCCCGTCATCCCCTTGCAGGCCCGCGCCCATCGCTGGCGCTACGCCCTCGTGGAGGAGACCTGCGGCGCCCCCTGTCTCTACGATCCGGGCCGGCGTCTCGGCTATGCCGGCGACGGCTGCCTCGGGCCGCGCATCGAGGCCGCCTTCGACAGCGGGCTCGCCCTCGCGGACCGGCTGATCGCGGATCTCGCATGAGCCTGTCGCGATGAGCCTGCCCATCGTTTTCCACCCGGCCTACGAGGCGACCCTGCCCGAAGGCCATCGCTTCCCGATGCGCAAGTATGGGCGCCTGGCCGCGCTGCTGGTGGAGCAGGGACTGGTGCCGGGCGGCTTCGCGCGGCCGGAGCCCGCCGGGGCCGATCTCCTCGCCGCGGCCCACGACCGCGCCTACGTGGAGGCCGTGCTCGCCCTCGACGTCTCCCGCGAGATCGAGCGCACCATCGGCCTGCCCGTGGGCGCCTCGGTGGTCGCCCGTTCCTGCGCCTCGGTGGGGGGGACGCTGCTGGCGGCCCGCCTCGCCCTGGCGCACGGCCTCGCGGGCAGCACTGACGGCGGCAGCCACCATGCCCGCCGCGAGACCGGCGCTGGCTTCTGCATCTTCAACGACGTGGCGGTGGCCGCGCGCACGCTGCACGCCGAAGGCACCATCGCCCGTGCCCTGGTGGTGGATTGCGACGTCCACCAGGGCGACGGCACCGCCGATTGCCTCGGCGGCACACCCGATCTCTTCACCCTCTCGATCCACGCCGAGAAGAACTACCCGACGCGCAAGATCGCCGGCGACCGCGATGTCGGCCTGCCCGACGGCGTCGACGATGCCGGCTATCTTGCGGTGCTGGCGGCCCATGTCGGGCCGCTGCTCGATGCGATCCGCCCCGACATCGTCTTCTACAATGCCGGCGTCGACCCCCATCGCGACGACCGGCTCGGCCGCCTCGATCTCACCGATGCGGGCCTGCTGGCGCGCGACCGCTTCGTTGTCGGCGAGGCGCATCGGCGGGGCATTCCCTTCGTCGGGGTGATCGGCGGCGGCTACTCCACCGACATCGACGCCCTCGCGGCCCGTCACGCCCTGGTCTTCGCAGCCATGGCCGAACGGGCGGCCTGACCGGGCACCCGTTCGGCCGTCGCGGCGGTGACCTCGACCTCGGCTTTCGACAGCGCCGCGTGGCGGGCGACGATCCGGTCGATCGTCCGACCCGGCTGCCCGCCGCAATACGGCGTGTGCAGGAGTTCGAAGCCTTGGGCATCCTCCTGCGCCAGGATGTGGCTGTCGCCGGAGGCGGGCGGCACCGGCCAATGTCGTAGGGGGGGGCGTCCCGCGTGCCTTCCGCCGGCGCGCTCCCGGCGTAAGGGAGGCCCGGTCGGCCGGCGACCGAAACGCGTCGGCATCGCTACGCGGCAGAGGTCTGTGTCGCCGTTCACTCCTCAAGGTTCAAGAAACGCACGCGCGGCGCGCGTGCGGCTTCAGGCCGGGATCGGCTTCGGCAGGCTCCGGGCGGCGCTCTCCATGGCGTCGAACAGCTTCTCCAGTTCCGCGCCCTCGAGACAGTGGAAGCCCAGGGTGCGGCTGAGCAGCAAGCCCAGGGTGGCGAAGGTCAGCATCGCGCCGGCCCCCGGGCAGCAGGCCACGTCCTCCATCTGGGCGAGGCGCTGCTTCAGGAAGGCGTTGAAGCCCGCGAAGGCCTCGGGGTTTTCCGCCGAGGCCAGCAGGAGCGCGCGGGGAAACCCGTCCTCGTCGGCGTAGACCTGACGGGCATGCGCGATCAGGGCGAGGGGGAGTGCGGCCGGACCCGGACCCTGCTCGACCTCGTGCGCGGCCACGCTCTCGCGGATCTCCCGCAGCTTGCGCTCGGCCAGCGCGGAGATCAGTGCGTCCTTCGAGGCGTAGTGATGCAGCACGCCCCCCTTGCTGAGCGAGGCCTCGGCCGCCACCGCGTCGATGGTGAGCGTCCGGGTGCCCATGCGCCGGATCAGGCGTTCGGCGGCATCCAGGATGACCACCGGTCGGTCTTCGCGGCGGGTACGCGCCTTCATCATCGACGATCCAGCCGGTTCACCGGCGGTTTCGAGGGCGGGAGATCTGTTGCCAGAGCCGGCGCGAAGATCGGGAAACGACAATGGGATATCGGGGAACGACGGCGGCGGGAAGACGGTTCGCCGAAAAAAGAAACCGTCTGGACGGTCGGTAGCGGAGCCGATATGGGTGACGCCAGAGAGGGCCTTTTCGAGTTCGAGGACGCGATGGTGGGTAGGCTGAGGGTGTGGCCGCGCAGGTGCGCGGGCGTGGCCTTCGTGCTCGCGGTTTGTGCCGTCGCGCTGGCGCCGGCCCGGGGCGGCGAGGCGGTGGCCGGGGAAACGGCCAGGGAGACGGGGAAGCCGGCAAGCCCCGCCGTCGCCGTCGTGCGCACGGCCGTGGCGCGCGCCACCACGATCGCCTCCGACCTGATCTTCACCGGGGATATCCAGGCCCAGTCCCAGGTCAACGTGGCCTTTCGGACCAACGGCAAGATCGCGCAGCGCCTCGTGGAGGTCGGCGACCACGTCACCGCCGATCGGGTGCTGGCCAAGCTCGATCCCCAGGAGCAGCGCGCCAACCTCAACAACGCCCAGGCCGCGCTCACCTCGGCCGAGGCGCTGCTGACCCAGGCCAAGCTGAACTTCAAGCGTCAGGAGCAGCTCCTCGCCAGTGGCTACACCACCCGCCCGAGCTACGACGATGCCGAACAGCAGCTGCGCACCACGCAGGCCTCGGTGGATTCCGCCAAGGCCGCCCTCGGAAGCGCCGAGGAGCAGTACTCCTACACGGACCTGAAGGCGGGCGTGGACGGCATCGTCCTCAGCCGGACCTTCGAAGTCGGCCAGGTCGTGCAGACCGGCCAGACGGTGCTGGCGATGGCCCAGGACGGCCCCCGCGACGCGGTCTTCAACATCTTCGAGGCGGTGCTGGCCGCGCCCCCCGAGAGCAAGACCGTGGAGGTGACGCTGCAGGCCGACCCGCGGGTCAAGGCGACCGGCCGGGTACGCGAGATCTCGCCCAGCGTCGATGCCGCCTCCGGCACGGTCCGGGTCAAGGTCGGGCTCGACGCGACGCCCCAGGCCATGAGCCTCGGCGCCATCGTGGTCGGCACCGGCAAGTTCCGGCCGCGCCAGGCGATCGTGCTGCCCTGGTCGGCCCTCTACCGCTGGGAGAACGCCCCGGCCGTCTGGGTCCGCGATCCCACCCACAGCACCGTCGCGCCCCGTCCGGTCGTGATCGAGCGCTACGGGCCCAACACCATCGCGCTCAAGGGCGGCGTCGAGCCCGGCGAGGAGGTCGTCATCGCGGGCATCCAGCTCCTGCGCCCGGGCCAGACCGTTGCCGTCTCGCAGACCCTGGAGGCGGCGCGATGATCCGCCCGACCCTGCTCCGGTCAACCCTGGGCGCCCTGGCGCTCGTCTCGCCCCTCGGCGCCTGCCAGGCCGCCGAGGAGACGGCCCCGCCGCCACCCGTACGGCCGGTCCTGTACCGGGTCGTGAAGCCGGTAGCGGCCCAGGTCTTCGGCCCCTTCGCGGGGGTCGTGGCCCCCCGCTACCAGTCGGAGATCGGCTTCCAGATCGCCGGCCGGATGATCGCCCGCGACGTCACCGTGGGCGACATCGTCCACAAGGGCCAGCGCATCGCCGCCCTCGATCCGGTGGTGACGCGCTTCGCCCTGACCCGCGCCGAGGCGGACCTCGCCGACGCGAGGGCGCAGGCCGAGAACGCGAGCGCCACGGAATCGCGGCGCCGGCGCCTGCTGGCCGGCGGCAACGTCACCCAGGCCCAGCTCGATACCGCCGTGGCGAGCCGCGACACCGCCCAGGCCCGCGTCTCCCAGGCGGAGGCGAACCTGCAGCGGGCCCGGGACCAGATGGGCTACACCGAGCTGCACGCGGATTTCGACGGCGTCGTCACGGTACGCAGCGCCGAGGTCGGGCAGGTGCTCAGCGCGGGCCAGGCCGTGGCGACCCTGGCCCGCCCCGAGGAGCGCGAGGCCGTGGTGGACATCCCCGAGGAGCTCGTCGGGACGATGCCCACGGATGCCCAGTTCATGGTGGCGCTCCAGAGCGCCCCGGACGTGACGGCGACGGCGCGGGTGCGCGAGATCGCCCCCTTCGCCGACCAGACCACGCGCACCCGGCGCATCCTCATGACCCTGCTCAAGCCCTCCGAGGCCTTCCGGCTGGGCTCGACCCTCACCGTCACCCTGGCGCGGGCCGAGGCGCCTCACGTCGACCTGCCCGCCGCCGCGGTGCTGACTGAGGACGGCCGCGACGCGGTCTGGGTCGTCGCGCCGGACGGGAAGAGCGTGCGCAAGCGGCCGGTCACCGTCACCCGCCGCGACCCGGAGCGCGTGAGCATCGGCACGGGCCTGAACGCCGGAGAGCGGGTGGTCCTGGCCGGGGTCCACTCGCTCCAGGAGGGGCAGGCCGTGCGCTTGCCCGACCCGGTGCCCTGAGCCCGGGCACCGCCGCCATCCATGATCAGCCGCCATCCCGGTGAGGCGAGAGCAAACCCGTGAAGTCCTTCAATCTCTCCGAATGGGCCTTGGAGCATCGCTCCTTCGTCTGGTTCCTGATGCTGATCTCGGTGGTGGCCGGCTTCCTGGCCTACGAGCGCCTCGGCCGCGAGGAGGACCCGCCCTTCGCGATCAAGACCATGATCGTGCAGGCGCGCTGGCCGGGCGCCACCATCAGCGACACCCTCGATCAGGTCACCGAGCGGATCGAGAAGGAAGTGCAGCAGATCGATGCCGTCGATTTCAGCCGCAGCTACACCACGCCGGGCCAGGCCACGGTGTTCGTGCAGCTGCGCGAGACGACGCCGCCCAAGACCATCCCGGCGATCTTCTACCAGGTCCGCAAGCGCATCGGCGACATCCAGGGCACGTTCCCGCAGGGCATCCAGGGTCCGTTCTTCAACGACGAGTTCGGTGACGTGTTCGGCAACGTCTACGCCTTCACGGCCGACGGCGTGACCCCGCGGCAGCTGCGCGACTACGTCGAGCGCGTCCGCGCCGAGGTGAAGAAGGTGCCGTCTGCGGGCAAGATGCAGCTCCTCGGCGCCCAGGACGAGGTGATCTACCTCGACTTCTCCACCCGCAAGCTCGCCGGCCTCGGCCTCGACACCAACTCGGTCATCCGCACCCTGCAGTCGCAGAATGCCATCGCGCCCTCGGGCGTGATCCAGGCGGGCCCCGAACGGGTCTCCGTTCGGGTGGGCGGCCAGTTCGTCAACGAGGAGAGCCTGCGCGCCGTGAACCTGCGGGTGAACGATCGCTTCTTCCGCCTCTCCGACGTCGCCGAGATCTCCCGCGGCTTCACCGACCCGCCGACCGACCTGTTCCGTTTCAACGGCCAGCCGGCCATCGGCCTCGCCATCGCGATGCAGCCCTCGGGCAACCTGCTCACCTTCGGGCACGACCTGAAGGAGCGGATGCGCAAGCTCGAGGGCGAATTGCCGGTGGGCGTCGGCATCCACCTCGTCTCGGACCAGCCCAAGATCGTCGAGGAAGCGGTGGGCGGATTCACCAAGGCGCTCGTCGAGGCCGTGGTGATCGTGCTCGCGGTCAGCTTCATCTCGCTCGGCTGGCGCGCCGGCCTCGTGGTCTCGCTGTCGATCCCGCTGGTGCTCGCCATCGTGTTCGTAGTCATGCAGGTGATGGGCGTCACGCTCCAGCGCATCTCGCTCGGCGCGCTCATCATCGCGCTGGGCCTCCTCGTGGACGACGCCATGATCACCGTCGAGATGATGGTCGCGCGGCTGGAGGTCGGCGACAGCCTGAAGAAGGCCGCCACCTTCGCCTACACCTCCACCGCCTTCCCGATGCTCACCGGCACCCTGGTGACGGTGGCGGGCTTCCTGCCCATCGGCTTCAACGGCTCGTCGGCGGGCGAGTACACCTACTCGCTCTTCGTCGTCATCGCCGCCTCGCTCCTGGTCTCCTGGGTGGTGGCGGTGCTGTTCGCGCCCCTGATCGGGGTGAAGCTCCTGCCGAAGCAGATGAAGCACAAGGACCACGGCGCCCCGAGCCGGTCCATGCGGATCTTCACCGGCCTGCTGCTGGGCGCCATGCGCTGGCGCTGGACCACCGTCGCGGCCTGCGTCGGCATGCTCGGCGCGGCGATCGTCGGCATGGGCTTCGTCCAGCAGCAGTTCTTCCCGGCCTCCGACCGGCCCGAACTCCTCGTCGACATGACGCTGCCGCAGAACGCCAGCATCGCCGAGACCAAGGGCCAGATGGACCGCTTCGAGGCGACCCTGGTGGGCGACCCCGAGATCGTACGCTGGTCGTCCTATGTCGGTCAGGGCGCGGTGCGCTTCTACCTGCCCCTCGACCAGCAGCTCGGGAACGCCTTCTTCGGCCAGATCGTGATCGAGACGAAGTCCATCGAGGCGCGCGAGCGCATGAAGCTGAAGCTCGACAAGCTCGCCCGCGAGCAGTTCGTCGGCACCGACTTCCTCATCCACTCCCTCGACCTCGGCCCCCCCGTGGGGCGTCCGGTGCAGTACCGCCTCAGCGGCCCCGACCTGCAGACCCTGCGGGCTCAGGCGCTCACCCTCGGCAACATCGTCGGCGCCAACCCGCATCTCGATGTGCCGACCTTCGACTGGAACGAGCCCGGCAAGGTGCTCAAGGTCGACATCATCCAGGACAAGGCGCGCCAGCTCGGCGTGACCTCGGAGGACATCGCCGGACTGCTCAACGGCATCGTCGGCGGCCGGTCGATCACCCAGGTCCGCGACTCGATCTACCTCGTCAACGTGGTCGCCCGCGCGCAGGCCGTGGAGCGCAACTCCCTCGACACGCTGCAGAGCCTGCAGGTGCCGCTGGCCAATGGCAGCGTGGTGCCGCTCCTGGCCTTCGCCACCATCGGGTACGAACTGGAGCAGCCCATCGTCTGGCGCCGCGACCGCCTGCCGACCATCACGGTGCGGGCCTCGATCGCGGACGACACCCAGCCCGCCACGGTGGTCGCCCAGCTCGACGAGACGATCACCGCGTTCGGCAGGTCCCTGCCCGACGGCTACGTCCTGGCGGTGGGCGGGGCGGTGGAGGAGAGCGCCAAGGGCCAGGGGCCCATCGCCGCGGTGGCGCCGGTGATGCTCCTCACCATGGCGATGTTCCTGATGATCCAGCTCCAGAGTTTCCAGAAGCTCTTCCTGGTGGCCAGCGTGGCGCCGCTCGGACTCATCGGCGTCGCCATCGCGCTCCTCACCTTCAACAAGCCCATGGGCTTCGTGGCGATCCTGGGTGTGCTGGCGCTGATCGGCATCATCGTCCGCAACTCGGTGATCCTGGTGACCCAGATCGACGAGTACGAGCGCGACGGGCTGGCGCCTTGGGACGCGGTGGTGGATGCCACCTGCCACCGCATGCGCCCGATCCTGCTGACCGCGGCGGCGGCCAGCCTCGGCCTCGTCCCCATCGCCCGCGAGGTGTTCTGGGGACCGATGGCCTACGCGATGATCGGCGGCATCCTGGCGGCCACCTTCCTGACGCTGTTCTTCCTGCCCGCCCTCTATGTCGGCTGGTACCGGATCAAGGCGCCGCCGAAGGGCACTCCGCGCAAGGTCCACGGCGCGGACGGGCAGGTCCACGGTGCCGAGGCGCCCGCGGGCTGATCCGCGGATCCGCGGGCGGGCACCGCGTCAGCGCGGGCTCGTCCCGGCCCGGTCCACCGTGGCGCCGGGGCGCGAATCCGTCGACGCGAAATAGGGCTTGATGTCGAGGAGCGGGGTGCCGTCGCGGCAATCGAGACCGCGCACCCGCAGGCTCGCCCCGTCCCGCGCCAGGAGCTCGACCACCGAGAGGGCGATGGGGTTCGGGCGCGCCGGCGAGCGCAGGGAGAAGGTGCCCCGGCTGCCCTCCGCATGGCGGGGGCGCTGCAGCGCGAGGTCCCGGGCGGCCTCGTCCATCCAGTAGAGGACGATGAGGTGGCTCGCGCCCTCGACGTTCTGGAGGGCCTCGGCGAAGGGCGCATCGACGGCGAGCGTGCAGACCGCGTCGGTCTTCAGGCCGTTCTTCGGGCACTCGCCGCGCGTGGCCCAGGGCGTGCGGACGCGGCCGATGAAGTAGAGCCCGGCGTCGAAGGCGTCGGGCAGCGGGATCGCCACCTCACCGGGACGATGGTCGGTCTCGTCGTGCATGCGCGGCGCCTCTCCTCCCGGCGCGGGTTGAAGCGCCGGGCCTCTCGTTTCGGGCAAGCCGAGACCGGGAGCAAGCCGAGACCGGGAGCGGGCGGGTCGCCGCCGCTCAGGCGGCGACCGACGACCGTTGCCGGGCGCCGCGGGTCTGCTGCGCGAACTCGCTGATGGGGCCGGGCCGGCCGATGAAGTAGCCCTGCGCGGCGTGGCACTTCTCGGTGACGAGGAAGCCGAGCTCCTCGGCGGTCTCCACCCCTTCGGCGATGACCGGCAGCCCGAGGCCGGCGCCGAGCCCGAGCACGGAGCGCACGATGGCGGCCGCCTGCGGGTTCGAATCGACGGTCGCGATGAAGGAGCCGTCGATCTTGATGGTGTCGAAGGGGAAGAGCCGCAGGTTCGAGAGGGACGAGTAGCCGGTACCGAAATCGTCCATGGCGAGGCGCAGCCCCAGCGCCTTCAGCCGACGCAGGTTGGTCAGGGCCCGCTCGGGATCGCGGATCAGGGCGGTCTCGGTGATCTCGAGTTCGAGGCGCGCCGGATCGAGGCCAGTCTCGGCCAGGATCGCCTGGACGGCCGGCGCGAAGCCGGAATCATGGACCTGGACCCCCGAGACGTTGACCGCGACCGCCAGGGGTACCTCCCAGCGTGCGGCCTCCCGGCAGGCCTCCCGCAGCACCCAGGCGCCGATCTCCCGGATCAGACCGCTCTCCTCGGCGATGGGGATGAAGAGCGCCGGCGAGACCAGCCCGCGCCCGGGCTGGTGCCAGCGCAGCAGGACCTCGAAGCCGATCACCGTCCCGGAGCGGGTCTCGATCTGCGGCTGGTAGACCAGGCGCAGCTGGTCCTCCGCCAGGGCGCGGCGCAGCTGCTTCTCCAGGAGGCGGCGCTCGCGCACATCCTGTCCCATGGACGCCTCGAAGAAGCGGTAGGTGTCCCGCCCCTCGGACTTCGCCAGGAGGAGCGCCGTATCGGCCGCGTTCACGAGGTCGTTGCGGTCGCGCGCGTCGTCCGGGAACACCGCGATGCCGATGGTGGCGGCCGGCACGGGCTCACCCTGGAGCGCGCTCTCGGCCGCGGCCTGGAGGGTCGCCCGGATGGTCTCGGCGAGGCGGCCGGCCGTCACCGCGTGGGTGCAGGGCGTCAGCACGGCGAACTCGTCGCCGCCGATCCGCGCCATCGTCTGGGTGTCGTCCAGGAGGCCGCCGACGAGGCGGGCGACCCGCACCAGGGTGGCATCCCCGATCGGGTTTCCGAAGAGATCGTTGATTTCCTTGAACCCATCGAGGTTGATGTGGAGGAGCGCCAGGCGCCCGCTGCCCGCCTGCCGGATGTTCCGGTCCAGGCAGTCCTGGAAATGCCGGCGGTTCGGCAATCCGGTCAGGAGATCGTGCCCGACGAGGAACCGGATCTGGCGCTCGGCCCGCCGCCGCGTCGTGAGGTCCCGCACCGCCAGGGCGACGTGCGGCGTCCGCCCATAGGCGACCGGGCGCATGATGAGCTGGACCGGGAGGTCGGACCCGTCGAGCCGGTACAGGGTCCCCTCGACCCCGTCGTCGGGGTGGTCGGCGAGGCTGCCGCGGGTCGCGCTGTCGGGAACGAACTGCGCCAGGGGCAATCCGGCCAGGGCCTTCGCCTCGCCGCCGGCCAGGGCCGCGAAGCTGTCGTTGGCGCTGACGATGACGCCGTCCTGGCAGATCACCAGGCCCTCGACGGCGGCGTTGGCGAGGCTGTGCAGGCGTCCGCGATAGACCTCGCGCTGGCGGTCGCGCAGGTCGAGCACCAGGGTCGTGCAGGCCATCAGGAGGATCGTCAGGCTCGCGAGCCCCACCGGGAGGGCGAGCCAGAGCGAGGGGACCGTCTCTTCGGGCACGACGACCGAGGGATCCGGCATCACCGTCAGGGCCAGCATGCCGAGGATGTGGTGGCCGCAGATCGCGCCCGCGAGGAGCGCGGCCCCGACGACCCGACCCCGTGCGCGTGCGCTGGTCAGCCCGATCCCCAGGGCCGCCATGGCGAGCCCGACGCCCACGGCGACGGAGAGCGCCACCAGCGCTGGATTCCAGACCATGCGCCCGGCGACCTGATAGGCCGCCATCCCGGTGTAGTGCATCGCGGCGATGCCGAGGCCCACGATGGCCCCCCCGACCAGGGGGGCGCTGCGGGCGCTCCAGAACGCCGCGGTCGCGAGGCCGATCCCGCTCACCCCGATGCCGAACACCAGCGACAGCACCGTCAGGCCGACCGCATAGGCCGCGACCAGGCCCGGATCGGAGGCCAGCATGCTGAGGAAATGCGTCGCCCAGATCCCCGAGCCGCCGGCGACCGCCGCGACCCCGACCCATCCGCTGCGCCAGCCGATCCGGGTCTGCTTCGCGTGGTGCAGAAGCGCGACCGTAGACGTCGCGGCCAGGGCGCAAATGATCGCCGCGAGCGTCAGCAGCCACGGATCATGTTCGGTAATGGAGCACCCGAAGACTGTGAGCATCGACGCCCTGTTCTCCCTGTCGTCGCCGCTTATGCCAGTCCGAGGACCCAGTCTTCGTCTCTTCCGGACGAAACGGATACCTTGCATATGTTAAGGGAATCGGAGGCGAAACGAAATGGTTGTATTGGAGCCAAGCGGCAATTCGGAATCGCCCAGGCCGCGATGACGGTTGATAAAAATCCCCGATCCGTCCCGCGTTCGCCTCCCGGGTTCGCCCGGTGTAAGACCCTGGGGACCGAGCGCCTGGGCAGGAGTCACCGTGATCCGCGACGAGTTGCGACCGATGGAATCCGTCTCCGATGCCGAGACCGCGGTGGAACGCCTGGCGGCGCTCCATGCGGGGGCGATCGCGGCGTTGCGTTCGGCCCTCGCGCGCTATCTCGATGGCGGCCCGCCGCCGGACGCGACGGAGCGGCTGCAGTTCCGCTATCCGGAACTGCGCCTCACCTACCAGCCGGCCGGGCCGATGCCGCAGGTCTCCCGGGCCACGGCCAAGCTCCAGGCGCCGGGCACCTACGCTACCACCGTGACCCAGCCGGACCATTTTCGCGGCTACCTGCTGGAGCAGTTGCGGCCCCTGGTTCGGGACTACGCCGTCACCCTGGAGGTCGGCCTCAGCGCCCAGGAGATCCCGTATCCCTACGTGATCGAGCCGGGCGCCGATCTCGGGCGCAGCGGCGTCACCCCGCGGGACCTCGCCACCTACTTCCCGGTGCCGCTGCTCTCGGTGGTGGGCGACGAGATCGCGGACGGGCTCTGGCAGGACCTGCCCGACGCGCCGCGCCCGCTCGCCCTCTTCGACGCGATCCGGACCGACTACTCGCTCCGGCGCCTGGTGCACTACACCGGCAGCGACTGGGGCGACGTGCAGCCCTGGATCCTGCTGACCAACTACCACCGCTACGTCGACGGCTTCATCCGCCACGGCCTGGAGCGCCTGGCGCGCGGCGACGAGGGGTTCGAGCGGATGATCCTGCCGGGCGGCGTCACCGTCTCGCGGGCGGAGGCCGCCACCGTCGACCCGGCCGCGCTGATCGCCGCCTCGCCCTGGCACAAGTACCAGATGCCGGCCTACCACCTCGTGGCCCGGGGGCCCGACGGCAGCCAGCAGGGCACGACCCTGGTGAACATCGGCGTCGGCCCGTCCAACGCGAAGACGATCACCGACCACCTCGCGGTCCTGCGCCCGCATTGCTGGCTCATGGTCGGCCATTGCGGCGGCCTGCGCCAGTCGCAGACCATCGGCGACTACGTCCTCGCCCACGGCTATTTCCGCCGCGACCGCATCCTCGACGAACTCGTGCCGCCGGACGTGCCGGTGCCGGCGCTGGCCGAGGTGCAGCTCGCCCTCCAGGCGGCGGCCGCCCACGTCACCGGCGAGCGCAGCGAGGACCTGAAGCGGCGGCTCCGGACGGGCACGGTCGTCACCTACGACGACCGCAACTGGGAGCTCCGCTTCAGCCAGGAGCGGCGGCGCATCAACCTGTCCCGCGCCATCGGCGTCGACATGGAGAGCGGCACCATCGCGGCGCAGGGCTATCGCCTGCGAGTTCCCTACGGCACGCTGCTCTGCGTCTCCGACAAGCCGCTCCACGGCGAGATCAAGCTGCCCGGCGCCGCCAACGCCTTCTACGAGCGGGCGGTGGCCGAGCACCTGCTCATCGGCCTCGCCGCCCTCGACAACCTGCGGGCCGAGCGCCACGGCCTGCATTCGCGCAAACTGCGCAGCTTCGACGAGCCGCCGTTCCGCTAGAGCATTTTCGGTGATTTCCGGATCACCGAAAATGCCCTTTCTTATTGTGTGGTCGCGTTGTCTTCACGCGAGCCGGCATCCCCCTTTCTTGAAAACGCTCTAGGCCGGCTCGGCGAGGACGTCCGGGGGCTCGACGGCCTCGAATTCCGGAAAAATCGCCCGCACGGTGGTGCCCGCGTCGGGCACGCTCTCGATCAGCAGGCGGCCCCGGTGCCGGTTGACGATGTGCTTGACGATGGCGAGGCCGAGGCCGGTCCCGCCCTGGTCGCGGCTGGAGGCGACGTCGACCCGGTAGAACCGTTCGGTCAGGCGCGGGATGTGCTCGGCCGCGATCCCCGGCCCGTGGTCGCGCACGGCGAGCTCGATGCTCGTCCGCCCGCTGGCCGCCTCGGTCTGGCGCCGAAGCGCGACCTCGACGCGCCCCCCGCTGCCGCCGTACTTCACCGCGTTCTCGATCAGGTTCTCGACCACCCGCAGCAGCTCGTCGCGCTCGCCCAGGATGGGGAAGGCGCCCTCGGCGGCGATGCTCAGCACCACGCCGCGGTCGCGGGCCAGCGGCCCCTGCGTGTCCACCATCTGCCGGGCGATCCGGGTCAGGTCGACGGGGCGCGTCGGCGGAACGTGCTCGCGCAGCTCGATCCGCGACAGCGACAGGAGGTCGTCGACGAGGCGCGCCATCCGCTGCGCCTGGGTCTTCATGATGCCGAGAAAGCGTTCGCGCGCCGGCGGGTCGTTGCGGGCCGGGCCCTGCAGCGTCTCGATGAAGCCCAGCAGCGAGGCCAGCGGCGTGCGCAACTCGTGGCTGGCATTGGCGACGAAATCGACCCGCGTCGCCTCCAGGCGCCGGGCCGAGGTGAGGTCGCGCAGGAACAGCACCACGTTGGGCTGCCCGCCCACCACCCCGTCCGGCATCGGCAGGGCGCCGATCTGCACCTCGAAGGCGCGCTCGGTGGGGACGCGCGTGGCGTAGAGCGTCTTGAGCGGGGCGCCGGTGCGCAGCACCTCCTCGATCCCGTCGAGGACGTCGGGGGCCCGCAGGGCGAAGGAGAGCGGGTGGCGCAGCTTCAGGGCCGGCAGCAGCGCCCGGGCGGCGGGATTGACCTCGATCACCACCGCACGGCGATCCACGAGGATGACGGGATCGGGAATGTTGGCGAGGAGCGCTTCCGCCACCGAATGCCGGCTGGCCCCGGGGCTCTCGGTCACCCGCACGATGCGGGCCCGCCCGAGGCTGCCGATGACGCCGCCGAGGCAGAGGACGACCAGGGAAGCCGCGATCATCGGTCCGTCGAGGGTTCCCCGTCCGGCCGCGAACACCCCGAGTCCCACCGTCGCGATGGTGGCGGCGGTCCAGGATGATCGGCGTGCGCCCCGTGCCATGCGGACCCTCCCGGCTCAGCTCCGCGCCTCAGGCCCGCGCGTCCCGGGTGCGCTTGACGATCTCGTAGACGGTCAACATGGCCAGCGCGATGACGAAGGGCACGAGATAATAGCAGACCCGGAACAGCAGCAGCGATCCGAGCACCTGGTCCCGGGGCAGGCTCGACAGCGCGAGGAGGATCGTCGCCTCGAACACCCCGATGCCGCCCGGCGCGTTCGAGGCGATGCCCAGCATGGCCGCCAGGACGTAGATCGCCACGAAGGTGGTGAAGCCGATGGAGGTGCCCGCTGGTAGCAGCACGTAGAGGGTCGCGGCCGCCGCGCAGACGTCGCCGATGCCCACCACCATCTGGCTCAGAGAGACCGAGGCGCCCGGCAGTTCGAGCCGCCAGCTCTTCACCCGGACGTGGCGGCGCTTGAGAGAGACCCAGAGCAGGTAGGCCACCACGGCGAGGAGGGCGCCGAAGCCGACCCCCTGGTTCAGCGCGATGCTGGTGAAGGTGAGGGCGGCGAGCTGGCCGGCCTCGACGATGAGGCTGAGGCCCAGGACGACGCCCATCCCGAGCCAGAAGGTGAAGCCCGCGATCACCGTCAGGGCGGCGATCTTGGCCGCTCCCAGCCCCTTGCTCGAGTAGATCCAGTAGCGGATCGTCCCGGCCGTCAGGAGCGGGAAGCCGAGGGTGAAGCTGACGGCGTAACTCGTGAACGAGGCCAGGGCCGTCGTTCGATACGGAACCTTCAGCTTGAGCTGCCGGAGGGCCAGGGCATCGTAGCAGGTGAGGAAGAGGTAGCTCAGGCCGACGAACAGGAAGGCGAAGCCGAGCTGTTCGGCCGAGGCGCCCGTGAAGGCCGCGTGCATCTCGGCCCAGGTGACCGTCTCGACGAGCTTCCACAGGACGAACAGCGAGCCCGCCAGGATGGCGAGGCTGGCGATGGTGCCGAGCCAGGCGTAGCGACCGCGCAGGCCGCCCTTCGGCGCCTCGGTCTCCGCCGCGTCGATCGGCGACGCCTCGGGCGCGAGCGCCTCGGCCGTCTCGATCTGCTTCTGCTGTCTCGCAAAGTTCATCGTGTCGGCGTCCGCCTCCGCTGGGCTCCCCGCGCACGGCCGCATCGGCGGCATGGGGTCAACCCGAGCTTGTGCCGGACCACGGCCCGTCGCCCGCATTTAGGGGCATCGGCCGGCAATTGCCAGCGAGGGAGGCGCAATGCCCACCGGCGATGCAGGCTTGCGCCTCCGCCAGCCCCGCCCGGATGCGCGCGGCGACGCTCGGCGCCGTGCAGACAAAGGTCGGGCTCGGATGCGGAATCGGGATCAGCCTCAAATCCGGACGCGACGCTTCGAGGTCCGACTGCGCGAAGCCCGCGACCCGTCCGGAGAGCACGACGACGCGCAGGTGCGGCAGGCAGGCGAGGAGGGGCGCCAGCCAGGGCAGAGCCTGCCGCACCTCGGACCGGCGCGGGGGCCGGTTGCGGGCGCCGGGGGCGTGGATGACCCACGGAATCGTGTTCCAGATCAGGGTGTCGCGGCGGGCGATCCCGGCCTGGGCGAGGAAGCGGAAGAGGTTGGCGGCGGTGCCCGTCGGGTTGTCCCGCGAGACGAGGCCGGTGCCGCGGATGCGCGGACCCGGCGTCTCCAGGAGCAGCAGCAGGCGGGCCGCGACGCCGCCGTCGAGGGGGTCCGGCTCGGGGACTTCGGCGCCCTGCGCCGCGGCGACCGCCCGGCCGAGGGCGCGGATCGGGGCGAGGTGGGGGCTGTCGAGCCGGGACTTGCGCGCGGCCAGGGTGACGGGGTCGCGCAGGCTCTTTGGTTCGGCGGGCGGCGCCTCAGCCGACATCGGCGACGAGGCGCCCCAGGCTTTCCGGCAGGGTGCCCTGCCGGCGGAAGCGCTCGCGCCCGTCCTCCTGCGCCAGGCGCCGGGCGAGGCCCTCGGGACCGCCGAACTGGAAGCCGAGCTGCGTCGCGTAGGCCGCGCAGGCCGCGCCCTTGGCCACCCGGCCCTCGGGGCCGAACCGGCATTCCGTCTCCGGCAGATCGGCGAAGCGCGGGCGCAGGGGCTCCTTCGGGGTCTGGTTGCGCACCGTGTAGGGAAAGTCACGCCACCACAGGATCGGCGCGGTCGGCTCGGCCGCGTCCAGGGCGCGGACCACCTGGACGTGATCCACATGCCCGCCGATGCCCTGGGGGGCCAGGACGAGGTCGGGTGCCGTCTCGGCGAGGAGCGCTCGGATCGCGCGGGTCAGGTCGGGCACGATGGTGTCCTCGGCCCGCACCGCGCCGAACAGCTCCGGCGCCGAGCCGTAGCCGCGATGCGGCGCCTCGCGGAAGGGCCAATGGCGCGGGGGTGCGAGCAAAAGGGCGGCCACGGCTGCCGCATCCTCGGCCCGGCGCAGGTCCATGTAGTCGATCTCGGGCCCGAGCCCCTTGTCGGTCTGGCAGGCGAGGGCGAAGCCGGTCGGGTTCGCCACCGCGGCGGTGAACACCGTCACGGTCTCGACCTGCCAACCCGCCCGGCCGAGGGCGTGGAGCAGCCCGCCGCAGGAGAAGGCGGCATCGTCGAGATGCGGCGACAGGGCGAGGGCGGTGGGCATCGGCTCAGAGCAGGTGCGGTTCGGCGCGGAAGCGGCAGGACGGGTCGTGCGGCAGGGTCGCGGCGAAATCGATCGCCGGGCGCTCGTTCGCCACGCGCGCGTACACGTCCATGATCTGCCGGCCCACCGCCCGCCAGGAATAGACCTGCCGGCACTCGGCGAGCCCATCCTCGGCCAGGCGCCGGCGCAGGGGCTCGTCCTCGATGACGTGGGCCAGGGCCTCGGCCAGGGCCGGTACGTCGCCGGGCTGGACCAGGAGTCCGTTCTCGCCGTCGCGCAGGCAGTCCGAGACGCCGACCGCATGGGTCGAGACCACCGCGAGCCCGGCGGCCATCGCCTCCAGGATCGTGTTGGAGAATCCTTCCGCATAGGTCGGCGAGACGAAGACGTCCGCCGCCCGGTAGAGATCCGGCACGGTGTCGTAGTCGGCGTAGCCGGTGAAGCGGATCTCGGCTTCCGAGAACTTCAGGTCCGCTGCGCGAGCCTTCGACGAGTCCACGTCTGGCCCGATGCCGGAGATGGTCGCCTCGAACGGGATGGCGCGGGCGCGCACCAGCGCGAGGGCGTCGATGAAGTCGAGGACGCCTTTCCGGCGGTCGACTCGGCCGTGATAGAACAGCCGCACCGGGCCGGGATGGTTATCGGGGCCGGGCGTGAAGCGCGCGGTGTCGACCGCACCCGGTACGATGGTGAAGCGGGCGGGGTCCGAGCCGAGCCGGTCGCAGACCTCGCCGACGAAGGAGGCGCCGCCGATCAGCAGGGCGTTGGCATGGGCCAGGACTTCGCACATGGCGACCCGGTGGGTCTCGCAGCACGAGCCGACCCAGTGGCCGTCGCCGCCCTGGATCGAGACCACGTTCGGCACGCCGAGGGCGCGCGAGGCCAGGAGCGTGGCCCAACCGGTGGGGTAGCCGTACTGCGCGTGCAGGATGTCGAAGGGCTTCTTCGCGTGCTCGGTGCGAATCGCCGCCACCATCGTGTCGATGTCGCGCTCGAAGTCGCCGCTCTCCTGCTCGCCGAGCTGTTCCAGGCCGATCACGGTGACGCCGGGGACGTCGGGCGGCGGGCCGCCGCCATAGACGCGGGTGCCGAAGGCGTCGCCGCGATACTGGGAGATCATCGTGACGTCGTGGCCGGCCTCGACCAGCTCGCGCAGCAGGTTCTGCGCGTAGACGCTCATGCCGGAGATCGCCGGGAAGTAGCGGCGCGAGACGAAGCAGATCCTCACGCGGAGGCTCCCGGGTTCGGATTGCGGCAATCGCGGAGGTATTTCAGCGAGGCCGGCACCATCAGGTCGGCGCGGTGGCTCTCGCGGGAGAGCTCGACGCAGATCAGCCGGTCGAACCGGATCGCCTCGAGGGCGTCCAGCACGCCGGGCACGTCCATGTCGCCCTCGCCGAAGGGCAGGTGGACGTGGATGCCCCGCGCCATGTCCTCGAGGGCCACGGTGCCGATGCGGTCGGCGAACTCGCCGACGGCGACGGCCGGGTCGCGCTCGCCGGTGACGAGGCAGTGGCCGGTGTCGAGGGCGAGCTTCAGGCCCGGCAGGTCCAGGGCGGCGTAGTCGTCCAGGGTCTCGATCAGCATGCCGGGCTCGGGCTCCAGGCAGGCGATGACGTTCTGCTCGGCGGCGTAGGCGACGACCTCGGTCAGGCCCTCGCGCAGCCAGGCCCTCGCCGCGTCGGGATCGATGCCGGGCTTCGGCACGCCGGCCCAGAACGAGACCGCCTCGGACTGCAGGATCGCCGCGATGTCGACGGCGCGCTTGAGGAAGCCGATGCGCCGCGCCCGGCCGGACGCGTCGCCGCTGACCAGGGTCGGCTCGTGCTTGGCCTTCGGATCGAGGAGGAAGCGGGCACCGGTCTCGATCACCGAGCCGAGGCCGAGGCGCTGCAGGCGGCTCGACACCCGCTGCGCCTCCTGCACCCAGGTCTCGGCGAAGGGGTCGAGGTGGTGGATGTCGAGGGTCAGCGCAACGCCCTGGTATCCGGCCTCGGCGATGAGGTCGATCGCATCGTCCAGGCGGTGATGGGCGGTGCCGTTGGTGTTGTAGGCGAAGCGCAGGCTCATGCGGCGCGGCCCTGCTGGCTCAGGCGGAACGGCGCGTGGTGCGATTCCGGCTCGCGGTAGAGCGGGTAGTGGGCGCCCACGATCCGGTCGGCCAGAGCGGTGTCGAACAGCGGCTGCCCGCCGAAGTGCTCGATCGCCTCCGGGGTCAGGCGCACGGGCTTCAGGGTGTCGGTGGCCTCGCCGAAGCGGATCAGCGGGTGGTCGCGGTCGATGAGCTTCTGCGTGTTGCGCGCCCCGATGCGGTGATAGCTCATGGTCTCGACCTCGAGCCCCGGCACGATGGCCTTGACCACGCCGACCCGGCCGCCGGGCGGCGAGCAGTCGACGTAGAGCACGTCGAACCCGGCGTCCTCCAGCCGTTCGCGGGCGATGCGGCCCCGTGCGTGCCCGTCCGGGGCCTGCGTCGTGGGCAACTCCGAAAAGCGCTTGGTGGCGCGCTCGGAATAGACGGTGTCGCGCAAGGTCGCGGCGATGCCCTCGGGGGGCTGCACGATCCATTCGAGCATCGCCTTGAGGGCGCGGCTCTCCTCCAGATCGAGGCTCGGCAAGGCCTTGTCGATGAAGGCTTGCACATAGCCCGGCGGCGTTACCTGCTCGGCGAAGGCGAGCGGCCCGTGGCCGAAGGCCTTGCGCACGCGCGCGGCCTGGAACTCGAGCAGCGCCTTGCGCAGCGCCCGCTCGCGGTCCGGGTCGCAGGCCTCGCCGCAGGCCGAGAGCGCGATCGGCACCGGCGTATCGGCCAGATTCCGGTCGTAGCCGACGACGTAGAGGTTGGTCAGGCCGAACTGGTCGGTGGCGAATTTCGGCAGGGCCTTGATCCCGAGGGAATCCAGCCGATCGAGCATGCCGCGCGTCTCCGGGCCGAGGCCCTCCGACAGGTCGAGCACCACCCCCTGGTCGAGGGCGCGGAACAGGAGGCCGTTGCCGTCGCGCTGCAGGAGTTCGAGCAGGCCGTGGCCCAGCGCGAAGTCGACGTCCGGCCCGGCGCCCAGACCGTTGGTGATGAGGTTGGTGAAGGGCTTGTAGCCCTCCGACAGCTCGAAATAATCGGTGGCGGCGATGTCGAGCGGCATCAGCACCGTCTCGCCGCTGCGGGCGCGGAGGGCGGGCGTCCATTCGAGGGTGGTGGCGCGCCCCACCGGGCTGCCGGCGGGCAGGCACAGGGTGAGGGGATCAGCCACCGCGCCGGCGCCGTAGACCCGCACGAGGTCGTCGTAACTGGCGCGCTCCTTCTTGCGCGGCATCACGGCGAGCGAGGGCATCAGGTTCTCGGCGATCTCCGCGACTGCGCCGATGATCGCCTCGTCGTCGGTGGCGCCGTAACCGATGCCGCTCGGCATGGCGCCGACGAAGAACGGATCATCGAGGAACAGCGACACGAACCAGACCGGGATGCCGGTGCGGTCCAGCGGCGCCAGGGGGAAGCCGACGATGCGGCCCTCCGGCAGGATGTCGAGATAGGCGCGCACCGGCTCGGGCAGGGCGGCCGGCAGTCCCTCGATCCGGCGGGGAGCGCCGTGGGTGTAGGCGCGCGGTGCCTTGATCCGGCTGTGGCGGGCGCGGTCGTCCTGGTCCTGCTCGTTCACGGTCGTGCGTTTCCGTTGTTCAGGCCGACGCTTCGTAGGCGCGGGCCAGCAAGCGCATGGTGTGAAGGTCGCGCGTTGCGCTGTAGGCCTCGCGCTCCTCCGGTCGGCGCAGGGCCGAGCCGAAGGCCTTCACCTGTTCGAGGAAGGGCGAGGCCTCCCCATCGAAGGGCAGAGTTTCGGAGACGCCGGTTGACCCGTCGGTGAACGACAGGGTTCCGCCTGCCACCTGTCCCATCGTGTCGACGGCGGTGAGCAGGCCCTGGGTGCCGGTGACTTCGAGGCGCCGGCGCGGCAGGGCGTCCGGGCAATTGTAGGCGACGTGCAGGTTGGCGAGGACGCCCGAGGGCGTGCGCCCGATCAGGAGTGCACCGTCGTCGACGGCGTAGTCCTGCGCCCGCGCCTGGGTCAGGGCGGCCAGATCGTGGATCGATTCGTCGAGGAGAAAGTCGACGAGGTCGAGGCCGTGGGGGGCGAGATCCATCAGGGCGCCGCCGCCGGCCTTGGCCGGGTCGATGCGCCAGTTGTCCTGGCCCGCGAAGGAGGTCCAGGCGCGCGGCAGCCAGCAGGCATAGACGATGCGGATCGCCGTGACGGTGCCGAGGCGGCCCGCGCGGATGGCATCCCGCATGGCCCGGTGGGCCGGGTGGTGGCGCTGGTCGAAGGCAGTGCCGTAGAAGGTGTCGCCGCGCGCCAAGGCCGCGACCATCGCCTCGGCATCGTCGAGGGAGGCCGCCATCGGCTTCTCGCACAGGATCGCCTTGCCGGAGCCGGCCAGCGCCGCGATCGCCTCCCGGTGCAGGTGGTTCGGGGTGGCGACGTAGACCGCCTCGACCTCCGGGTCGTTCACGAGGTCTTCGAGCCGCGCGTAGGCCCGTGCGCCCTCGGCCTCGGCCGCCGCGCGCGAGGCCTCGCCCGGATCGGCGACGGCGACGAGCCGGTGCCCGGCCGCGCGGATACCCGGTGCCATGTAGTCGCGGGCGACCCAACCGTAGCCGACGATGCCCCAGGCGACGGGGCTCCACTTCGAACCCCCCATCACCAGCGCTCTGGCAGGTCGACATAGGTCCGGTCACGGACCCGGTCGGCCTCGGGCGCGTCGAGGTCGCCCTGCCAATCCAGGGTGTCCGGCCCGGTGTAGGTCGACGGATAGGTGGCGCGGGCGGCGTACTCGGCCTCGTAGCGCTCGGACGGCCAGCGGATCGCGTGCCGCGCCCCGCCTTCGGAGAGGAAGAGCGGGTTGAGCCGAAGGCTCCGGCCGGGGCGCGGCACGGTGATGCCATCGATCACGCGGCGGGGGGCCGGGCGCATGCCGGGACCCGCCACCACCGAGAAGGCCTCACAGGCGGTGAGGTCCTGGGGCTTGCGGGGGGAGGGGGCACGCCGCTCCACCATGGCCCGGGTCAGGTCGTCGTCGTCGTAGACGAGGCCGTCGGGGAAGAGCTCGTCGATCTCGGCGGCCGAGACGGCGCGCCCCGCCGAGAATCCCGGGCGGTCGCTGTTGTGAATGTGGCTGACGGCGAGCCAGCCGTCGTCACCGGCATTCTGGCGCAGGCATTCCAGCACCTCGGTCTTGCGGTCGAGGAAGTAGAAGGCATCGTTGCAGACGACGAGGTCGACCGGCGCGCCCGGGATCGGCCAATGGGGCGAATTCGCATCGAAGCAGACGAGCTGGGCCGACTTGCCGACGACCCAGTGCCGGGCGACCCACAGCTTGGCGAAGACGACGTCGGCGCCCGCGACCTTGATGCCGCGGGTCTGGAATTCGCGCAGGTAGTGGCCGATGCCGCAGGCGAACTCGAACACGCAGACCGGGTCGTTCCAGTGGGCCTCGAGGAGCGTCAGCCCGGCCAGGAAGGTCGGGTCGGTCCAGCGATTCAGGAAGTAGTCGCCGACCCGGCCCCAGCCGAGGAGCCGCACCGCGTCGCGCAGGGAGCGTCTGTCCCGCTCGCGCACGAGTTCGTGGAGGTCCAGGGGATCGGCCGGTGGGCCCGTCCACCAGTCGTCCTGGTCGGCGAGGAGACCTTCGAGGGCGAGGTTCGCCTCGCCGGAATCGAGCAGCGCCAGGGTTTGGGCCACGAGGTCGGCGCGGTTGGTCCGCAGGTAGGGAATGCCGTCGATCACGGGCCAGCGCGCCCCGCTCGCCCCGTCTCGGAGCGAGTGCGGGGTGTCGGCCTTGAGGGGCTCACCGGTCTCCGGCGAGCGAAGATCGAAGGGGATCATGACGGGGCACCCGCGCGGTCGCGAGGAAACATCACGGGATCTGCATGTCCTTGAGCACGCGGTCGTGGAAGCCCTTCACCGGACCCGCGTGGACGAGCTCCATCTCGTCGAGGATCGTGCCCATGGTCAGGGTCGCGGCCCGCAGATGCTGGGCGATCTGCAGGACGCGGTCGATGCAGTCGGCGGCGTGGAAGGCGCGGCCCTCCGCCGTGGCGTCGTCGGGCAGGACGGCGCGCGCCCGCTCCACGGTCTCCCGCAGCTCGGGATCGAGTTCGTCCAGGGCCCATCGCGTGGTGCGGGCCATGATCGGCAGGAGGTGGTTGCCGAGGAGCATCTCGCCGGTGAAGCCGGCATCCGGCATCGCGGCGTTGTGGAAGTGGTGGGCCATGGCGGCCAGGAAGACCTGGGTCGGGTCGGCCCGGTAGAACGGACTCAGCACGACGCCGTAGACCGCCACCATCAGGCAGTGCTCGGCGTGGTTCTCCGGCGGCTCCAGCAGGATGCGGGGCTTGCCGGGGCAGGTGACGCCGGCGCGGGGCTGATGCGCCAGGGCGGCGACGAAGCCCGGGAGGGGCCCCTGCCCGAAGCCCGACGGCGCGCGCAGGGCCGCCCGGAGGCGGTCCCGCAGGCCGGATTCGACGCTGTCGGTGACGGCATCGAAGCCCGCCACCAGGACGTCGGCCGTTTCGCCCGCCTCGAGCCCCGCGGAGGCCAGGAAGGCCGCGTCGAGGTCGCAGAGGCGGGCGGCGGCGAGCGCCTTGGCGGTGATGTCGAGGGCCACGGCCTCCGGCGCGGCGCCCCCCGTGAGGGCGCTCCAGCCCTGCGCGAAGAGGCGCTCGGCGATGGAGCCGGTGCGCCCGGCGGAGTGCACGCGCTTGAGGTCGTTGACCTCGACGAGGAGGGCGCGAAGCGCCAGCGGGGCCGCGGGACCGGCGCCCTCCGTCTGGGCGATCATCAGTGGGCGCCGAGCCACTCGAGCAGCATGGTCTGCTGCTTGCCGAAATCATGCTCGGGGCCGTGGCCGTTCTTCACCATGGGCGCCTTGAAGAAGCTCGAGAGCTGCTCCTGGGGGCCGCCGTCGCCGCGCTTCTTGGCGAGGTCGAGAACACGGGCGATCTCGATGACGAGGGGAGCGGCCAGGATCGAGTCCTTGCAGAGGAAGTTGACCTTGATCTGCATGCGCTGACCCAGGAACCCGGTGACGTCGATGTTGTCCCAGGCTTCCTTGTCGTCACCGCGGGGACGGTAATAGTGGATGTGCACGAGGTGGTCCTCGACCGGGTAGCCGAGGATCGAGTCGAGCACCGTGCCCTTGGTGTTGAGCTTCGACTGGAGCGAGTCCTTGTCGTTCAGCGCGAGGCCGTCACGGTTGCCGAGGATGTTGGTGGAGAACCAGCCATCGACGTGCAGGGCGCGCGCCTTCAGGGCGGGGGCCAGCACCGTCTTCATCATGGTCTGGCCGGTCTTGCCGTCCTTGCCCGCCACGGGGACGTTCAGGTCCTTGGCGAGTTCGAGCAGGGCCGGCACGTCGGCGGCGACGCTGGGGGTGAAGTTAGCGTAGGGGACGCCGCTCTTGATCGCCGCGTAGGCGTAGAGCATCGCCGGGCTGATCGACTCGTCGCTGCTGTCGAGGCCCTTCTCGAAGGCGGCCGTCGAGTTCAGGGTCGGGTCGGAGAGGTCGGGCCAGCGCTCGGTGGAGGCGAGGTTGATCACCACGACCTCGTCGAGATTGCTCTCGGCCTTGAAGCGGCGCAGGTCGTTGGCGATGACGGAGACCGCCTCGCGGTGATCCTTGGCGACGATGCGGTTGGCACCCTCAATGTTCTTGCAGAACTTGGCGCTGCCGACGGCCGGCCAGGGCTTGATGCCCTTCAGGACCTGGGCACCGTTCTCGATGTCCTGGCCGGAGAGGACGCCGTGCCCGGTTGCGGCGGAGGCGAGGTCATCGTCGTTCAGGTCCCACCCGCCGAACACAAGGTCCTTGTAGTCGGCCATTCCGGCGACCGAGACGCCCGCCAGGGGTAGGCCATCGAGGCGGTTCGATCCGGATTTGATCATCTCGATGCCTGCGATGGCGGTGGTGGCGACAGCGCCACCCATGCCAACGAAAGCAACGCCGACTCGGCGACCGGTCTGCATGCTCATTGGGAAACGGCTTCCTTCTTTAGGCGAACGGGAGCCTGTCCCAACCTGGGGGCCGTTCCGCTCAGCCCTCACTAACTGGGCTTCCGGGGTTGCGTTCCAACCCTGGCCAGGACGCCTTTTTGACGCGGTGCGCCTGAACGGCCTCCGAACGAGGCGTTAAAAATTCGTAAATACAAGGGCTTAACCCAACGTTAAGCCTGCCATCGTTGAATCACGGAGCTGTCCCATTCTGGTCACAGCAGCCGGCGAGACGTCCCCTCGCTGAACGACAACGAAGCCGCGCCCGACGAAGGCAGCGGTACGAACAAGGACCAATGATGGGGGTTTTCCCGGAGCCGGCGCTCTGCGCCGACGACGTGAGCCGTCTCGTGCCCAACGAGACCTTCAACGCAGATCTGACCGTGGCGTGGCTGCCGCGGACCGAGCGCAGGACGCGCCGGACCTTCGCCACTCTCCGCCGCCGGACCCTTGCGACGCTCGTCACCGGCGCGCTGCTGGGCGGCGCCCTGCCGCAGAACGCCCTGGCCCCCGCCGCGGCGGCCCATGACCGGATCGACGAGCGCGCCCTGACGGCGCAGACCCTCGTCCGGGAGCAGTCCGCGCCCGCACCTGAAGCCCCCAACGCGGCCGACTGGGCCGGGGTTCCCGTGGTCGAGCAGGAACCCGCGACGCTGTCGCTGATCGAGAGCGACCTCGCCGCCCTCGCCCCGAGCCGCGACGCCGCCGGCGCCGAGCGCCTGCGCTTCGGCGACATGGCCGTGCCGCGCGAGATCGTCGACACCATCCTGCGGGCCGCCACCGAAACCGGGGTCGATCCCGCCTACATGATGGCACTGGCCGACAAGGAATCGAGCTTCTCGACCACGGTGAAGGCCTCGACCTCCTCCGCCGAGGGCCTGTTCCAGTTCCTGTCGGGCACCTGGCTCGAACTCATCCGCACCTACGGCGCCCGCCACGGCCTCGCCGACGAGGCGGCGGCGGTGAAGGGGCGCGGCAGTGCCATCACGATCGCCGACGAGGCGGTGCGGACCCGCGTGCTGCGCCTGCGCCAGGACCCCTACGTCGCCGCCCTGATGGCGGGCGAGCTCATCAATCGCGACAAGGGCCGGATCGAGCAGCGCATCGGCCGCGACCTCTCCACCGCCGAGCTCTACTTCGCGCATTTCCTCGGCACCGCCAGCGCCGGCCGCTTCCTCGAACTCACCGCCGAGAAGCCGGGCCAGGTCGCCAAGCAGGTCTTCAAGGCCGCGGCGAAGGCGAACCGGAGCCTGTTCACCGAGAAGGCCGGCAAGGGCCGCCGCAGCCTCACGGTCGCCGAGGTGCGCGAGAAGATCGGCGGCATGATCGACCGTCGCCTCGACCGCTACGAGGGCGTGGCCGCCCTGGCGGGACCCGAGCTGAAATCCGAGGTCACCCTCATGGAGATCGAGACCGACGCGGCCCCCACCCCGGCGCCGGCCGCGCGCGTCCACGTCACCGAGGCGACCACGCCGGCCGACTGACTCAATGCCCGGCCGGCGCGCCCCCGCCGAGCTTGACCTTGCTGAGGATCATCGCGAGCGGCACGGCCGCCCCCGAAACGAGGCAGAGCGACCAGAACACGTCGATGTAGCCCCAGTACGCCACCTGGGTCTGGAGCTGCTGGCCGATCCAGGCGATGGCCTGGTTCTGCGCCTCGACGCCGGACGCCCCATGGGCCTGGAAGTACTGCGTCGCCGCCCGCAGGGTCTCCTGGTAGTTCGGGTTGGCGCCGGAGATGCTCTCCCCGAGCCGGCTCTGGTGGAATTGCTGCCGGTAGGCGAGCACGTTCTGGGCGAGGCTCACGCCCATCGAGCCGCCGACGTTGCGGGCGACGTTGATCAGCGCCGAAGCCTGGTCGGTCTGCCCCTTGTCGATCCCCTCGTAGGAGGCGGCGGTGATCGAGATGAAGATCATCGGCAGGCCGATGCCGATATAGATGCGCGACCAGGCGAAGAACCAGAAGCTGGTGTCGCCGTAGAGGCGCGTGAGGTCGTACATCGCCGCGGAGACGATCGCGGCGCCCAGGGCGATGAGGTATTTCGGCTGCACCTTGCCCGAGATCCGGCCGATCACCAGCATCATGAACACCGTGACGAGGCCGCCGGGCGCCAGGACGAGGCCCGCGAGGGTGGCGGTGTAGCCGTAATATTCCTGCACCAGCTGCGGCACGAACTGCGTCGTGGCGATCAGGATCGCGCCGGTGGCCATCATCACCAGGAAGCACGCGCCGAACTGGCGGCTGCCGAGGAGCCGGAGGTCCACGACCGGGTTCTTCCGGGTCAGCTCCCAGGGGATCATCGCCACGAAGGCGACGACGCAGATCGCCGCGAACACGATGATGAAGGTCGAGCCGAACCAGTCCTTGCGCTGGCCCTCGTCGAGGACGACCTCGAGCGACCCCAGGAAGGTGGCGACGAGGAGGAATCCCACGAGGTCGAAGCGCACGCCCGCGCGGCGCAGGCGACGCCGTTCCGCCGCCGCCCCCGGCGGGTCCTCCAGCAGCACATGCATCAGCCCGAGGGCGATCAGGCCGATGGGGCCGTTGATGAGGAAGCACCAGTGCCAGGAGACGTTGTCGGAGAGCCAGCCGCCCAGTGTCGGGCCGATCACGGGTGCCACCACCACGGCGAGGCCGTAGAGGGCGAAGGCCTGGCCGCGCTTCGCCGGCGGGAACGAATCGGCCAGGATCGACTGGGCCAGCGGCGCCATGCCGCCCCCGCCCAAGCCCTGGAGCACGCGGAAGACGAGGAGCGATTCGAGGTTCCAGGCAAAGCCGCACAGCACCGAGGCCACGGTGAAGAGCGCGATGCTCCACATGAAGAACGCCTTGCGGCCGAACCGCTTGGCGAGGAAGCTCGAGGCCGTGAGCACGATGGCATTAGCCACGAGGTAGCTCGTCACCACCCAGGCGGCCTCGTCGGGGCCCACTGCCAGGCCCCCGGAGATGTAGCGCAGGGCCACGTTGGCGATGGTGGTGTCGAGCACCTCCATGAAGGTCGCCAGCGAGACGACGAGGGCGATCGCCCAGGGGTTGTGCCCGCCCGGCGCCTTGGCGGAGGCCCCCGACGCGTCGCTCGCCTTGCCCCCCGCCTTGCCCCCCGCCTGCGAAGCCGCACCGCTCACCGGACGTGGACCCGCGGCACGATCGACATGCCGGGGCCGATGGCGACATCGGTGGGCCACTGGTCGACGACGATCTTCACCGGGATGCGCTGGACCACCTTCACGTAGTTGCCGGTGGCGTTCTGGGCCGGGAGCAGGCTGAAGGCGGTGCCGGAGCCGGGCTGCACGGACTCCACGTGGCCGGTGATCTTGCGCTCGGGATAGGCATCGATCTCGATGTCGGCGTGCTGGCCCGGCCGCATGTCGGTGATCTGCGTCTCCTTGTAGTTCGCGATCACCCAGATGTCGTCGGGCACGAAGGTCGACAGCGTCTGCCCGGCCTGGGCGAACTGGCCCTTGGCGCCCGACAGCTGCACCAGCCGGCCCGGCTGGGCCGCCCTGACGGTGGTATAGCCGAGGTTCAGTTCGGCCTGCGCCACCTGGGCCTTGCCGGTGGCGAGGCTGGCCTCGGCCCCCGCCTTCTGCGCATTGAGCGCGCCGACCTGGGTGCGCGCCGCGACGACGGTCGCCCGCGCGCGATCGTAGGCGGCCTGCTGCTGGTCGAGGGTCGAGGACGAAGATTGCGAGCGCTGGATCGTGCCCGCCCCCTTCTCGGCGAGGTCCCGGTAGCGGGCCGCATCCTCCCGGGCGAATTTCAGCGAGGCCTCGGCCTGCGTCACCTCCGCCTGGGAGGCGGCGACCTGCGCCTTCTGGCCCTCGATCTGCGCCTCGAAGTTGCGGATCGAGGCCTCGGCCGAGGCGACCTGCGCCTTCGCCTGCGCCAGGGCCACCGCGTAGTCGCGCCGGTCGATCTGGAAGAGAACGGCCCCGGTCTCGACATGCTGGTTGTCGGTGACCGGCACGTCCACGATGTAGCCGGCGACCTTGGGCGCGATGGAGAATTGCCGCGCATCGACGAAGGCGTCGTCGGTGGATTCGAACGGGTGCAGGCGGGTCAGCCAGTAGACGTAGGCGCCGGCCGCCACGGCGACGACCGCCACGGTGATGCCAAGGGCCCAGAACGGATGCCGGCGCAGGATGTTCGGCTTGCTGTCCGCGTCGGACTCCTCGGCCGCAGCGGACTCCTCGCCCGAGCCGGACTTTTCGGACGAGCCGGACTTCTCGGGCGCGCCGGACTCCGCGCCCGGCTCGGTCTCGCCGGGAGGCGCCTCTCCGGGGGACCTCGTCGCGGACGCCGTCTCCTGCGGATCGGCCCCTTCCGGGTCGGAGGGCCGCACCGCGTCGCCCCGTGCGGGCTGGCGCCCCACGGCCTGCTGATCCTGAAGCATCGACGAACCGTCCGAACGCGCCCAGGGGCCGCGCGATCGAAACCGCGCCGCCCGAAACTCCCGCCTCGGCGACAACAAGAAGTAGCGCCGGCGATTGTTCCCAGTGCGCATGACGTTTGCGAGCCCCGTTCGTGGCCCGACGGAACGTCCGAAATCCGGCGCGCGTTTTCGGGTTTGACGGGCCGGATCCCGGTTCGTCCGCAACCTGCAGGAGGCGCGTATGACAGCCGGTTCTTCCCTGTCGCCACCGGGTGCCGCCGGTCCGGGCGGCCTCGACCGTCTCGACGCGATGAGCACGGTGCTGGCCCGCAATTGGTGGTTGATGGCCCTGCGCGGGGTCGTCGCGATCCTGTTCGGGCTGATCGCCTTCGTGGCGCCGGGCGCCTTCGTCCTTTCCCTCGTGCTGTTCTTCGCCGCCTACATGCTGGTGGACGGCATCGTCGGCGTGATCGCCTCGGTGCGGGCCGCCCAGCGCCACGAGCGCTGGGGCTTCCTCCTCCTCGAAGGGCTCCTCGACCTCGTCGTCGGCGTCGCCGCCGTGCTCGTCCCGGCGGCGGCCGTCTGGGCCTTCGTCTACCTCGTGGCGTTCTGGGCCCTCGTCACCGGCGGCCTCATGGTGGCGGCGGGCTTCCGCCTGCATGCCCATTACGGGCGCTGGTGGCTGGTGCTCGGCGGCGTCGTCTCGATCCTGTTCGGCATCGCGCTCCTGGTCGATCCCGGCATGTCGGCCCTGGTCCTGACCTGGTGGATCGGCAGCTACACGATGGTGTTCGGAATCCTGCTGGTGCTCCTGGCCTTCCGCCTGCGCGGCCGCCACGCGGAAGCGGGCCGGCCCGGCCCCCTGGGGCGCCCCGGAACGGCGTAGCTTTGGCCGCGCGAGATGGTCTAGAACCGGCGGGACACCGCGGGGCGCTTCGCCGCCCGAGCCCCGGAGCGCCGCCGGGCCGGACAATGCGGACACCCGCGCCGCGGCGCGGGAAGCCGCGGCAGCGGCGCGGACCCTCGGCCGCCAGCTCGGCGTGCTCGCCGTCGGTGCGGCACGGGGTGCCGGACGCCGGGCCGCCGGCGCGGCACGGGCGGCGGGGCCAGCTTGGCGGGGATGGGCTGACCGCATGCGCCCCCGCGCGCCGGCCGGACCTCCGCCCCCGTCCACCGCCGCGCCTGCGGCGGGGCCGACGCCCGCGCCCGCACGCGCGCCGGCGCCCCGCGCCGCCGGCTGGCCGGCCCGCCTGCGCCGCCATCCCTGGCGCGCCGCGGCCCTGGCGGTCGTCCTGCTGCCGCTGCTGGCCCTGGCCGGGCTCGTCCTCTACAGCTTCGCCACCCTGCCGCCCCTGGGCGGCGTGGTGCCGGAAGCGGGCCAGCGGGCGCTCACCGTCGAGGCCGATGACGGCCGGGTCTTCGCCACCCGCGGGGCGTTCCAGGGCCAGAAGCTGACGGCGGCGGAGATGCCGGCCCATCTCGGCCAGGCGATCATCGCGATCGAGGACCGACGCTTCCGCTCCCACTGGGGCCTCGACCCGCGCGGCTTCCTGCGCGCCCTGTACCGCAACGCCGTCGGCGGCGGCGTGCGCGAGGGCGGCTCGACGATCACCCAGCAATATGCCCGGCTCGTCTCCCTGAACCAGGAGAAGTCGCTGCGCCGCAAGATCCAGGAGGCGTTCCTGGCCCTGCGCGTCGAGGCGACGATGTCGAAGGACGAGATCCTGCTCGGCTACCTCAACACCGCCTATTTCGGGGCCGGCGCCTACGGCGTCGATGCCGCCGCCCGGCGCTACTTCGGCAAGGGGGCCAAGGCCCTGACCCTGCCGGAGGCCGCGATGCTGGCGGGCCTCGTGCGCGCGCCCTCGCAGCTGGCCCCGACCCGGAACTTCGGCGGCGCCAAGGAGCGCGCCGACGTGGTGCTGCAGACCATGGTGGAGACCGGCGCGATCACGGCCGCCGAGGCCGACAAGGCCCGCGCCCAGACCATCACCCTGCGCACGCCCCCCGAGACGCCGCCGGGCACCAACTACTTCCTGGACATGGTCTCGGCGGAGTCGAAGAAGCTCGCCGACGCGCCGGGCGACGTCACCGTGCGCACCACCCTCAACCTCGACCTGCAGAGCCTCGCGGAGGGCGTCGTCGCCCGCCGCCTCGACGCCGAGGGGCCCAAGAAGAAGGCCGGCCAGGGCGCCATGGTGGTGCTCAACAAGGAGGGCGCGATCCTCGCCCTGGTGGGCGGGCGCGACTACGAGGACAGCCAGTTCAACCGCGCCACCCAGGCCAAGCGCCAGCCCGGTTCGCTGTTCAAGCTGTTCGTCTACCTCACGGCCTACGAGAACGGCTTCAACCCCGACACGGTGCTGGTCGACCGGCCGATCCAGATCGGCGACTGGGAACCGCAGAATTCCACGGGCCGGTTCAAGGGCGCGATGCCCCTGCGCAGCGCCTTCGCGCAGTCGATCAACACGGTGGCGGCGCAGCTGGCCGACGAGGTCGGCATCCCGGCGGTCATCGCCACCGCCCACCGGATGGGCGTGACCGCGGAGCTGCCCAACGTGCCGAGCCTCGCCCTCGGCTCGGCCGAGGTGACGCTGCTGGAGATGACCCGCGCCTATGCGGGCGTGCTGGCCGGGGCCGCGCCGGTGGACACCCACAGCGTCCACGCCATCCGGGGCGCCCAGCCGCAGCCGCTCTACCTGCGCGCCGACGCCAAGGGCGGCACCGCGATCCCCACCGAGGCCCGGGCGATGATGCTCGACTCCCTCCAGGCCGTGGTCGACGGCGGCACCGGCAAGGCCGCCCGGGTCGCCGGCCTGCCGGTGGGCGGCAAGACCGGGACGACCCAGGACTATCGCGATGCCTGGTTCATCGGCATGACGCCGGACCTCGTCGTGGGCGTCTGGGTCGGCAACGACGACAATGCCTCCATGAACCGCGTCGGCGGCGGCGATCTCCCGGCGAGCATCTTCCACGACTTCGTCCAGCGGGCGACGGCGCAGCTGGCCAAGGGCCGCAAGCGCCCCTCGGCGGCGCGGGGCGAGCCGGCCCGGGCCGAGCCGGCGCCCGCCCGCGAGGTCGCCGCCAGCGCCGCCGCGCCCGGCATCCGCGGCGTACCGGAGGTGGTCGACACCGGCACCCTGGCCTTCCGCGGCCGCACCGTCCGCCTCCTCGGGGTGGAAGGGGAGGGCGGGGCGCTCGCCCGGCAGCTCGCCCGCTACCTGCGCCGCCGCGAGGTGACCTGCGCCCCCGCCTCCGGGGCCGAGGCGGCTGGCGAGCAGCTCCGCTGCCAGATCGATGGCGACGACCTCGCCGCCCTGATCCTCACGGCCGGCGGCGCCCGCGCCGCCGAGGACGCGCCGGCCGACCTCCTCGCCGCCGAGGAGCAGGCCCGCTCCGAGCGCGCCGGCATCTGGGGCCGGCGGCGGTAGGGGCCGGAATCCTGGGCTGAGCGGAACATCGCGTTCCGCACCGTTCCGCGATGCGTTGGCCCCCCTCCCGCGGATGCGGCGCGCCGACCGGGCGGAACCGGTCCGGTCAGTACCCCCGCCCGGCCCTTGACCTTCCCACCATGGGAACCCCCACATGGGAGGACATGGACAAGCGCCCGACCCTCGACGCCACGATTCCCACGCCCGGCCGGCGGCTCGGCTTCCCGGTGGAGGGGCTGACCTGCGCCTCCTGCGTCGGGCGGGTGGAGCGGGCGTTGCGCGCCCTGCCGGGAGCCTCGGAGGTCTCGGTCAACCTCGCCACCGGACGGGCCGAACTGCGTCTGCCGGGTCCCGGTGCCGCGGCGGTGGAGGCCGTCGCGCGGGCCGGCTACGCCGTGCCGGAGGCCGTCACCACCCTGGAGATCGCCGGACTGTCCTGCGCTGCCTGCGTCGGGCGGGTCGAGCGCGCGCTGGTCGCCGTCCCGGACGTCGCCGCGGTCACGGTCAACCTCGCCACCGGCCGCGCCACGGTGCGCCACCCCGAGGGGCTGGTGGCGCGCGCGGACCTGGAGGCGGCGGTCGCGAAGGCGGGCTACCAGCCGCAGGCTCCGGCCGAAGCGCCGGTCGCGGCCCGGGAGACCCGTCTGGCGCAGGAGGGCGCGGCCCTGCGCCGGGACCTCGTCGCGGCGGCGCTCCTGTCGGCGCCGATCGTGGTCCTCGACATGGGCGGCCACCTCGTCCCGGCCTTCGGCCACGCGGTTCACGGCGCCCTCGGCGCCTGGGCCGGCGGGCTCCGGGCCGGGCTCGCTACCCTGGTGCTCGCCGGACCCGGGGCCCGCTTCTTCCGCCAGGGCCTGCCCGCCCTGGTCCGCGGCCACCCGGACATGAACGCCCTCGTGGCCCTCGGGGCCGGCGCCGCCTACCTGTATTCCCTGGTCGCGGTCCTGGCGCCGGCGCTTCTCCCGGCGGGGACGGCCCACCTCTACTTCGAGGCCGCGACCCTGATCGTCACGCTGATCCTCCTCGGCCGGACCCTGGAGGCGCGGGCCAGGGGGCGGACGGGCGCGGCCATTGCCCGCCTCGTCGGCCTCAGCCCCGCCACCGCGCGGGTGATCCGCGATGGCGTCGAGACGGAGGTGGCCCAGGCGAGCCTCCGGCGCGGGGACGTGGTCCGGGTCCGCCCGGGCGAGCGGGTGGGCGCCGACGGCGTCCTGGTCTCCGGGGCGAGCTACGTCGACGAGAGCATGATCACCGGCGAGCCGGTGCCGGTGGCCAAGGCGCCCGGCGACGGCGCGGTGGGCGGTACCCTCAACACCCATGGCAGCTTCGACCTGCGGGTGGACTCCGTCGGGGCCGACTCCGTGCTCGCCCGGATCGTCCGCATGGTCGAGGCGGCGCAGGGCGCCAAGCTGCCGATCCAGGCCGTGGTCGACCGGGTGACGGGCTGGTTCGTGCCGGCGGTCATCGCCGCCGCGGCGGCAACCTTCGCGGGCTGGCTGGCCTTCGGGCCGAGCCCCGCCTTCGGCCTCGCCCTCGTCAACGCCATCGCGGTGCTCATCATCGCGTGCCCCTGCGCCATGGGCCTCGCGACCCCGACCTCGATCATGGTGGGCACCGGCCGCGCGGCCGAGCTCGGCGTGCTCTTCCGCGACGGCGGCGCGCTCCAGCGCCTGCGCGCGGTCCGGGTCGTCGCCCTGGACAAGACCGGAACGCTCACCCTGGGCCGCCCGACCCTGACGGACCTCGTCGCCGGGCCGGGCGTCGCGGCGGACGAGGCCCTGCGCCTCGCCGCGAGCCTCGAATCCCGCTCCGAGCACCCCGTCGCCCGCAGCCTCGTGGCGGCGGCCGCGGACAGGGGCCTGGCCCTCGGAACGGTCACGGCCTTCGCGGCGGAGCCCGGCTACGGCATCGCCGGGACGGTGGACGGCCGCGCCGTCGTCGTCGGCGCGCGGCGCTTCCTCGACCGCCTTGCGATCCCGGCCGGAGACCTCGACGACGCGGCCGACCGCCTCGCCCGGGAGGGCCGCAGCCCGCTCTTCATCGCCCTCGACGGGCGCCTCGCCGCCCTGGTCGCGGTGGCGGACCCGATCAAGCCCGGCGCGGCCGAGGCCGTGGCGGCGTTGCGCGCCCGCGGCCTCGCGGTGGCGATGGTGACCGGCGACGGCCGCGCGGTGGCCGAGGCCGTGGCCCGCACCCTCGGCATCACGTCGGTCTCGGCCGAGATCCTCCCCGGCGGCAAGGTCGCGGCGGTGCAGGCCCTGCGTGCCCGCCACGGCGCGGTGGCCTTCGTGGGCGACGGCATCAACGACGCGCCGGCCCTGGCCGAGGCCGATGTGGGCATCGCCCTCGGCACCGGCACCGACATCGCGGTGGAGGCCGCCGACGTGGTGCTGATGTCGGGCGCCCTCTCGGGCCTCGTCACCGCGATCCGGCTCTCGGCCGCGGTGATGCGCAACATCCGCCAGAACCTGTTCTGGGCCTTCGCCTACAACGTCGCGCTGATTCCGGTGGCGGCGGGGCTGCTCCACGCGGTCGGCGGACCGCTGCTCTCGCCGGTCCTGGCGGCGGGCGCCATGGCGCTGTCGAGCGTCTTCGTCCTCGCCAACGCCCTGCGGCTGCGCCGGGCCGGCGGTACGGCGTCGACGACGGGAGCGGGGGCGTGAGCGCCGTGACCATCGGGGAGGCCGCCCGCGCCAGTGGCGTCTCGGCCAAGATGATCCGCTACTACGAGGAGACCGGCCTGCTGGCGCCGGCCGGCCGGACGGCCGCGGGCTACCGCCTCTACACGGAGGCCGACCTCCATGCCCTGCGCTTCGTGCGCCGGGCCCGCGACCTCGGCTTCACCATGGAGGATATCCGGGCGCTGCTCGCCCTCTGGCACGACCGGGCGCGGGCGAGCGCCCAGGTGCGCCGCCTCGCCCTCGATCATGTGGCGGACCTGCGGCGCCGGATCGACGCCCTGGACGGCATGGCCCGCACCCTGGAGGATCTGGCCGCCCATTGCGGCGGCGACGCCCGGCCCGACTGCCCGATCCTCGACGACCTCGCCAGCGGTCCCCACGGCCGGCCCGGCGCGACACCGCGGCAGGGGGAGCGCGACCCCGGAGCGTCGCCTTCGCGGCGCGGGACGCGTTGACCGCATCCCTGGCCTCTTGTTTGCTGGGACCGGCGTCGCAACCCCGGCGCGTCCCCCCCTTGAGAGCCGTCGCCTCTCGAAAGTCGCTGTCCATGCCCGTCCTCGACCGGATCGCCGCCTTCGCGGACGAGATCGCCGCCTGGCGCCAGGATCTCCACGCGCATCCCGAGCTGCAATACGACGTCCACCGCACCGCCGGCTTCGTCGCCGACAAGCTGCGGGGCTTCGGCTGCGACACGGTCGCCACCGGCATCGGCCGAACGGGCGTCGTCGGGGTTATCCGCGGCCGGGCCCACGGCTCGAACCGCGCCATCGGCCTGCGCGCCGACATGGACGCCCTGCCGATCCAGGAGGCGCGCGACCTGCCCTACCGCTCCACGGTGCCGGGAAAGATGCATGCCTGCGGGCATGACGGGCACACGGCGATGCTGCTCGGGGCGGCGAAGTACCTCGCCGAGACCCGCGCCTTCGACGGCACGGCGGTGCTGATCTTCCAGCCGGCGGAGGAGGGCGGCGGCGGCGGCGAAGCCATGGTCCGCGACGGGCTGATGGAGCGCTTCGGCGTCGAGACCGTCTACGGCATGCACAACATCCCGGGCCAGGCGCTGGGCACCTTCGCCATCCGGCCGGGCCCGATCATGGCCTCCACGGACCGCTTCACCATCACCATCACGGGCCGGGGCGGCCACGCCGCCCAGCCGCACAACGCCATCGACAGCGTGCTGGTGGCGAGCCACGTGATCACGGCGCTCCAATCCGTGGTGTCGCGCACCGTCGATCCCCTGGAGAGCGCGGTGGTCTCGGTCTGCGCCCTGGAGGCGGGGGAGGCCTTCAACGTGCTGCCGCAATGCGTGGTCCTGCGGGGCACCATGCGGGCCCTCTCGAAGCCGATGCGGACCCTGATCCAAGACCGGATCACCGAGATCGTCACCCACGTGCCCCGGGGCTTCGGCGCCACCGGCGCCATCGACTTCAACAGCGGCTACCCCGTCACCGAGAACCATCCGGCGGAGACGGACTTCATCGCCGACGTGGCGGCCGGGCTCGTCGGCGAGGCCGGCATCGACCGGGCGGTGGCCCCCATGATGGCCGCCGAGGACTTTTCCTACATGCTCGCCCACCGCCCCGGCGCCTACATCTTCCTCGGCAACGGCGACAGCGCCGGCCTGCACCACCCGGACTACGACTTCAACGACGCCGCCGCACCCTACGGCGCCTCGCTCTGGGCGCGGGTGATCGAGACGGGGTTGCCGATCCGGGGCGCGTGACGCGGATCGTCACGCGAGGCAGGCTCCGGCCGAGCCGGGCGCCCTCCTGAAACGGCGGGTTCCGGGCGGCCGGGCCGCGCAGGCCGATCGACGGCCCTGACAGGGCCCGGCCCTGGGGGCAACAGCCGAACGTCCCGACCCTGCAAGGAGCGACTTTCGACCCCGTGTTGGACCTCTGGAGGTCCGCTTCTCGGAAGCTTGCCGGACGACGCTCTACGGCCGGATCGGTTGGGTCGGTGACGGATTGCCGACAGTCCGAAACGTCGTGACATCGGACGTTCGCTGGAGCAGGAGCCGGCAGCGGATCTGTCGTATGCCCGAACGAACGATCCGAGCATTGCCGAAGCCGTCGACCTTCTTGGCGAGGCTATCCCGAACGTTGCATGAAGAAGGCGACCGCCTCGTTGAGCGCTTCGGGCAGGACGGTCATGTGAGTTCGGCCAGGGATAAGGCTGAAGGCGCTTGTCACGCCCAAGATCCGGCTCAACCGCTCCGTCATCGCACGGGTCAGTTCCACGGTGCGGGTCGATGCAAGGCGGGCGCGGCGCGCCTCATGGTCCGGGGCGACCCGTTGGAACGGAGCGAGGGCTTCCTCGTAGGCACCGGCCAGGAGAAGCACGCGCGCGCCGTTTGGAGAGGCCTTCTCCAACTCCGCGATGCTTTCGAGCACCACGGCGTCTTCCCAGTAGATGGACGGGCTGGCGGCGATCCAGTGCGAGAAGGCCGCGGGCGCCCGAGCGAGGGCGTGGAGGACGAACAGTCCCCCGAACGAGTGTCCGAACACCGCTTGCCGCGAAGGATCGACCCTGCAGCGTCGTGCGATCGCAGGCCGGAGATCGTCCAAGACGAAGCGCAGGAACGCGTCGGCGCCGCCCGTCCGGATCGGAGGACCGCCGAGCTGGGCCGGTGGGTAGGACCGTCCGGGCGGTGGCGTGTAGTCCCAGGACCGACGCAGGCCATCGTAAGGATCGTCCCCGGGATAGCCGATGCCGACGACGACGAAGCGCGTGGCGATACCCGTGGCGTCGGGGTAGGGCGCCTGTACGCGTTCGATATCGATCGCCGTGGCCGTCACCGCGTTGCCGTCCAGCAGGTACAGCACGGGCCAGCCGTCCGCAGGCACTTCGCCGGGCGGAACGTAGAGCGTGATCCGCCACGGCACCTGCTGGCCGTTGCCGCCCAGATCGAAGGCGACCGCGCCGGTGAGCCGGGCCGGCTCGTCGGCAGTCGCACGGGCCAGGCTCGGCTTCAGCAGCAACCAGGCGGCGGCGGGAAGAGCCGCCAGGCGGCGCCGCGAGGGAAGTGCCTTCATCGGTCTCGGCTCGCGGGGGGGGCAACGGATGCGGAGAGGGGCGCTCCGGTGTCAGCTCTGCCGTCTACCATCGGTAGATCAAGCTGCCGATGACGGTCGCCGGCGCGCCGCGGTAGCAGAAGCCCGCCTGACAGGTGAAGTAGTCGCGGTCGAAGACGTTGTTGGCGTTGATCTGGGCGCGAAAGCCTTTGTACGCCGGATCGATGGCCGCAAAGTCGTAGGCCACCAGCGCATCGAACAGCGTGACGGTCGGGTTGCGGACGGTGTTCTCGTCGTTGGCGAAGCTGTTGGCGTTGAAGCGGATGCCGCCACCGAGCGTCAGTCCGCGCAGGGCCGAACTCGACGGGAACAGGTAGCTCAGGAAGCCGGTGAACGTGTCCCCGGGAATGCCCGAGAGGGCGTTGCCGTCCAGGGATTGGCCCGCGAACGAGGTCTGGCTGAGATAGCGCAGATTGAGGTGGGTGTAGGCGAGGGTGAGGTTGGTGCCCGGCGCGAAGTTGGCGATGGCCTCCATCTCGAAGCCGCGGGACTCGACGGCGCCGGTGGCCACCTGGAAGGCGACGTTGTTCGGATCCGTGCGCAGGACGCTGCTCTGGACGATATCGAAGCCGGCGAACCCTGCCTGGATGTTCGTGCCGGGGATCAGGTATTTGACGCCGGCCTCGATCTGGTCCCCCGTCGCCGGTCTGAAAGCGCGTCCGGCGGCATCGACGCCCGGCTGCGGCGCGAAGGTGGTGGCGTAGCTGGCATAGGGGACCAGCCCGGGGGCCAGCAGATAGTTGAGACCGACGCGGCCCGTGAAGGCCTGGTCGTTCTGCTGGGTCGCGGCAGCGGGGGCCGCGGTCGTGGTCTGGGACACCCAGTCGTAGCGCCCGGTCAGGGTCAGCACGAAGCGGTCGAACTTGGCCTGCTCCTGCAGATACAGCCCGACCTGATCCTGGCTCTGCGCGGTGCGCGGGCCCAGCAGCGGCGCGAGGATCGGCTGCTGGCCGTAATTGCGCGTGACGAGGTTGAGATCGGGGGCCGCGCCGAAACCGAAGCGATAGTTGAAGTCGGAATGCGCGTAGTCGAGCCCCGCCACCAGCGTATGCGCGACCGGCCCCGTGGTGACATGGGCCTCGATCTGGTTGTCGAGCGTGATCTGGCTCAGGAACTGGCGCGAATATCCTGTCGATCGGCTGGCGCTCAGGCCGTCGGGGCTGAGCGCGGCGATCGACGCGTAGCGATAGTCGTTGCTGATATCGTAGAAACGGAAGTTCTGCCGGAAGACCAGATCCCCGTCGAAGCGGTGCTCGAACGCGTAGCCGACGCGCCCCTGCTGCTGCCTGAAGTCGTTGAAGGCCGGGTCGCCGGAATAGATCCGGGTCGGGCGCAGGTTCTGGTTGAAGAACGTCGTGCTGCCCGGAAGCTTGGTCTCCTGATACTCGCTCAGGAACGTGAAGGTGGTGTCGGCGGATGGCTTCCACGTGAAGGACGGCGCGATGTAGCTCCGGTCGTCCGAGCCCCCGGGGATGAAAGTGTCCGACTGCCGCTTGATGCCGGTGACGCGGTACGCGAGGGTGCCGCCCGTGCCCTCCACCGGGCCGCCGATGTCGAAATTGCCCTGGTAGCGGTCGAAGTTGCCGACCTGTAGCTGCACCTCGCCGAAGGGCACGAAGACCGGTCGTTTCGTGGTGACGTCGAGAATGCCGCCGGGCGAGCCGAGCCCGTAGAGACCGGAAGCCGGCCCTCGCAGGATCGTAGCCGCCTCGATGCCGTAGGGTTCGATGCGCGGTACCGTCAGGCCCGATGCGACCTGGCGCAGGCCATCCCGGAAGATGCCGTCATAGGTCAGGCTGAAGCCGCGCACGAAGAACGAATCGAAGCGCGGATCGAAGCCGAAGACGTTCGAGGACACGCCGGCCACGTAGCCGATGGCCTCGTTGAGCGTCTGGACGTTGCGGTCGTTGAGCGCCTCACGGGTGAGCACCGTGACCGACTGTGGGCTCTCAAGCAGCGGTGTGTTGGTCTTTGTCGCCGTGGGGCTGATCCGAGCGGTGTAGCCGGTGATTCCGGAAGGGCCTCCGCCGCCGCCGCTGGTCGCCGCCGTGCCGCCATCCCCACCACTGAGATTGGCCCCACTACCAATCCGGGGTCCAGGTGCAACGCCTTCGACGGAGAGCTGGTCGAGCTGCACGCTCGTTTGCTGTGCTGCCACGGGCCAGGAGAGAGCTGTTGTGGCGAGAAGTAAAGCAAGGGAGGGGGCGCGATGGGGCATATGGCACGCTGATAAGCGCCTTAAGCGGCGCAGTATCGTATTCATTGCCAGATACGATCTGCATGGCAAGTTGGAAACGTGATATTTATCACACAATTAGAGCACTTCAAATCTGAAGTTGTTCCAATCTGTAACCCTATAGCATTGGATAATGAGATTTTACATCGGCCTATCATCGCTTTCCTTCATGGCCGATTCCATCAGCCTTAAGCCACTGGCTTGATCGAAGGAAATGACTGATTGCGGCGATGAAGTCGGGTCGATCACTGAACGCCCGCTCAGGGCTGGAGGGTCTCGTACTGAAGCGACTCCTCACTGACCCGATCAAATCGCTGACGAATGGCCGCCTTCGAGATGCGGCAATACCGGGCGGTCTGCCTGACGGGGGTCGGTTTTTGCCCCTCCGCTCGACCACCGGATCGAGTGGATCGCGGACATTTCACTTCGTAAGCTCCTCGAATGCGAAGGTCCGATGAAGCCAGGCATAGAAGCTCCTCAGCGCTGCTTCTCGGCTGCGTCAGTGCACTGGTCATGCTCATCATCGTGGGCCGCATCGTCTGGGCCGTCGCGACCGTACCAACGACCGCAGACGCCTTCCGGCTGTCGCATCAGGCGATCCGAGACAAAGCTCTTTCGGAGACGATCGCGGCACGCCCTGACGCTTGTACGATCAAGGGCGCACCCGGTTTTGGTTGGTCCGTGGAATGTCGCGACATCGAACGCACCTCGGGTTCCGAATGCCGCTCCGTTTGGTGGAATATCGACCCATGGGGAGTCCCATCCAACGGGATCGGAGGCCGCTTGGACTCCCTTCACGACAGATGCCGGAAGGACTTCTGAGGGACGAGCGCCGTCGGCCCGCCGACGACCGAGCTGGGTCATCGCGAGATCGTCCGCTCCAGGGCAAAAGGCCAAGCTCCGCTTCTCACTCTCAGCGGCCCTTCACACAGACGAGCGGACGGAGTTTCAGCCCGAGGACGGAGAGTTCATGCGATGCGCAGACAGATCGATCGTTTCCTGCTTCCGCTGCTTCTCTGCATCCCTTCGACGGCCTTCGCCGGCGATGCGGTCAGCCTGACGGTCGCATCGACATCGGTGCGGGCAAATGGTCAGGGTCCGAACCAACCCGACATCGTGGTCCGCTTCGATGATGGCGGTGCGGCGGCGTTCGCGACATCCACGGCCGCGCCTGTCGGCTGTCGCCTGACAGTCCGGCTCGACGGCCTCCCTGTCTCGCAATCGGGGCGCCTCCTCACGCCCATGACGGGAGGGCTCGCGGTTCTCGTTCCCCACCATCCGGATCAGGCGGTCGAGGTCGCCCGACAGATCGCATCGCGTTCCGAGAGCCTCACCGCCGCCTGCGCGTAGGCGACCGTTTCGCCGGAGCAGGAAGGGCCATGGAGATGCCGACCGCTTCGGGGAAGCGCGTGACGCAGGTCCATCGAGGGCGAGTTGGAAGACGCGACGCCGACTCCTGTCCAGGAAAGGGCGATCGCAAGGGCCGATGATCGAACCGAAAGTCGGAGTCCGGAACCCCCTCATCCCCGGGCCGCGCAGCGGAGCCCGGGACCCGGGCACGCCGAGCGTGCCGGACCTGACACGGTCGGCGGCTCCGGACGGCGCGCCTCTCCTTCGGGCCGGGCTCGACTGCGGCGTCCCCGGATCGACGGGCACGGGTGCCACCGCCCGACGGCGAGGGGGCCCGCGCGGAGTCCCGTGCGGCGTGCGCCTGCGGTCACCCTCCCCGTGGGGGGAGGGCCCCCGGAAGCCCCGCTCAGACCGGGCGGTTGGCGGTCCCGCCGAGGTGGAAGACCCGGTGTGGCACCAGTTCGCCGCGCTCGACGTCGCCCACCGCCACGAGGATGCCGCCGCAGGTAGCGAAGGCCTTGCCCTCCACCGGGGCGTCGCGCCCGCGCAGGATCACCGGCTGGCCGCGCATCAGGCGCAGGGCCATGTCCCGCGACACCGGCACCGAGGGCACCGCGTCGAGGGCGGTCTCGACGGCGTGGAGATGCCCGGCATTGCCGTCCGGCCCGGCTTCCTCGAGGGCGGCGACCTGGCAGGAATCCGCCTCGGTGAAGGGGCCGACGCGGGTGCGGCGCAGGGCCGAGACGTGGCCGTAGCAGCCCAGCAGGCGGCCGAGGTCGCGGGCGATGGCCCGGACATAGGTGCCCTTGCCGCAGGCGGCCTCGATCACCGTGCGCTCGGGGCTGTGCTCGACCACCGCGAGATGGTCGATCTGCACCGGGCGGGCCACCAGCACGACCTCCTCGCCGTCCCGGGCGAGGTCGTAGGCGCGCTCTCCGGCGATCTTGATGGCCGAGTACCGCGGCGGCACCTGCTCGATGGCGCCGATGAAGGTCGGCAGCGCCGCCTCCACGGCTTCGCGGGTCGGGCGCGCCTCGCTGGTGGCCACCGGCCGGCCCTCGGCGTCGTCGGTGTCGGTCTCGATGCCCCAGGTCACGGTGAAGACGTAGGCCTTGCGCCCGTCCATCACGAACGGGACCGTCTTGGTCGCCTCGCCGAGCGCAATCGGCAGGATGCCGGAGGCCAGGGGGTCGAGGGTGCCGGCATGGCCCGCCTTCTTGGCGTTGAAGGCGCGCTTCACCACCGCGACCGCGTGGGTCGAGGTCATGCCCACGCCCTTGTCGAGGATCACCCAGCCGTTGACGTCGCGGCGCTTCGGCCGGTCGGGGCGCGGCGCGCCCCGCGGCGGACGCCGGCCCTCGGCGGCCACGGGCCGGTCCGCCGGGTTCGGCGGCGCTGAGCCCTCGGTGCGCTCGACGGTCGGTTCGTTGATCATGGGGGTCCTCGGTCAATGCTCACAGGGGGCGGGCGGCACGTCCTGCGCCGTCATCCGTCCCGGTCGGGGTTCGCTGTTCGGTGTCCCCGCCGCCTCGGGCCGGAGACGGGGGACCGCTCAAGGCCGGTGCGCGTCAGGCGGCGTCGGGGTCCGAGGCGCCGTCGTCCTTCTCCGGGGCCGGCGATTCGAGGTCACGGCGCACCTTATCAGTCCGCAGCAGGGCGTCGATCCGGTCGGCCTCGTCGAAGGTCTCGTCGCGCAGGAAGCGCAGGTCGGGCGCGTATTTCAGGTTCACCCGGCGGGCGACCTCCTGGCGCAGCGCCTTCTTGTTGCGCGCCAGCGCCGCCAGGACCGGGGCCTCGTCCAGGCCGCCGAGCGGCATGATGTAGGCCGTGGCGAGCTTCAGGTCCGGCGACATCCGCACCTCCGGCACCGTGATGACGTGGGCGCTCAGCACCGGGTCCTGGATGTCCCCGCGCTGGAGAACCTCGGCGATGGCGTGGCGGATCAGCTCGGCGACGCGCTGCTGGCGCTGCGAGGGTCCGGTGGGGGTCTGCTTCTGGGCCATGTCGGATTCTGATCGTCTTGTCGTCGAAACGGTTCGACACCGGCGCGCCGGGAGCCGCGGACGATGCGTCGCTGAAACGGAACATCGAGGTGCCGCCGCACGGAAACGCCGAGCCGGCTGAAACGAAGCGGACGTCGAAGGCGACCCTCTTAGCGCAGATCGGCGTCCGGGATATAGGCCCGTCGCGCCAGTTTCCGCGTCGTCTTTCCGCGAAGACGGCCGGCACCGGCTCCGAAACGCGCAACGGGGCCGCGACCTCGTCGCGACCCCGTCGGTATTCCGAAGCGAATCCGCCGCTCAGAGCGTGCGACGGATCTCCTCGACCCGGTAGCACTCGATGGTGTCGCCGGCCCGCATGTCCTGGAAGTTCTCGAAGGACATGCCGCATTCGTAGCCGGCGGTCACTTCCTTCGCATCGTCCTTCAGGCGCTTCAGCTGAGCGAGCTTGCCCTCGTGGATGACCACGCTGTCGCGAATCAAGCGGACATGGGCACCGCGCTGGACCACACCGTCGGTGATGCGGCAGCCGGCGATTTTGCCGACCTTCGACACGTCGAAGATCTGCAGGATCTGGGCCTCGCCGAGACGCTCCTCGCGCAGCGTCGGCGGCAGCATGCCCGACAGGGTCGCTTTGATGTCATCCACGAGGTCGTAGATGATGTTGTAGTAGCGGATCTCGACGCCCTTGTTCTCGGCCGACTCGCGCGCTTCCTTGTGGGCCCGCACGTTGAATCCGATGACGACGGCCTTCGAAGCCTCCGCCAGGGTGATGTCCGACTCGGTGATGCCGCCGACGCCCGCCAGCAGAATCCGCGCCGACACTTCGTCGTTGCCGAGCTTCTCCAGCGCGCCGTTGATGGCCTCGACCGAGCCCTGTACGTCGCCCTTGACGACCAGCGCCAGTTCCTTGCGGCCGGCGCCTTCCTTCAGGTCGCGCATCATGTCGACCAGCGAGCGGTTCGCGCCACCGGTACGGGCAGCCAGGCGCTCGCGCTTCTGGCGGGCCCGGTATTCGGTGACCTCACGGGCGCGGGCCTCGTTCGGCACGACCACGACGCGGTCGCCCGCATCCGGGGTGCCGTTGAAGCCGAGCACCTCCACGGGGACCGAAGGACCGGCATAGGGGACGTTCTCGCCCTTGTCGTCGATGAGGGCACGCACGCGGCCCCATTCGGCGCCGGCCACGACGATGTCGCCAGTGAACAGGGTGCCGCGCTGGACCAGAACGGTCGCCACCGGGCCGCGACCGCGATCGAGCTTGGCCTCGATGACCGTACCCTCGCCGTCGCGCGTCTCGTTGGCGCGCAGGTTCATGATCTCGGCCTGGAGCTGCAGGCCCTCGAGAAGCTCCGGCAGACCGTCGCCCGTCTTGGCCGACACCTCGAACTCGAGGGTTTCGCCACCCATCGATTCGACCTGGATGTCGTGCTGCAGCAGCTCGGTTCGCACCCGCTGCGGATTCGCCTCGGGCTTGTCGATCTTGTTGATCGCAACGATCAAGGGAACGCCGGCGGCCTTGGCGTGGGAGATCGCCTCCACCGTCTGCGGCATGACACCGTCATCTGCCGCCACCACGAGCACGACGATGTCCGTCACCTTGGCACCGCGGGCGCGCATGGAGGTGAAGGCCGCGTGGCCGGGGGTGTCGATGAAGGTGACCATGTCGCCGCTCGGGGACGCGACCTGGTAGGCACCGATATGCTGTGTGATGCCGCCGGCCTCACCGGAGACAACGGTGGTCTTGCGGATTGCGTCGAGCAGCGAGGTCTTGCCGTGGTCGACGTGGCCCATGATGGTAACCACCGGGGGACGCGGATCGAGATCCTCCTCCAGCTCCGGCTCGTCGCTGAACAGGCCTTCCTCCACGTCCGACTCCGCAACGCGGCGAACGGTGTGGCCGAGTTCCTCGGCGATGAGCTGCGCCGAATCCGAGTCGATCACGTCGGTGATCTTATGGATTTCGCCCTGCTTCATGAGCAGACGGATTACGTCCACCGCCCGCTCCGACATGCGGTTGGCGAGCTCCTGGATCGTGATCGTCTCCGGGATCGTCACCTCGCGGGAGAGCTTCTCCTTCTGCTCCACCTGCCGGTTGCCGCTCATGCGCTGCTGGCGGCGGCGGAACGAGGCGACGGAGCGCGTGCGCTCGTCCTCACCCGACGTGGCGGTGGCGATCGTGAGACGGCCGCGGTTGCGATCGCCGCCCGGCTGCTTCGGCGTCTTGGGCGGCGTGATGATCTTGAGCGGCATGCCGGGGCGGCGGATCACGCGCTTCTGCTCGCTCTCCTCCTCGGCAGCCTGCGGGCGGCCAGCCGTACGGGCCGGCGTGGCTCCACCGGCCGGACGGGCGGCCGTGGCCGCGGTCGGAGCGGTGGGCTCGGGCTCCGGCGCCGGAGCCGGGCGGGCCATGAAATTCAGGTCGCGCGGCTTGCGCACGTCGGCCGTGATGGTCTTGCGCGGCTCGGCCGTGGCAGGACGCGCCGTCAGCGGCGGGCGGGCAGCCGGACGGGCCGGCGTTGTCGGAGCCGCAGGCCGGGCGGGAGGGGCCGCCTGAGCGGGACGCTCCGCCGCCGGGGCAGCCGGGGCCGGAGGCGCCGAGCGCACGATGGTCGGGGCCGCCGGCATCGGGGCGGTCTTCGACACGGTCGGGGCGGCAGCTGGTGCGGCATCGGCCTTCGCAGCGTCTTGAGCCGCAATTGCAGCGGCGCGTTCTGCCTCCTCGGCGGCGCGGCGATCCTCTTCCTCCTTGCGGCGGCGGGCCTCCTCCTCGCGCTTCTTCGCCTCGGCGGCCTCCCGCTCGCGCTGTTCCGCAGCGATGCGCTCGCGCTCAGCCGCGGCTTCTGCCTCGGCACGCCTCTGCGCCTCGGCTTCGCGGCGCTTGGCGTCGGCGAGGGCAGCCGCACGGGCGTTGCTCTCCTGCTCGCTGAGAGTGCGAAGCACCACGCCATTTGCGGACCGCTGGGCCTGACGCGGTGCGGCCGGCGGCGGAGGCGGCGCCACCCGCGTCGCAGGGGCGACGGGCGTCGTCTCACGCGCGGGGGCGGCCGGCGCGGCACCGATGACACGGCGCTTCACCGTCTCGACCACGACCTGCTTGGAGCGGCCATGGGAGAAGCTCTGACGCACCGTTCCCTGCTCGATCGGACGCTTCAAGGACAGCGGCTTCGAAGGGGGTCTCGCCTGCGTCTTGTCGCCCGGATTGTTCGTATCGCTCATTCAGTCCAAACCCTGAGGGTTTCCATCGTCCCGTGAACCGGCAAACTGCTGTGCGCCGGGTAGATCCATCGCTTCAATCGTCGTGCAGATCGGAAACGGCCTGCCCAATACGGGCGGAGCCGGCCTCCTCGGCCGTCGTCGCCAAACCTTCGAAGGTGCGGAGCCGACGCCAACGCGCAAGGCAGCCGGAAGCTCCGACTCCTGCGACGAGAGCCGCATGTATCACATGATCCCGACCCAAGGCCATGTCCAATTCTTCGTTGGACAGGTCATCGATGACGGGAATGCACGATATGGCACTGCCATGCCGCCGGTGCAATGCCGCGACGATCTTCCGCCGTCCGTCGGCGCTACCGTCGGAGGCTTGAATCACCGCCGCCACACCGGCCTTGTCGCCGATGGCCGACTCGACCTTGGCGAAGCCCGCGACCACGCAGCCGGCCTTGTTGGCCAGGGACAACGATTGACGCAGGTCGGCGCGCAGACCCTCGGCGATGCGGTCGGCGAGGTCGGATGCCATGGCATCCTTGCTTTTGAAGGCGCGTTGAAAGGCGCGCCGCTTCACCGCTTCGTTGACCGCCGCGCGGGTGGGAGTAAGCCAGGCACCGCGGCCGGGTAGGCGAGCCCGCAGATCCGGCACCACGGCGCCGTCGGGCCCGAGCACGAAACGGATCAAGCCGGACGGCGCCTGCGTCACCCGCGTGACGAGGCATGTGCGCAGAGCATTGGCACGACCCCGCCCCAGACCCGGATCGAGCAGCGTGCTCGGATCCGGCTCGACGGCATCGTCGGTCACATCTGCGGTTTCGCCCGTCATGTGGCGTGGGATTCTTTCGTCAACTGGAAAACATCCCCGCGATCCGTGGCCGCGGGGAGCCATGATTCGCCTTCTCAGACGGAGGCGGGCTCCTCATCGGTGGACTCGCTCGTCTCAGTCTCGGTCGGCGCCTCGATCCAGCCGGCATGGACGCGGGCCGCCATGACCATGGCCTCCGCTTCCGCCCGCGAAATCTCGAATCCCTCGAGGTAGCCCGTGTGCCGCTTGGCCTCGGGGCCGCGCCCTTCGGTGTAACCCACGAGATCATCGGTGGCGCAACCGGCGAGGTCCTCGATCGTCTTCACGTCGTTCTCGCCCAGCGCCACCAGCATGGGCGTGGTGATGCCGTCGATCTCGCGCAGCTCGTCCTGCACGCCGAGTTCCTGACGCTTGGCATCGAACTCCGATTCGACGCGGGCGAGATGATCCTGGGCGCGGGCCTGGATCTCGGTTCCGCTCTCCTCGTCGAGGCCCTGGATGTTGGCGAGCTCGCCCGGCTCGACGTAGGCGATCTCCTCGACGTTGCGGAAGCCCTCCGCCGCCAGGAGCTGGCCCACGGTCTCGTCGACGTCGAGGGCTTCCATGAAGATCGCGGTACGCTCGGCGAATTCCTTCTGACGACGCTCCGACTCCTCAGCCTCGGTCAGGATGTCGATGTCCCAGCCCGTGAGCTGCGAGGCCAGGCGCACGTTCTGGCCGCGGCGGCCGATGGCCAGGGAGAGCTGGTCGTCGGGTACCACCACCTCAATGCGGTCGGCCTCCTCGTCTAGCACCACCTTCACGACTTCCGCCGGCTGCAGCGCATTGACGATGAAGGTCGCCTGGTCCTCCGACCACGGGATGATGTCGATCTTTTCACCCTGGAGTTCGCCGACCACCGCTTGGACGCGGGAGCCGCGCATGCCGACGCAGGCGCCGACAGGGTCGATCGAGCCGTCCCGCGAGATCACGGCGATCTTCGCGCGCGAGCCGGGATCGCGGGCCACGGCCTTCACCTCGACGATGCCGTCGTAGATCTCCGGCACTTCCTGGCCGAAGAGCTTCGCCATGAACTGCGGGTGCGAGCGCGAGAGGAAGATCTGCGGCCCCCGCACCTCGCGGCGCACGTCGAACAGGTAGGAGCGGATGCGGTCGCCCGGACGGAAGGTCTCACGCGGGATCATCTCGTCGCGGCGGACGATGCCCTCGCCGCGGCCCAGGTCGACGATGACGTTGCCGTACTCGACGCGCTTCACGAGACCGTTCACCACCTCGCCGATGCGGTCCTTGTACTCGTCGAACTGCCGGTCGCGCTCGGCGTCGCGCACCTTCTGCACGATGACCTGCTTGGCCGACTGGGCGGCGACGCGGCCGAAATCGAAGGGCGGCAGTGTGTCGGAGATGACGTCGCCCACGAGGGCGCCGGGGTTGTAGCGGCGGGCCTGCTCCAGGGTGACCTCGCGGGCGTCGTTCTCGACCTGGTCGACCACCACGAGGTGGCGCGACAGGCGCAGCGCACCCGTCTTCGGGTCGATTTCGGCATGCACGTCGGTTTCGGCGCCGTAGCGGGAGCGTGCGGCCTTGGCGATGGCTTCCTCCATCGCGTCGATCACGATGGACCGGTCGATCACCTTCTCACGGGCGACCGCTTCGGCGATCTGCAGGAGTTCGAGCCTGTTGGCGCTGACGACGGCCATCGGTTTTCGTCCTTCTCTTCGTCGTGTTCTGTCGCGATCCCCCCGCCGCTCGGCGGGGCAGGGATCCGGGCGTGTTAGTGGAGCTTGCCGTCTTCCTTCACCCGCACCGCCTTGGTGCGGACGGGCTTCGCCTTGTTCCGGGCCTTGATGGCGAGACTCTCCTCGGTCTCGACCTTCACGGGCTTGGGCCGTTGCGAGGCCTTCGGTTTCAGGGGACGGGAAATCTTCTTCTTCAGCGGGGCAGGGGCAGGGGTCGGTTCGGCTTCGATCTCCGCCTCGTCCCCCTCCGCGTCGTCCATCTCGTCGTCGAGGGCGGGTGGACCGCCGCGGCGCAGGGATTCGCGTACCAGCTCGTCGGTGAGCACGAGGTAGGCGTCGCCGAGGTCGCGCAGCGGCAGGTCGATCCGGCTCGGCAGGCCCTCCTTCACGTCGGGCAGGTCGATCGGTACCGTGAGCCCGTCCGCAGTCGGGGCGCCGATGATGCCGCGGAAGCGCTTGCGGCCGTCCATCGGCACGGCGAGCTCGATCTTGGCCTCGTAGCCGGCCCAGCGCGCGAAATCGACGGCCCGCACCAGCGGCCGGTCGATGCCCGGCGAGGAGATCTCGAGGTAGTAGGGCTTGCCGATCGGGTCATCGAGATCGAGCAGTGGCGAGATGGCCCGGCTCACCGCCTCGCAATCATCCACCGTCATGGTGCCGTCCGGCCGCTCGGCCATGATCTGCACCGTGCAGCCGTTGGCGCTCGTCACCTTCACCCGGACGATGCGATAGCCCAGGCCCTGAATCGAGCCCTCGATGACCTGCACCACCCGCGCGGCCACGCCGGTCTCGGTGATGAGGCGCTTTTCGTTGAGATCGCTGTTGAGCGGGTCGCTGTTGAGGTTGTCCGCCATGCTGCGCTTGAAGTCCGGCCTTGTCCGAGGCGATCCGGCGCGAGAGTCATTGCGGCAATAAAAAAGAGCGGACCCGGTGGGGCCCACTCCCGAACCGCAGTCTCACAACTGCAACCAGAACTGATAGCAACAGAATAAGCGCGTTCGCTCCCATTTTCAAGCGGTTTCCGCCCTGCGTCGAACCCGGACCCTGGGCCGGCCTGGGCGAAAACCACCGCCTACGTAGCTGCCTTGATGCCCCATGATCCGCGCGGCGGTTCCACAACGCACCTGGCAGAAATCAGAAAAAATTTGAAGACCAGTCTTGGGCCGCTCGGCGATCCCGCTCGCGCCCCACCCCGAACGGACGGGACTGCAACGACCCCGGCGTCGTGCTGGGCACGCGGATGGAACCCTGTTGCCGATCGGAACCATGCAGCCCGGCCCTTCGGACTCGCAGTGCGTACCGCGAACGGAGTCCACGGTGTCGGGATCGCGCGCCGCCGGCGCAGACCTCTCAATCCCCCTGGTGCTGGGCCGCGCCGGTGGATGTTGCGATCCGAGGCTTGGCCCTCGCGTACGACTGTCCGGCGCAACAGCGAGCCCGGAGGACCTCCCGCGTTGCGTCGGTGCCAAGAAAAACGCCGCCCCGCAGGGCGGGACGGCGTCGATGATCGCTGTCGGTCGTCTGGGTCCCGAGGTCCGGACCCAGATCGAACCTCAGGCCGCCTGGGCCCGCTTCAGGAGCTTGCGGTTCACCAGCATCTCGGCGATCTGCACGGTGTTCAGGGCCGCGCCCTTGCGCAGGTTGTCGGCGACGCACCAGAACGAGAGGCCGTTCTCCACCGTAGCGTCCTCACGGATGCGGGAGACGTAGGTGGCGTCCTCGCCGGCGGCCTCGTGCGGGGTCATGTAGCCGCCGGGCTCGCGCTTATCGACGACCATGAGGCCAGGGGCCGAGCGCAGGATCGCGGTGGCCTGCTCGGCCGAGATCGGGCGCTCGAACTCGACGTTCACGGCTTCCGCGTGGCCGATGAACACCGGCACGCGCACGGCGGTGGCCGTGAGCTTGATCTTGGGATCGAGCATCTTCTTGGTCTCGGCGACCATCTTCCACTCTTCCTTCGTGTACCCGTCCTCCATGAACACATCGATGTGCGGGATGACGTTGAAGGCGATGCGCTTGGGGAACTTCTCGGCCTTGATCTCGCCGGCGGTGAAGACCGAGCGGGTCTGCTGGAAGAGCTCGTCCATGGCGTCCTTGCCGGCGCCGGAGACCGACTGGTAGGTCGCCACCACCACGCGCTTGATCGTGGCCGCGTCGTGGAGGGGCTTCAGCGCGACCACGAGCTGCGCCGTGGAGCAGTTCGGATTGGCGATGATGTTGAGCTTGGAGAAGCCGTGGATGGCGTCCGGGTTCACTTCCGGAACGATCAGCGGCACGTCCTGATGGTAGCGAAACGCCGACGAGTTATCGATCACGACGCAGCCGGACTGACCGATGCGGGGCGACCACTCCTTCGAGGTCTCGCCGCCCGCGGACATCAGGCAGATGTCGGTATCGGAGAAGTCGTAGGAATCGAGGGCCTTCACCTTCAGGATCTTGTCGCCGAAGGACACGTCCTGGCCGGCCGAGCGGCGCGAGGCAATTGCCACCACCTCGTCCGCCGGAAAGGCGCGCTCGGACAGGATGTCCAGCATCTCGCGGCCCACATTGCCCGTGGCACCCACGACGGCGACCTTGTAACCCATGCTCTTCACTCCGCTCTGCACGGGCGCCGAGGGCCCGTGCGGCGCCCGCCGGTCTGGCGAAGCGCATCGTCCGGTACCGGCGCCGTTCTCAAGCCTCCCTGCCGTGCGCCGAGCCGCCCACGGCGGCCGGCGGCCCGCCGGCCGCGAAGGTGCGCGGCCCGATCCCGGTCCGCGCCGTCTGGCGCCCGCCGCATCGCAGCATGAGTCGCCAAGGGCGGGAGCAAGACGCCTCGCTCCCGCCTCTGTCAAGGGTTGGACGCTCCGATCACGCCACCAGGGCGGCCGGGGCGGCCTCGAGGGCGTCCCGCGCCTCCGCCAGGATGGCGTAGGAGGTTCGTCGCGCGCCCTGGTCGTGGATCGCCGCCGCCACCATGATCTCGTCGGCGCCCGTCTCCCGGATCAGCTCGGCGAGCCCCGCCCGCACGGTCTGGGGCGAGCCGACCAGGCTGCGGGCCAGCATGCGCGAGGCCTGTGCCTTCTCGTGCGGGGCCCAATAGGTCTCGATATCGTCGATCGGCGGTCGCAGCAGGCCGCGCGTGCCGCGCACGAGGTTGGTGAACTGCTGCTGGGCCGAGGTGAAGAGCCGGCGCGCCGCGGCGTCGGTCTCGGCCGCCACCACGTTGATGCCGATCATCGCATGCGGGTGGCTGAGCTGCGCTGACGGTTTGAAACGCTCGCGATAGAGGGCGAGGGCCGGCAAGAGCTGCTCGGGCGCGAAATGCGAGGCGAAGGCGTAGGGAAGTCCCAGCATCGCGGCGAGCTGCGCGCCGTAGGTGCTCGAGCCGAGGATCCAAAGGGGCACCTTCAGCCCCGTCCCCGGAACTGCCTGGACCGTCTGTCCGGGCTGCGGGTCGCCGAAGAGGGCCTGCAGTTCCAGCACGTCCTGCGGAAAGGTGTCGGCGGCATCTGGGGAGCGCCGCAACGCGCGCGTGGTGCGCGGATCGGTGCCGGGCGCGCGCCCGAGGCCGAGATCGATCCGGCCGGGGAACAGGGTCTCCAGGGTACCGAATTGCTCGGCGATGACCAGGGGGGCGTGGTTCGGCAGCATGATGCCGCCCGCGCCGACGCGGATCGTCCCTGTGCCAGCCGCGACGTGCCCGATCACGACAGCCGTCGCCGCACTGGCGACGCCGATCATGTTGTGGTGCTCGGCGAGCCAAAAGCGACGATAGCCGTGCTCTTCCGCGTGGCGGGCGAGATCCACGCTATTTCGCAGGGCATCGGCAGGCGTCGCGCCCTCGGGCACGAAGGCGAGGTCGAGGACGGAAAGGGGGATCATGAAGTCCTTCTGTGTGTCGCGCAGTGGGCCCCGTACCGAGAGATCGCGATGGGCAGGGCCCGCTGCAAGCACGGGCCGGCATGTGTCGCCCGCATGGGTCGATACCGACGATTCACCCTGTCGTCGGAAAGGCGGAGGCCGCACCCGATCCGGAAACCCCGGTTTGCCGGAGTGGGGAGCAGGATGGGCTCGGGCGGCGCGCGGCCGCCGAAGAACCCCTGAACGCGATGCGAACGGTTTTCGAGCGAGACGGATTGGAAACGGACGCGACGGCTACTGAGCGGATGCGGCTTCCTTGTCCGTCGGTCCGCCACCTCATGCAGGTCTTGGCAGCCGGGGCCGTGGTCGCGGTCTTGAGTCTGGCGGCACGGGGAGGAGGGCCCGACCCTGCCGCTCCGGCCATGGAGGCGCCGCCCGGGCCCGGCTTCGTGCCGGTCTCGGCTCAGGCCGTGCGCCCCGCGATGCCCCTCGCCCTGTCGGCGCCCCGCTTCCGCCTGAACGACCCCGAGGCGATCGAGGCGCCGCGCGCGGAGGCGGCCCGGCTCAATCCGTCGAGCGGCCGTCGGGAGGACCTTTTGGTCCAGGGCGGCTTCGATACGATCGAGGCACCATACCTGCGCCTGACCCTGACCGAAGCATCCGAGACCGAGCCGGGCCCTAGCCTGTTCATCACCCTGGCCCGACGGGCCGCGGATGGTCAGGCCCTGGCCGTGATCCGCACCGGAGAGCGCGGTGCCATCGAGACCAAGTTCGGCCCCATGGAGACCCTCCAGTTCACTCTCGGTGGCGAGGGCAAGCGCGCCTGCACGGGCTTTGCCAGCCTGAACCCCGGCGCGCTCCGCCTGGACGGCTGGCTCTGCGCGCCCCTCGGACAGGCGCCGGAGCCGCGGGCCATCACCTGTCTTCTCGACAAGGTCGTGCTGAACGGTCAAGCTTCTCCGGAGCGAGAGGCCGCCTACGCGAGCTTCGAAGCCCGGCGCGATCCCGGATGTGGGCCGCCTGCCCTCGTCGCGACGGTTTCGCCGCGGGATTTCGGAAGCGAGACCGGATCGATCCCAAGCCGGGCCACACGAAAGCCGGGCCACACGAAAAAATGAGGCCAAACTGCGGCGATCACGCGAAGCGCGGCCATAATCCGGGAACCTCGGCCGGGCTGGCACGTCTTCCCTCCATGCTAAGGCCTCAGTTTCTTAAGGAAGCCCGGCCTACAGTCCCACAGCTTCAACGAAGGTGCGTCATGCGCTCTGTCTCGATTGCCCTGATGGGTGCCCTCACGCTCGCAGCCGTCGGCGCGAACACCGCTGCCGAGGCCCAGGGGCGTTATGCGCCGGCCGGCTACCGCGTCAGCCAGCCCCTGCCGATCCGCATCCGTCCGCGGAGCTGGCTCGATGCCGGCAACGTGGTCGAGGCGAACAACGGCTCGGTCAGCAACCCGGCAACCAACCCGCAGTTCATCACTGCGAGCTACCTGAACTCGCCCCCCTATGGCCGCAACGATCGCTTCGGCGGTGGCATCCTGTCGGATCCGATCACCAACGGCCCGTTCGTCGGCGCCCGTTCGAGCGCGATCCGCAACGTCGACCTGTCGGCCATCGACGCGATCGACCCGACCTCCTACGTCTCGCGCTTCGGCAACCCTTACTAATTTCAGCCACGAAAGCCGGACATGCGACGGGCCCCTCACGGGGCCCGTTTTCGTTTGGACGTCGCTCGCTGCGACATCCGCACCTGAATCAGGCGGCGGCGTGCCTCAGTTCGCGGATGATCGCGTCGCCCATCTCGGCGGTGCTGATCGGAGCCGTTCCCTCGGCGGCGATGTCCCGTGTGCGGGCGCCGGACGCGAGGGTGCGGGTGACGGCCGAGTCCAGAAGGTCGGCGGCTTCACCCAGGCCGAAGGAGTAGCGCAGGCACATGGCCAGCGAGCCGATCATGGCGATCGGGTTCGCGTAACCCTTACCGGCGATGTCGGGTGCCGAGCCGTGGACCGGCTCGTAGAGGGCCTTGCGGCTGCCCTTGGCATCGACGGCGCCCAGGGAGGCGGAGGGCAGCATGCCGAGCGAGCCGGTGAGCATCGCCGCCACGTCCGAGAGCACGTCCCCGAACAGGTTGTCGGTGACGAGGACGTCGTACTGCTTCGGGCGGCGGACCAGCTGCATGGCACAGTTGTCGGCGAGCACGTGCTCCAGGCTCACGTCGCTGTACTCGGCATGGACCCGGGTCACGACCTCCTTCCAGAGGACGCCCGACTTCATCACGTTGTGCTTCTCGGCCGAGGCGACCCGGCCCGAGCGCTTGCGGGCGAGGTCGAAGGCCACGTGGGCGATCCGCTCGATCTCGGCCGTGGTGTAGACCTGGGTGTCGACGGCGCGCTTCGAGCCGTCCGGCAGGGTGGTGATCTCCTTCGGCTCGCCGAAATAGACGCCACCCGTGAGCTCGCGCACGATCATGATGTCGAGGCCTTCGACCAGCTCGCGCTTCAGGGCCGAGGCCTCGGCGAGGGCCGGGTAGCAGATCGCTGGACGCAGGTTGGCGAAGACGCCCAGATCCTTGCGCAGGCGCAGGAGCCCTGCCTCGGGCCGGATCTCGTAAGCGACATCCGCCCATTTCGGGCCGCCCACCGCGCCGAGCAGGATGGCATCGGCGGCATCGGCCCGGGCCAGGGCCTCGTCCGTCAGCGGCTTGCCGTGGGCGTCGATGGCGCTGCCGCCGACGAGGTCGCGCTCGATCTCGAAGTGGGCGAGACCCAGCGCATCCAGAACGCCGATCACCTTCTCGACCTCTGCCATCACCTCGGGGCCGATGCCGTCGCCGGGGAGGAGGAGGAGCTTGTAGGGGGTCATGGGATCAACTCGCGATGGATGTTCGAAGGACGGGGGGCAGGCGGTCCGCCGTCGGATCAGGCGTCAGACCTTGCGCGCCACCGTGAACCGCGCCGCCTGGCGCAGGGTCTCGGCCTTGTCGCCCCAGCATGCCACGGCCTCCTCGCAGACGCCGACGAGGCGGTCGCACTCGGCACGGGCGCCGTCGAGGCCGAGGCGGTCGACCAGGGTCGCCTTGCCGGCATCCTTGTCCTTACCGGTGGCCTTGCCCATGGCTTCGGCCGAAGCCTCGCGGTCGAGGATGTCGTCGGCGATCTGGAAAGCCTGGCCCAGGGCGTGGCCGTAGCGCAGCAGCGCCTTGCGCTGGTCCGGGGTCGCGCCGCCGACGATCGCACCGGCTTCCACCGAGAAGGCCAGGATCGCGCCGGTCTTCATGGCCTGAAGCTGCAGCGTATCGTCGACATCGAGGGAGACGGGACCGAAGCGACCCTCGGCGCCGAGGTCGAGGAGCTGGCCGCCGACCATGCCGCCGAGGCCCGAGGCCTTGGCGAGACCGAGCACGAGGTCCGCGCGCACGGCAGGATCGGGTTGCCAGGCGGCGTCGGCCAAGATCTCGAAGGCCAGGGTCTGGAGGGCGTCGCCCACCAGGATCGCGGTCGCCTCGTCATAGGCCTTGTGCACGGTGGGCTTGCCGCGGCGCAGGTCGTCGTCGTCCATGGCGGGCATGTCGTCGTGGACGAGGGAGTAGCAGTGCACCAGCTCGATGGCCGAGCCGGCTGCGAGGGCGCCGGTCTCTGTCCCGCCGAGCATCCGGGCGGTCTCGATGGCCAGGAACGGGCGCAGGCGCTTGCCGCCGCCGAGCACGGCGTGGCGCATCGCGTCCATCAGGCGCACCGGACGGGTGATCTCGCCGGCCTGCGTCTCCGGGGTCAGGCGCTCGGCGAGGTAGGCCTCCACCGTGTCCGCAACCGTGGCAAGCCTGTGGGAAAACGCGTCGACCGGGGCATCCGCCTTGACCGAAGCGTGGGATCCTTGCGTTGAGGTCATGTTCGGTCGGGCCTTCGGTCAGACGGTGTCGTGTCGTGGGCGGGGGAGGTTCGAATTCAGGATCGGGAGGAGAGCGCGGAGCAGCCGTTGCGGCAGGTTTCGGCGCGCCCGCTGCCGATGCGCGAGGCATCCGGCAGGACACGGGCGAGAGGCTTGCGACGGATCGTCAACCTCATCCTGCTCCTCCCCGTCATCGGCCTCGTCCTCTTATTGTCGCTCGCGCTCGTCTATAGTGCGCTGACCCCGCCCTCAACCCTGATGCTGGGGCGATGGTTGACGCTGCAGTCCGTCGACCGGCAGGCGGTGGGGCTCGAGGCCATCTCACCCTACCTCGTCCAGGCCGTCATCGCGTCGGAGGACCAGCGCTACTGCCTGCACAACGGCGTGGATTGGAGCGCCCTGCGGGACGTGGTCGACGACGAGGAGGGCCCGAGCCGCGGCGCCTCGACGATCCCGATGCAGACGGTGAAGAACGTCTTCCTGTGGCCGGGTCGATCGGTGATCCGGAAGGCGCTCGAGATCCCCCTGGCCCTCGTGGCCGATACCCTGTGGGGCAAGCCGCGCACCATGGAGATCTACCTCAACATCGCCGAGTGGGGGGAGGGGGTGTTCGGGGCCGAAGCCGCCGCCCGGCGCTGGTTCGGCAAGCCGGCCCGCGCCCTCACCCGCGGGGAGGCGGCGCTGCTGGCCGCCGTGCTGCCCAACCCGATCCTGCGCAATCCAGCTCTGCCCTCGCGTGGCGTCCGGGCCCAGGCCGCTCGGATCCAAGCGCGGATGAACGGCGTCTCGGGGCTGATGGGCTGCCTGAAGCGGTAGCCCGAGGCCACGGGATCGGCTACCTGCCGCCCATCCTCATCGCGGTGCTGAGCCCCCGCGACCACGACCTGCCCCCGCGCGACCCCATGGGCGAAAGACCGACGATGACCCAGCCGACCTTCGAACTCACCCTCGAGCGCATCGCGCTGATTCGCCGGATGGTGGTGGCCTGGAACCCTGAGGGCGTCGGTGCGCCCATCGTCCACCCCGACGCGCCCTACGGCAGCACCGACCGCGACGGCGATATCTTCAACGTCACCGGCGACGACGACGGGGCCGACGAGGAGCACCGCGCTCTGGGCGATGCCCTTGCGGTTTTCACCGCCAATGCCGTCCTCAAGCCGGGGCGCTACGCCTATCACAACACCCTGGCGAAGCTTGCCTCCGACGATGTCGGCGACGTCTTTCGCGATGAGGCCACCGGTGAGACGCCCGAGCACGTCACCTTCGACGTCGCGGCCGAGCAGGTCGCCCGCGTCAAAGCCCTGGCGATCCGCTGGGACGCCGCCCGCGACGTGCCGGCCGTGGACACGGACGCACCCTACGGCCCGGGGGTCGGCCTGCCAACCGAGCACCGCGAGATGCAGCCGGTGCTCCAGATCTTCCTGCGCTACGCCGATCTCGGCCCGGGCGACTTCTCCCGCGGCACCTCGGGCTGGCAGCCGGCTTGAGGGGTGCGAACGACGCAGCAAGCGAACGGATCGGCCTGCAGGAACGTTGGCGTTGGAGAACAAGCCGAGGAACGTGACGGATGCTGCAACGCTGGCCGAGCCGGATCTGGGTCGTCCGACACGGCGAGAGCGCGGGCAACGTCGCGCGCGATGCCGCCCATGACGCTGGGCTGGAACGCATCGACATCCCGGAGCGCGACGTCGACGTTCCCCTGAGCGATCGCGGCCGTCGGCAGTCCGAGGCGTTGGGGCGCTGGTTTTCCGAGATGCCGGACGCGGAGCGTCCGAACGTGGTGCTGAGCTCGCCCTACCTCCGGGCACAGCAGACCGTCGCGGGCATTCGCCGGGCCGGCGGTCTCGCATCGGACACGGCCGACGACACCGTCGACGAGCGACTGCGCGAGAAGGAACTGGGGCTGCTCGACCGGCTCACGCGCACGGGCGTCGAGGCGCTTCATCCGGAACAGGCCGAATTGCGGGCCCGCCTCGGAAAATTCTACTATCGCCCCACCTGCGGCGAGAGCTGGTGCGATGTCATCCTGCGTCTGCGCGGCGCCATGGACACGATTTCCCTGCACCACGGTGAGAAGCGCGTCCTGATCGTCGCCCACCAGGTGGTGGTGCTCTGTCTGCGCTACCTCATCGAGAACCTCAGCGAGGCCGAGATCCTCGGCATCGATGCCGAGGGAGACGTCCTGAACTGCTCCGTCACGGAATATGCCTTCCGGGCGCAGACGGGTTCCACCGGCCGCCTCCATCTCGCGCGCTATAACTTCGTCGCCCCGGTCCAGCGGGCAGGCGCTCCCGTCACCGCCGAACCCTCGCCGACGGAAGACGTGCGATGACCGGGGCCGAACTCGACGCCGCGTGCCTGCGGGCGCGTCCGCTTCCGACCCCGGAGGCCGGCAGCAAGGACGACCGCGGCAGCGTTCTCGTCCTCGGCGGCTGCGCCGAGGTGCCGGGCGCCATTTTCCTCGCCGGCGTTGCGGCCCTGCGGGCCGGTGCGGGCAAGCTGAAGATCGCCTCCGTGCGAAGCGTCGCCGTGGCGATGGCCCTGGCCGTGCCCGAGGCGATGGTGATCGGTCTCCCGGAGACCGGCGGGGGCGAGATCGAGGCGGAGGCCGCGGCCCCTCGCATCGCCGAGGCGGCCCGGCGCTGCGACGCGGTGCTGCTCGGACCCGGCATGAACACCTGCGCGATCACCACAACGCTGGTCCGCACGCTGCTCGCGGACCAGGACGAGATCGCCTACGTCCTCGATGCCGGCGCCATCTGCGGCCTTGCTGCCCATGCCGAGACGGTGCGCGCCCTTCGCGCTCCGCCGGTGCTGACACCGCATGCGGGGGAGATGGCGCAGCTCCTGGACTGGGACCGCGGGGCCGTAGAGGCCGAACCCCTGAAGGCGGCCCGGCGCGCTGCCGAAATGCTGCGGGCCGTGGTTATCATGAAGGGCGCCGAGAGCTGGATCGTCGCCCCCGACGGCGCGCACTGGCACTACGATGGCGGCGGCGTCGGCCTCGCCACCTCCGGCTCGGGCGACGTCCTCGCGGGCGTCATCACCGGCATCCTCGCCCGGGGCGTCGATCCGCTGACCGCCGCTCTGTGGGGCGTCTACCTCCACGGTGACGCCGGCGCCCGGCTCGCGAAATCGGTCGGGCCCGTGGGATTCCTCGCCCGGCAGATTTCCGGCGAGGTGCCCCAGATCCTCCAGGGCTTCTCTGCAAGTCCGTCCGTCTAGCCGGGTCCCCGTGGGGAGGGGACCCGGCGGGTTTCGCCTCAGGCGCCGAGCTTCTTCCTGCGCTGGGCGAGGGTGCGCAGGCGCAGGGCGTTGAGCTTGATGAAGCCGGCCGCGTCGCGGTGGTCGTAGGCGACGGCGCCCTCCTCGAAGGTGACGAGGTCCTGGTCATAAAGCGAGTTCGGGCTGGTGCGGCCGATGACGTGGACGCCGCCCTTGTAGAGCTTCAGCCGGACCTCGCCGGTGACCATCTCCTGGCTCTTGTCGATCAAGGCCTGCAGCATCTCGCGCTCGGGCGAGAACCAGAAGCCGTTGTAGATCAGCTCCGCGTATTGCGGCATCAGCTGGTCCTTGAGGTGTGCGGCACCCCGGTCCAGCGTGATCGACTCGATGGCCCGATGGGCGGGAAGCAGGATGGTGCCGCCCGGCGTCTCGTACATGCCGCGGCTCTTCATGCCGACGAAGCGGTTCTCGACGAGGTCCAAGCGACCGATACCGTTGTCGTGGCCGAGTTGGTTGAGCTTGGCGAGCAGGCTCGCGGGCGACAGCCGTTCGCCATCGATGGAGACGGCGTCTCCCGTCTCAAAGCCGATGGTGATCACGGTCGGCGTATCCGGCGCCTCCTCGGGCGAGCGAGTGCGCGAGTAGACGTAATCCGGCACCTCGTCGGCGGGGTCCTCCAGCACCTTGCCCTCCGAGGAGGCGTGCAGGAGGTTGCCGTCCACGGAGAAGGGGCTCTCGCCGCGCTTGTCCTTGGAGATCGGGATCTGGTGCTGCTCGGCGAAGGCGATTAGCTGCTCCCGGCTCTTCAGGTCCCACTCGCGCCAGGGGGCGATGACCGTGACGTCGGGCTTCAGGGCATAGTAGCCGAGCTCGAACCGGACCTGGTCGTTGCCCTTGCCGGTGGCGCCGTGGCAGACGGCGTCCGCCCCGAGCTTCTCGGCGATCTCGATCTGCTTCTTGGCGATCAGCGGCCGGGCGATGGAGGTGCCCAGGAGATAGACGCCCTCGTACTGGGCGTTGGCCCGGAACATCGGAAACACGTAGTCCCGCACGAATTCCTCGCGCAGATCCTCGATGAAGATGTTCTCGGGCTTGATGCCGAGCAGTTCCGCCTTCTTGCGGGCCGGCTCGAGCTCCTCGCCCTGGCCGAGATCGGCCGTGAAGGTGATGACCTCGCAGCCATAGGTCGTCTGCAGCCACTTCAGGATGATCGACGTGTCGAGTCCGCCGGAATAGGCGAGCACGACCTTGTTGACGGGCTTCGGGTTCGCGTCGGTCATGAGCTCGCTTCCGGTTCGGGCGTCGTGTGCGTCGGCGTCGCGCGCCTCCGCGTCGTGATTGCCGCGGCTTATCAGCGGAGCGCGGGGCCGTGCAACCGCTGTGCCGTCGGACGCGTTCGCTCAGCGTGGCCGTGAGCGTGAACCGCCTTGTCGCGAGCCCTCGGGCGGGCGACACTCACGACCGTTCTCGACCCCGGAGATTCGACGCATGCCGCGCAGGCCGACCCTCGAATTCTGGTACGAGTTCGCATCGACCTATTCCTACCTCTCGGCCATGCGGATCGAGGCCCTGGCGGCGGCGGCCGAGGTCGAGATCCGCTGGCGCCCGTTCCTGGTCGGGCCGATCTTCGCCGCGCAGGGCTGGAATTCTTCGCCGTTCAACCTCTACGCCGCCAAGGGGCGCCACATGTGGCGCGACGTCGAGCGCGAGGCGGCCCGGCTCGGACTCCCACCCGTCAAGCGCCCCGATCCCTTCCCGCAGAACAGTCTGAGCGCCACCCGCGCGGCGACCTACGGCATGGACCACGATTGGCTCGTGCCCTTCTCCAAGGCCGTCTACGAGGCCGAGTTCGCCCGCGGACAGTCGATCGCCGAGCCGCCCGCCGTGGTGTCGATCCTCAACGGCCTTGGCCTCGACGGCACGATCATCCTGAAGCAGGCGGCGGCGGAGGCGAACAAGGGGCGGCTGCGCGTCAACGGCGAGGAGGCGCGGTCCCGCGGGATCTTCGGCGCACCAACCTTCCTGGCCGGCGACGGCGAATTGTTCTGGGGCAACGACCGCCTGGAACAGGCCCTCGCATGGGCGGCGGGGGACCGGCCCGGCGCGATGCGCTGAGGCGGGGCGGCGCGGCGGCGCTGGCGGTCGGGCACCGGCGGGTCTAGAAGCCGGGCGGCTTTCCGCACGCTTCCCCGATCCCCACGCTACCAGGGCCGCCCCATGAGCTTCGCGTTACCGGGCCTCCACCGCCGGCGCTTCCTCCTCGCCTCCACCGGCCTCGCCGCTGGCCTCGCGATCGCCGGGGAGAGTGCGGCACAGGGCTACGGCCAGGCGTTCAAGGTGGACAACGACGAGGGCCGCCCGGTCGCGAACATGCGTCTGCCCGGCGAGATCGTCGGCGAGATTCCAGCTCTGCGCGGGGTCACCTATGTCGGACCGGCCGAGGCAGAGACGACCCTGTACGAGTTCTTCGACTACAATTGCCCGTATTGCCGGAAGGCGGCGGCCGACATGGTCTCCCTCAGCGAGAGCGATCCATCGCTGCGAATCGGCCTGATCAACAATCCCATTCTCGCGGTGCAATCGGCCCAGGCCGCGAAGGTCGCCCTTGCGATCCAGCGCAAGCTCGGATCGGCAGCGGCCTGGAGCCTGTATCGAACGTTGCTGGCCAAGCCCGGCAAGATCGACGGGCCCGGCGCCCTCCAGGCCGCCGCCAAGCTCGGTGTTCCCGCCGCCGAGATCGAAAGCATCGCCGACAGCGAGGAGGTGCGGCTCGCCCTCAAGGCGCAGATGCGCATGGCCGCCGATCTCGGCCTCGCCGCGACCCCCTCCTACGTGCTCGGCAACACGGGGCTTCTCGGCCATCCCGGCCCGAAGGCCCTCGCGCGGATGGTCGCCGCGACCCGACGCTGCGACCGCATCGCCTGCTGAGGCGGCCTCACCTTCGCCACCGTTTGTCCGCATCGGAACAGGGTTCGGCATCTCGCGTTGCACAACGCACCGGCGCAAGTTCCATCGTCTTGCGCCCCCCGGACACGCATGCTAGGCCCTCGCCGCGCCGGAAGGGCGGGCTTTTCATGGCCCGCGCAGACCGGCACGTTCCCAATCCTGACGGTTTCAGAGCCCGCGCCGAACACGGCGCGACGCGGCCGGAGCCCTCAGGCAGGATTGAAGAGAGAGCGGCGCGTGGCGCAGAACGGTTCCGAGGCGGGTTCCCCGGTTGCAGGCGTAGCGGCACGCTACGCGTCGGCCTTGTTCGAGCTGGCGCGCGATGAGCGCGACGTCGATGGCGTGGCGGCGAGCCTCGACCGGTTCGACGCGATGCTCAAGGAGAGCGCCGACCTGCGACGCTTCGTGCGCAGCCCGATCTTCACGGGCGCCGAGCAGGAGGCCGCCATCGTCTCGCTGCTGGAGAAGTCCGGCATCGGCGGCATCGGCGGCAACTTCATCCGCCTCGCGGCCGCCAACCGTCGACTGTTCGCCCTTCCCGACATGATCCGCGCCTTCCGCACCCTGGTGCGCGAGTCGAAGGGCATCGTCCGCGCCGAGGTGACCGTCGCCGAGCGTCCCTCCGACGCCGTCGTGGAGGAGATTAAGGCCTCCCTGCGCGACGTGGCGCGCGCCGAGATCGACCTCGACCTCAAGATCGACCCCAGCCTGATCGGCGGCCTCGTGGTCAAGATCGGCAGCCGCATGGTGGACGCGTCCCTGCGCACCAAGCTCAACGGAATTCGCCTCGCGATGCGGGAAGCCCGGTAAGGGCCCTCGAGGCCCGACCGCTTCCCGTTCCCAACCCCATTCATTCAATCCAAGACAAGAGGCCCGACGATGGACATCCGCGCCGCCGAGATCTCCGCGATCCTGAAGGATCAGATCAAGAATTTCGGCCAGGAAGCCGAAGTCACCGAGGTCGGTCAGGTTCTGTCCGTCGGTGACGGCATCGCCCGCGCCTACGGCCTCGACAGCGTCCAGGCCGGCGAGATGGTCGAGTTCGAGTCGGGCGTGCGCGGCATGGCCCTCAACCTCGAGCAGGACAACGTGGGCATCGTGATCTTCGGATCCGACCGCGACATCAAGGAAGGCCAGACCGTCAAGCGCACCGGCGCGATCGTGGACGTGCCGGTCGGCAAGGCGCTGCTCGGCCGCGTCGTCGACGCCCTCGGCAACCCGATCGACGGCAAGGGCCCCATCGCCACCACCGAGCGTCGCCGCGTCGACGTGAAGGCGCCGGGCATCATTCCGCGCAAGTCCGTGCACGAGCCGATGGCCACCGGCCTCAAGGCCATCGACGCCCTGATCCCCGTCGGCCGCGGCCAGCGCGAGCTCATCATCGGCGATCGCCAGACCGGCAAGACCGCCATCGCCCTCGACACGATCCTGAACCAGAAGCCGGCCCATGCCGGCACCGACGAGAACGCGAAGCTCTACTGCGTCTACGTCGCCATCGGGCAGAAGCGCTCCACCGTCGCCCAGTTCGTGAAGTCGCTGGAAGACAACGGCGCGCTCGAGTACTCGATCGTCATCGCCGCCACCGCGTCCGACGCCGCGCCGATGCAGTTCATCGCACCCTTCGCCGGTTGCGCCATGGGTGAGTACTTCCGCGACAACGGCATGCACGCCGTGATCGTCTATGACGATCTCTCCAAGCAGGCCGTCGCCTACCGCCAGATGTCGCTGCTGCTGCGCCGTCCGCCGGGCCGCGAGGCTTACCCGGGCGACGTGTTCTACCTGCATTCGCGCCTGCTCGAGCGCGCCGCCAAGATGGGCGATGCCGCCGGCAACGGCTCGCTGACCGCGCTGCCGGTCATCGAGACCCAGGCCAACGACGTCTCGGCCTACATCCCCACCAACGTGATCTCGATCACCGACGGCCAGATCTTCCTCGAGACCGACCTGTTCTACCAGGGTATCCGCCCGGCGGTGAACGTCGGTCTCTCGGTCTCTCGCGTGGGCTCCTCGGCCCAGACGAAGGCGATGAAGAAGGTCGCCGGCAAGATCAAGGGCGAGCTCGCGCAGTACCGCGAGATGGCCGCCTTCGCGCAGTTCGGCTCGGACCTCGACGCCTCGACCCAGAAGCTCCTGAACCGCGGTTCGCGCCTGACCGAGCTCCTGAAGCAGCCGCAGTTCTCGCCGCTGAAGATGGAAGAGCAGGTGGCGGTGATCTACGCCGGCGTGAACGGCTACCTCGACACCCTGCCGCTGAACAAGGTCCGTCCCTTCGAGGACGCCCTGCTCTCGGCCCTGCGCACCAAGCACGCCGACCTGCTCACCAAGATCCGCGACTCGAAGGACCTGTCGGACGACAGCGCCAAGACGCTGAAGGGCGTCGTCGAGAGCGTCGCCAAGTCGCTCGCGTAAGTCGCGGCATCGACAGCGAACTCGGTCGCCTGCGGGCGACCGGATCTTGAGCGAGCGCAGGCGCCCGGATCGTCCGGGCGCCTCGCCTTGAGCGGCAGCGGATGGATCTGGAAGTCACCCCATGGCGAGTTTGAAGGATCTGCGGAACCGCATCACCTCGGTGAAGGGCACGCAGAAGATCACCAAGGCGATGCAGATGGTCGCCGCCGCCAAGCTGCGGCGCGCCCAGATGGCCGCCGAGAGCGCGCGTCCCTATGCCGAGAAGATGTCCCAGGTTCTGGGAAACCTCGCGGCGAACCTCGTCGGCGGCGTGCAGGGGCCCCGACTCCTCTCCGGCACCGGCGCGGAGAAGACCCACCTGCTCATCGTCTGCACGGCCGATCGCGGCCTGTGCGGCGGCTTCAACTCCTCGATCGCCCGTCTCGCCCGTGAACATGCCCGCCGGCTGATGGCCGAGGGCAAGACGGTGAAGATGATCACCGTCGGCAAGAAGGGCTACGATCTCCTCCGCCGCCAGTTCCGCGACGAGATCATCGAGAACCGCGACCTGCGCGGCAACAAGGCGGTCGACTACGAGTTCGCCGCCGAGATCGCCGACAGCATCATCGCCCGCTTCGACGCCGGCGAGTTCGACGTCGCGACGCTGTTCTACTCGCGCTTCCGCTCCGTGATCTCGCAGATCCCGACGGCGCAGAAGCTCATCCCGGCCGAGCTGCCGGTGACCGGCGCTTCCGCTCCGGATGCCGCCCTCCAGTTCGAACCGAGCGAGGAGGCCATCCTCGACACGCTGCTCCCGCGCAACCTCACCGTCCAGGTGTTCCGGGCACTCCTGGAGAACGCCGCTTCCGAGCAGGGCGCTCGCACCGGCGCCATGGACTCCGCCACGCGCAACGCGGGCGAAATGATCAAGAAGCAGACGCAGATCTACAACCGGACGCGTCAGGCCATGATCACCAAGGAACTCATCGAGATCATCTCGGGCGCCGAAGCGCTCTAAGCGCAGACGACGCCCTGACCGCAACATATCCAAAGGACCCGTAACATGGCGAACACCGCGATCCCCGGCGCCGGCTCGAACAAGGTCGGCAAGATCACCCAGGTCATCGGCCCCGTGGTCGACGTTCACTTCGACGGCCACCTGCCCGAGATCCTGAACGCCCTGGAGACCAAGAACAACGGCAGCCGCCTCGTTCTCGAAGTCGCCATGCAGCTCGGCGAGAGCACCGTGCGCTGCATCGCCATGGATACCTCGGAAGGCCTGGTCCGCGGCCAGGAAGTGACCGACACCGGCGAGGCCATCAAGGTCCCGGTCGGCTTCAACACCCTTGGCCGCATCATGAACGTCATCGGCGAGCCGATCGACGAGGCCGGCCCGATCCAGTCGGACACGCTCCGCGCCATCCACCAGCCGGCGCCCGCCTATTCCGAGCAGTCCACCGAGTCACAGATCCTCGTCACCGGCATCAAGGTCGTCGACCTCCTCGCTCCCTATGCCAAGGGCGGCAAGATCGGCCTGTTCGGCGGCGCCGGCGTCGGCAAGACCGTGCTGATCATGGAGCTCATCAACAACATCGCCAAGGTGCACTCGGGCTACTCGGTGTTCGCCGGCGTCGGTGAGCGAACCCGCGAGGGCAACGATCTCTACCACGAGATGATCGAGTCTAAGGTGAACATGGACCCGAAGGAGCACAACGGCTCCGCCGAGGGCTCCAAGTGCGCCCTCGTCTACGGTCAGATGAACGAGTCCCCCGGCGCCCGCTCGCGTGTCGCCCTCACCGGCCTCACCATCGCCGAGGACTTCCGCGACCAGGGCCAGGACGTGCTGTTCTTCGTGGACAACATCTTCCGCTTCACCCAGGCCGGCTCGGAAGTGTCGGCGCTCCTCGGCCGCATCCCGTCGGCGGTGGGCTACCAGCCGACGCTCGCCACCGATATGGGCGCCCTCCAGGAGCGCATCACCACCACCACCAAGGGCTCGATCACCTCGGTGCAGGCCATCTACGTGCCCGCCGACGATCTGACCGACCCGGCCCCGGCCGCCTCGTTCGCCCACCTCGACGCCACGACCGTGCTGTCCCGCTCGATCGCCGAGAAGGGCATCTACCCGGCCGTGGATCCGCTGGACTCCACCTCGCGCATGCTCAACCCCGCCGTCCTCGGCGAGGAGCACTACGACGTCGCCCGCAAAGTCCAGCAGACCCTGCAGCGCTACAAGGCCCTGCAGGACATCATCGCGATCCTGGGCATGGACGAGCTCTCGGAAGAGGACAAGCTCACCGTCGCCCGTGCCCGTAAGATCGAGCGCTTCTTCTCGCAGCCCTTCTCGGTGGCCGAGATCTTCACCGGCTCGCCGGGCATCCAAGTCCCGCTGGCCGACACGATCAAGGGCTTCAAGGGTCTCGTGAACGGCGAGTACGACGACCTGCCGGAGGCGGCGTTCTACATGGTCGGCACGATCGAGGACGCCAAGGAGAAGGCGAAGAAGATCGCCGCGGCGGCCTGAGGTCTTGAACGCCAAAGTCGTTCTCCTTCTCGTCGGTCTCGTGGTCGGCGGTCTCGCCGGGTATCTCACCCGGCCCGAGGCCGCCGAGATCAAGATCGGGTCGTTCAGCCTCGAGGTTCAGGGGGATTCGCCGGCGGGAACCCGCGGCGGCTCCCTGACCACGGGCCAGATGCAGCATATCGGCATCTTCGCCGTCATCGGCGCGGTGCTGGGCCTCGGGATCGGCTTCGTCGCCGATCGCCGCAGGGCCTGACGACGAACACGACGGCGCGCGCCCTCCGGGTCCGGCGCGTCGTTTCTCCGCACAGACACCCCGAGCCGGGATCCTCGACCTCATGGCCACCTTCCAGTTCGATTTCGTCGGTCCCGAGCGGACGCTGTATTCCGGCCAGATCGAGGCCGTGCAGCTGCCCGGCATCGAGGGCGAAATGACCGTGCTCCCCGGCCACGCTCCCGTGCTCACCGCCCTCAAGGTCGGCGTCATCGTGATCAACGAGGCCGGCCATACCGGCAAGCGCGTCCTGGTCCGCGGCGGCTTCGCCGACATCGGCCCGACCTCCGTCACCGTCATCGCCGAGCGTGCGAACCCCTTCGAGGAGATCTCGCCGGAGTCCCTCGACCGCGACATCGAGGCGGTCGAACTCCTGCGCGACGCCACCGAAGACTTCGCCAAGAAGGACGAGCTCACCGGCCAGATCGTCCAACTCCGCGATGCCAAGGTCGCGCTCAAGCTCTGAAGGCCCATCGCCTACGAGGTCCTACCCGGCCGCGTGCGCGAGCAAGGCCTCGCGCGCGGACGCATCGTCCGGGCAGCCCAAATCCAGCCACAGGGCCCGGGCCCGGGCGAGTCGACGACCGATCTCGGGACCGGGCCGAACGCCCCGCGCCACCAGATCGGCCCCCCCGAGGGGAAATTTCGGCGCCCCGACGCGTCCGCTCGCCAGATCGTCGAGATAGCGTTCCGCCCCCGGCGAGAGGTCCGGCATCGGTTCGCCCCGGGTGGTCGTCCGCGCGAGAGAGAGGACCCGGCGGTCGTGATCGGCGGCCAGGCGTCGGATTTCCATGCCGTCGATCATGGCCCGTCCATGCAGAGCATCGAGGGCCCGCCCATAGGCCGCGAGGGCGTCAAGGTCGGTCTTCGAGAGCCGTAACCTGGCCTCCAGCCGTGCGGCATCCGTAGCGGACCACACCGCCAGCGCCGCCAGTCGGTCGATCGCGGACGTCTCCGAGCCATCCGCGAGGGCACGAGCGAAGCGCTCGAGATCCCCGAATCCGCCGATCAGCCGCAACAGCAGTCCGGTCTCACTCAAAATCGCGACGGCCGCGGCCGTCCCCGGCGCGAGGAGCAGCTTGAGAAATTCCGCTCGGATGCGCTCGCGCGAGAGCCCATCCAATGCATCGCGGGCGGAGATGCAGGCCAACAGGCCCTCCGGGTCAGGAGGTCCGGCGCCGTAGCGGGCATGGAACCGGAAGAACCGTAGGATGCGCAGGGCATCCTCGCGAATGCGGGTCCGGGCCTCGCCGATGAAGCGGACGCGTCCCGCCCGCAGATCGTCGACCCCGCCGGTCGTGTCGTGGAGGGTGCCGTCGGGCGTGAGGGAGAGCGCGTTGATGGTGAAGTCCCGGCGCTGCGCATCGAGGGCAAAGTCGCGCCCGAACCGCACCACGGCGCGGCGCCCGTCGGTTTCGACATCCTCCCGCAGGGTCGTGACCTCGAAGGAGGCTTCGCCCGCGAGCAGCGTGATGGTCCCGTGCTCGATCCCGGTGGGAATGGCGCGCAGGCCGGCCGCCTCGGCCCGGGCGATCACCGCCGGGGGCAGCAGCGTGGTGGCGAGGTCGATGTCGTCGCCGGCGCGCCCGAGCAGAGCGTCGCGGATGCAACCGCCGACGAGCCGGGTCGCCTCGCCCTCGGCGGACAGGGCGCCGAGCACGCGACGGACCCCCGGTCGGTCGAGAAGGTGGCCGAGGCCCGCTCCATCGAGGACGTGTCCGCTCACTGGAACCGCCCGGGCACGACCTGGCCGTTCTCCAGGTGGGGCGGTACGTAGCCGCCACGATGCCGTTCGCTGAAGAGCCCCGTCGCCACCAGGGAGAGGACGACGAGGACGATGCCCGCCAGGGTCAGGCGGAAGGCCTGCCCGTCCCAATGCACGCCGTGGTCGGGCCGGCGTCCGCGGACCGCCAGGTAGAGGGCGTAGAGTAGGAACGGCGAGAGGAAGATCAGGAGTTCTTCGAGGACGCGGCGGATCATGAACGTCTCGAATCGCGATGGGATGGGCGCTGCGTCACGGGAAGAGGCGCTCCTGCAAGTTGTTGACGATCCCGGCGGTGACGCCCCAGATCCGGAACGCGCCGTAGGTGATGGCGTAGTAGCGCCGCTGACGACCGCGCCAGATCGCGCTTTCGATGCGGCGCTGGGCCGGATCGAGGAGGTGGCTCAGGGGAACCTCGAACGTGGCGGCGACCTCGTCGGGGTTCAGCGACAGGTCTGCCTCCGGGTCGACGAGACCGAGCACGGGCAGGACCAGGAATCCCGTGGCCGAGAGATAGGGATCCAGGTAGCCGAGCACACGGATCGCCTCGGCGGGAAGTCCGACTTCCTCGCGAGCCTCGCGCAGGGCAGCATCGGCCGGGCTCGGATCGCCGGCGTCGATCTTACCCCCCGGGAAGGCGATCTGCCCCGAATGATCGCGCAGATGCGCGGCGCGGACGGTGAACAGCACATGGGGGCCCTCGGCCCGGGGCAGCACGGGCACGAGAACCGCCGCGCGCCGGTGGGGGCGCTCCGGCACCACCGCCCCATCGGTTCCGTCGAGGTCGTGGTCGCCCCGCGGGTTCGCCGTCGGAGCGCCATCGCCCGGCGGTTCCGCCGACAGGTACGCGGAGGCCCGGGCGACGAGGTCCGCCAGCGCAGCGTCCTGCCTCATGCGCTCTCGGCGGGCGCGATGCGGTGGAAGATGCCGCCGGCCATGACGCCGAGCCAGCCGTCCTGCTCCTCCGCCAAGGCGAGGAGGTCGTAGGTCAGCGCCCGGGTCAGCAGCGCCCAGAGGTCGCGGCGGACATGGACGTAGGGGCGCAGGCCGCCCCCCGCATCCTGCTCGAAGCGCAGGGCATGGCCGGCTTCCACGGGCACGAGGTCGTCGACATTGGTGCGGAAGGCGATGCGCCGCCCCGGACCGTCGTCCTCGACCGCCATCTCCACGGCTACGAAGGGCGCATCTTCCACCGTGATGCCGACGCTCTCCACCGGGGTGACCAGCACGTAGCCGCCACCGGGCTCGCGCCGCAGGATCGAGGCGAAGAGCTTGACCAGGGCCGGACGGCGGATCGGCCTGCCGTCGTGGTGCCAAATCCCGTCGGCGGCGATCCGCATGTCGATCGCCCCGCAGAAGGGCGGATTCCAGCGCTCCACCGGCGGCAGGCCGCGGCGCGCCACATCGCCCAGGGCGGCGCTGAGGCGGTCGATCGTCGGATCGGCGACGGGAGGGGTCGGTTCGGTCATGCGGTCACAAGATAGCGCATCCGGACGGCGGGGGAACGGCGGCGCGACGTCCTCTCCGCGCCGCCGAAGGCCAGCGCGCGCAGGTCCGAACCCTGCGTCGTCGCGCCGACCTTGCCAGCGTGCCGCAAAGGGCGCCACACTCCCGGACAGACGGCCGACGCCAGGCCCGCCCCTCGATGGCGCATTCCCGCCGCGGGCGGCCCTCGCCGGCCGATGCGGAGAAGTCAGGACCGAGACGCATGATTCAGGGCTCCCAGTCGGCCACCACCCTCGATGACGGCATCGTCGCCACGGCGGAAGCCTGCCTCGGCTCGGTGGGGCAGGCCCGCGAGGCGATCCACAAGGTCATCTTCGGCCAGGAGCAGGTCGTAGACCTCGCCATGGTGACGATCCTGGCCGGCGGCCACGGCCTGCTGGTCGGCCTGCCGGGGCTCGCCAAGACCAAGCTGGTCGAGACCCTCGGCACCGTCCTCGGCCTCGATGCCCGCCGGGTGCAGTTCACGCCCGACCTGATGCCGTCCGACATCCTCGGCACCGAGATCCTGGACGAGGACGCCGATCGCCACCGGTCGTTCCGCTTCGTCAGGGGGCCGGTCTTCACCCAGCTCCTCATGGCGGACGAGATCAACCGCGCCAGCCCGCGGACCCAGTCCGCGCTGCTGCAGGCCATGCAGGAGAACTTCGTCTCGGTGGCTGGCGAGCGCCACGACCTGCCGCGCCCGTTCCACGTGCTGGCGACCCAGAACCCGATCGAGCAGGAGGGCACCTATCCGCTGCCCGAGGCCCAGCTCGACCGCTTCCTCCTGGAGATCGACGTCGGCTATCCCGACCGCGCCGCCGAGCGCCGCATCCTGATCGAGACCACCGGCGTCGACGAGCACAAGCCGGTGGCGGTGATGTCCACCGAGTCCCTGCTGACGGCCCAGCGCCTCGTGCGCCGGCTGCCCGTCGGGGATGCGGTGGTCGATGCCATCCTCGACCTCGTGCGCGCCGCCCGCCCCGAGGGCGGCGATCCGTCTCTCAAGGGCAAGCTCCTCTGGGGGCCGGGCCCCCGCGCCAGCCAGGCCCTGACCCTGGCGGTGCGCGCCCGTGCCCTGATCGAGGGCCGCGTCGCCCCGTCCATCGCCGACGTGAAGGCCCTGGCCGAGCCCGTGCTCAAGCACCGCATGGCACTGAGCTTCGCGGCCCGCGCCGATGGCGAGACGATCTCGGGCCTCATCGCCCAGCTCGCCGGCAAGCTCTAGGGCATGGCGATTCCCCGGCCCGGCGGCGGCGCCCCCCAGGTCCTCGACCGGAGCGCCCGCAATCCCGGACGCCGCGAGACCGAGCATGCGCTCGCCCTGGCCGAGCGCATGCCGCGGCTGATCCTCGAATCCCGCCGGGTGTCCTCGACCCTGGCTCACGGCATCCACGGCCGCCGCCGGGCTGGGCCGGGCGAGAGCTTCTGGCAGTTCCGGCCCTTCGTCGCCGGCGAGGCCGCCGCGCGCATCGACTGGCGCCGCTCGGCCCGCGACGACCGGCTCTACGTGCGCGAGCGCGAGTGGGAGGCCACCCACAACATCTGGTTCTGGATCGACCGCTCGGCCTCCATGGGCTTCGCCTCGCACCTGGCGCAGGCTCCCAAGGTGGAGCGCGCGCTGGTGCTCGGCTTCGCCCTGGCCGACGCCCTGGTGGAGGGTGGCGAGCGCACCGGCCTGCTCGGCCTCACCCGCGCCACCGCCTCCCGCCGCATCGTCGAGACCATGGCGCAGGCCCTCGCCGCCGATGACAAGGGTCAGGACGACGATACTCCGCCGCTCGCCACGCCGGGCCGGTTCGACGAGGCCGTGCTGATCAGCGATTTCCTGTCGCCGCCCGATGCCGTCAGGGCGTCGGTGGACCGGCTTGCCGGCCGAGGCACCCGGGGTCACCTCGTGATGATCGTCGATCCCGTCGAGGAAACCTTTCCGTTCACGGGTCAGGCGGTTTTGTACGATCTCGAGTCGAAGCTCAGCCTCAATGTCGGCGATGCCGGCGCCTGGGGCGAGGCTTATCGGGTGCGGATCGCCGCCCATCGCGATCGCCTCGCGGAGATCGCCCGGACCCAGGGCTGGACCCTGACGATCCATCGCACCGACCGTCCGGCGAGCGAGGCGGCCCTGCGCCTCCTCACCCTCGTCGCCGCCGCGCGCGGGACCGGCTGAGGATCGCCGCATGCTCGGACTGCCCCTTACCTTCGCCGCGCCCCTGGCGCTTGCCGCCCTCGTCGCCCTGCCCGCCCTCTGGTTCCTGTTGCGGGTGACCCCGCCACGCCCGCGCCGCATCGATTTCCCGCCCCTGCGGATCATGGCCGACCTGCTGGGCAAGCGCGAGACGCCGGCCCGGACGCCGCCCTGGCTGCTGATCCTGCGTATCCTCGCCGCCGCCTGCCTGATCCTGGCGGTGTCCGGCCCTGTCTGGAACCCCTCCGGCACGGGCGCCGCCTCTGGGCGCACGCCGCTCCTCGTCGTCCTCGACAACGGCTTCACCGCCGCCCACGATTGGCGCGACCGCCTGCGGGTGGCCACGGACGCGATCGAGAGCGCGGCCCGCGACGGCCGCCCGGTGGCGGTGACGGCCCTGGCCGAGCCGGCGGCGGCCCTGGAAGCCAAGGTCCCGTCCGCGGCCCTGGAGCGCCTGCGTGCCATTGCACCGCGTCCGCATCTGGCCGATCGCGGCGCGCACCTGGCATCGCTCACTGCTTTCCTTGAGCGCAGCCCGAGCACGGCGATCCTCTGGATCAGCGACGGCGTCGCGGGCCCAGGCGAGGAGACGTTCGGCAAGCGCTTCGCCGACCTCGTCGGCCGGACCGGGGCCGCGCTCACCATCCTGAAGGCCGATCAGCCGCCGGCGCTCGCGCTCTCGGCCGCAGAAGCCAGCGGGCAGCTCACCGCGCATGTCCTGCGGGCGGCCCCGAACGGCCGCGACACCGGCCTCGTGCGCGCCGTCGACCAGAAGGGCCTGCCCCTGGCCGAGCACGCCTTCACCTTCGGGGCGAACGCCACCGAGGCCGAGGTCGGGTTCGACCTGCCGGTGGAGCTGCGCAACAGCATCAGCCGGATCGAGGTCGCGGCCGAGCGCTCGGCCGGCGCCGTCACCCTGGTGGACGAGCGCGGCAAGCGCCGCCGCGTCGGCCTCGTCTTCGGCGGAACCAGTGACCAGGCCCAGCCGCTGCTGGCGCCGACCTACTACCTGTCGCGCGCGCTCGGTCCCTACGCCGACGTGCAGGAGCCCCGGGGTGCCAAGGGCATCGCGGAATCCATCGGGCAGCTCCTCGACAACCAGGTCTCGGTCCTCGTCCTCGCCGATGTCGGCGCCCTCGACGGTCCGACCCTGGCCCGTGTCGAGCAGTTCGTCGACGCGGGCGGCCTCCTCCTGCGCTTCGCCGGACCGCGCCTCGCCGCCGGCAACGACCCCCTGGTGCCGGTGCGCCTGCGCCGCGGCGGCCGCACCCTCGGCGGCACCCTCTCGTGGGACAGTCCCAAGACCCTGGCGCCCTTCGCGCCCGAGAGTCCCTTCGCCGGCCTGACCCCGCCGGCCGATATCGGCGTGCGCCGGCAGATCCTGGCCGAGCCCGACGGCGACCTGCCGGGTCGGACCTGGGCCTCGCTCCAGGACGGCACGCCCATCGTCACGGCGCAGAAGCGTGGCCAGGGCCTCGTCGTGCTCTTCCACGTCACCGCCGATACCACCTGGTCGAACCTGCCCCTGTCGGGCCTGTTCATCGACATGCTGCGCCGAGTGGTGAATCTCGCGGGGGCCAAGGCCCTGCCGGAGGGCGATGCCGCCGCGCGGGCGAACGCCGTGCTGGCGCCGCGCCTTACCCTCGACGGGTTCGGCGCACTCGGGGCGCCGCCGGCCGGCGCCACCGCGGTCTCCGCCGACGATACCGATCGCGCGACGCTGGAACACCCGCCGGGCTTCTACGGCCCGGCCGATGGCGGCATCGCGGTCAACGCCCTCGCGGCGGCGGATCGGTTGAAGCCCCTCGATTTCGCGGCCCTCTCCGGCGCCCGCCTCGGCTCGCTCGCCGGTGCCGAGACCCTCGACCTGCGCGCCCTTCTCTTCACCCTGGCCCTGATGCTCCTCATCCTCGACACCCTCGCGGGCCTCTGGCTCAGCGGTTTCCTGCGGCGCGGACGGGGCTTCGTCTCGCGCCCGGCCGCGCTCCTCGTCGCCGGCCTGGCGCTCGGCACGCTGATCGGCACGCCCGTGCCGGTTCAGGCCCAGCCGGCCCCGCCGGTGCGCGCGGGCACCTTCGACTCGGCCCTGGCCACCCGGCTCGCCTACGTGATCACCGGAGACGAGGCGGCGGACACCGCGAGCCGGGCCGGACTTACGGGCCTGACGCAGATGCTGGCGAGCCGCACCGCCCTGGAGCCCGGCGACCCGATCGGGATCGATCCCGCCAAGGACGAGCTCGCCTTCTACCCGCTGATCTACTGGCCCATCGTCGCCGGGCGGCCGCAGCCGAGCGAGACCGCGATCCGGCGCATCGACGCCTTCATGCGCAATGGCGGCACGGTGATCTTCGACACCCGCGACGCGCTCACCGCGCGGCCGGGCGGCCCGCCGACGCCGGAAGGAGCGTATCTCCGCAAGATGCTGGCGACCCTGGAGGTCCCCGAACTCGAGCCTGTGCCGCCCGACCACGTCCTGACCAAGGCCTTCTACCTCGTCGACACCTTTCCGGGCCGCTACGCCACCGGCCAGACCTGGGTCGAGACCCTGCCGCCGGCGGGCGAAGGCTCCGAGCGCCGGCCCGCGCGGGCCGGCGACGGCGTCTCGCCGATCGTGATCACGAGCAACGATCTCGCGGCCGCCTGGGCGGTGGGCAAGCGCGGCGAGCCGCTCTACCCCATCGTCGGCGGCGACCAGCGCCAGCGCGAGATGGCCTTCCGCGGCGGCATCAATTTCGTGATCTACACCCTCACCGGCAACTACAAGGCCGACCAGGTCCACGTCCCGGCGCTGCTGGAGCGCCTGGGCCAGTGATGACCCTTTCACCGGAGGCCATCCGCCCATGCTGAGCCTCAGCTTCAGCCCCCTGGTGCCCTGGCCGGTGCTGATCGCCTTCGGCGTGCTCGTCGTGGTCTTCGCGGTGCTGGCCTTCCTGGCCCGGGGCCGCACCGCGATCCTGCGGGCGCTCGCCCTGGCCCTGGTGCTTCTCGCGATCGCCAACCCGTCCCTGGTGCGCGAGGATCGCGAACCGGTGAAGGACATCGCCGCCATCGTGGTCGATCGCTCGGGCTCGCAGGCCCTCGGCGACCGGCCGGCGATGACCGATGCGGTCCGCGCCGAGTTGCAGCGTCGCTTCGGGGCCCTGACCAACATCGAGCCGCGCTTCATCGACGTGCCCGACGCCAAGGAGGGCGACGAGGGCACCCGGCTGTTCACCGCCCTGTCGCAGGCGCTGGCCGACGTGCCGGCCGAGCGCCTGGCGGGCGTCGTCATGCTCACCGACGGCGTGGTCCACGACATCCCGGCCTCGGCGGCGGCCCTGGGCCTCAAGGGGCCGCTCCACGTCCTCGTCACCGGCCATCCGGACGAGCGCGACCGGCAGATCAAGCTGATCGAGGCGCCGCGTTTCGGCATCGTCGGGCGCGACCTCACCATCCGGGCCGAGGTGATGGAGCGGGGCGGAACCGGCAGCGCCACCGTGACCGTCCGCCGCGACGGCGAGGAGGTCGGCCGCCGGACCTTCCCCACCGGCCAGCCCTTTTCCCTGACGATGCGGATCGAGCATGGCGGCCCAAACGTCGTGGAGATCGAGGTCGAGCCGCTTCCCGGCGAGCTCACCACGATCAACAACCGCGCGGTCCTGCCGATCGAGGGCATCCGCGAAAAGCTGCGGGTGCTCCTCGTGTCCGGCGAGCCGCATCAGGGCGAGCGCACCTGGCGCAACCTCCTGAAGTCCGACGCCAACGTCGACCTCGTCCACTTCACCATCCTGCGCCCGCCGGAGAAGCAGGACGGGACGCCGATCTCCGAGCTCTCGTTGATCGCCTTCCCGACGCGCGAATTGTTCGTCCAGAAGATCAAGGATTTCGACCTCATCATCTTCGACCGCTACGCGAACCAGAGCGTGCTGCCCTCGGCGTATTTCGACAACATCGTCCGCTACGTTCGCGAGGGCGGCGCCCTGCTGATCGCGGCCGGACCCGAATTCGCCTCGCCCTCCAGCCTGTCGCGTACGCGGCTGGCCGCGATCCTGCCCGGCGAGCCGAACGGGCGGGTGCTCGAGCAGCCGTATAAGGCGGCCCTCACGAACATCGGCAACCGCCATCCGGTGACCCGCGCCCTGCCGGGCTCGGAGGCCTCGCCGCCGGCCTGGGGGGACTGGCTCCGCATCGTCTCGACGCAGGTGAGGCCCGGCATCCAGCCCATCCTGCAGGGTCCGAACGCCCTGCCGCTGCTGGCCCTGTCGCGCGAGGAGAAGGGCCGGGTCGCCCTGCTCACCTCGGACCATGCCTGGCTGTGGGCGCGCGGTTACCAGGAGGGCGGGCCCTATCTGGATCTGCTGCGGCGGCTCGGTCACTGGCTGATGAAGGAGCCGGCCCTGGAGGAGGAGGCCCTGCGGGCCCAGACCACGGGGCACGGGCGCGAGGTCCGCGTGGAGCGCCAGACCATGGCCGACACGGCCGAGCCCGTCTCCGTAACGGGTCCGACCGGTCGCCAGCGCACCCTGACGCTGACCCAGGGTGAGCCGGGCCTGTTCTCGACGACCTTCGAGGCGACCGAGCTCGGCCTCCACACCCTGCGGTCCGGCAGCCTCGTCGCCTTCGTCAGCGTCGGTCCGCCGAACCCGCGTGAACTCGCCGACGTCTTCAGCGACACCGAGCGCCTGAAGGCGCTCGCCGAAGGCACCGGCGGCTCGATCCGCCGAATCGCGGACGCCGCCGGAGGTACGGTGGTGCCACGCCTGCAGTCCGTCCGCAGCGGCCGTCTCGGCGGCGCCGACTGGATCGGTTTCCGCCCCAGCGACAGTGCCAACATCCGCGGCGTCGAGGTCTATCCCCTCGCCCTCGGCCTCTGGGCGCTCGTCGCCCTGGCCGGTGCCGTGTTGGCGATGTGGCTGGTGGAGGGCCGGCGCGGCCAAGCCGTGTGACGCGTCACGCCGGCGGCCGCTCGAAGAATCGCGCGATCTCGGCCGCAGCCCGGTCGGGGTCCTCCCGGTGAGGGAAGTGGCCCACGCCGGGCATCGGCGCGAGGTCGAGGTCCGAGAATGTCTCGCCGAGGCGATCCGTCCAGGCGTAGGGGAAGAGCGGGTCGGAAACACCCCAGCGGACGCAGGTCGGCACGCCGATCGGGGGCAGCACGGGCGCCTCGCCACGAATCATCGCCAAGCGGCCTGCCTGTGAACTGACGTACCAGTTGAATCCGCCCTGAAGGTTGCCGGGGGCGAGGAAGTTGTCGGTGAAGGCGTCGAGCACATCGTCGAACGCGGCCGGGTTCCCGCCGGCCCAGTGGTGCAGGAAGTGACCGATATAGAGCCGGCAGCCCTCGCGCGAGGCCCCGACCTGCGCTGCCGCGAACGGCTTCACGTGGTAGGATTGATACCAGATTTCGGCGAGCATTTCGGGTGCGGCGAGGCGCGGGCCGATGCCCGGATAGGGGCAATTGAAGGTGAAGAGCCCCGTGAGCCGTTGCGGAGCCGCCCGGCCGAGGGCCTGCACCACGTAGGCCCCGACATCGTGGCCGACGACGCTGACGCGGTCGAGGCCGAGGGCATCGAGCAGCGCCACGACATCGTCGGCGTGCACCTCCGCGCCGGCCTTGGCGGACGGCAGCGCATCCGGCTTCTCGCTGGCGCCGAAGCCGCGCAGATCCGGTGCGATGAGCTCGAAGCGGCCAGCGAGGCGCCGCATCACCGGCTCCCAGGTCAGCCAGAATTCCGGCCAGCCGTGCAGCAGCACCAGCGGGCGGCCGTGCCCGAGCCGCGCCACGTGGAGGGCGACGCCGTTCGCCGTGATCGTGTCGTGCCGGATTGCCGTCGCGTCCATCGTTTCCGTCCCTGCCGGCGCCGGGTCGGCGCCCTCGGCGGAGTCAACGCCGGCGGAGGGCGGTGACGTTCCCCGAGACCATTGCGGCCGCGCCCGCGCGCAGTTCGCGCCAGAGGAAGCGGGCCGGGTCGACGGGGGAGGGCGGAATGAGACGCCCGGACGGGATCGGCGCGAAGCCGAAGCGCCGGTAGTAGGGCGCGTCGCCGATCAGGATGACGAGGCCGTGGCCGGCGGCGGTCGCCGCGTCGAGGCAGGCCGTCATCAGGGCGGCGCCGATGCCGCGCCCCTCGAAGCTGGGATCGACGGTGAGCGGCCCGAGCACGAGGAGCGGATCGCCCGCCTCGGCCGGACCCACTCGCACCGAGCCGACGAGGTAGGTCGCCACCAGGGCGGTGAAGCAGAGCTCGGCGACCGGTGCGGTCCCCTCGCGCAGGCGGTAGGCCGTGCGGGCGAAGCGGCCCGGACCGAACGCGCGGGCATGCAGCCGTTCGATCGCCTCGGCGTCGCTCGCGTGCTCGTGCCGGATGACGAGGGGGAGGGTGGTCACGTCGCCCGAGCCGAGAAATCGATGCGCGGGTCGATCCAGGTGTAGATCAGGTCGGAGAGCAGGTTCACCGCCAGCCCGAGCAGGGAGAAGATGTACAGGGTCGCGAACACCACCGGATAGTCGCGCCCGACGATCGAGGTGAAGGACAGGAGCCCGAGCCCGTCGAGGGAAAAGATCGTCTCGATCAGCAGCGAGCCCGTGAAGAAGGCCGAGATGAAGGCCGCCGGAAAGCCCGCGATGACGATCAGCATGGCGTTGCGGAAGACGTGCCCGTACAGCACCCGCCGCTCGGACAGGCCCTTCATCCGGGCCGTGAGCACGTACTGCTTGCGGATTTCGTCGAGGAACGAGTTCTTGGTCAGCAAGGTCGAGGTCGCGAAGGCGCCGAGCACCAGGGCCGCCAGGGGCAGCGTCATGTGCCAGGCGTAGTCGACCACCTTGCCCCAAAGGCTCAGGGATTCGAAGTTCTCGCTGGTCAGGCCCCGGATCGGGAAGATCTGCACGAAGGACCCGCCCGCGAACAGAATGATCAGCGCGATGCCGAACAGGAAGCTCGGGATCGCGTAGCCGATGATGACCACGGTCGAGGTCCAGAGGTCGAAGCGCGAACCGTCGTGCACCGCTTTGCGGATGCCCAGCGGAATCGAGATCGCGTAGGAGATCAGGGTCATCCAGAGGCCCAGCGAGATCGACACCGGCAGGCGCTCGCGGATCAGCTGCAGCACCGATACGTCGCGGAAATAGCTGTTGCCGAAATCGAACCGGACGTAATCCCAGATCATCTTGGCGAAGCGTTCGGGCGCCGGCTTGTCGAAGCCGAATTGCTGCTCGAGCTTCTTGATGAAGGCCGGATCGAGCCCCTGCGCGCCGCGGTAGCGGGCATTCGCCTCGCCTCCGCCGCCGCTGCGGGCGGCGCCGCCGAGGTCGCCGGCCCCGCCGGTCACCCGCGACAGGCTTCCCTCGTTCTGACCCTGGAGCTGGGCCAGCACCCGCTCCACCGGGCCGCCGGGGGCGAACTGCACGATGACGAAGGTGATGAGCATGATCCCGAAGATGGTCGGGACCATGAGCGCGATGCGGCGCAGAATGTAGCCGAGCACGGGTGTCCCTCAGGTTCGGCCGATGCGCCGGGCCTTGGCGGCATCGTACCACCAGACGCTCGGCGCGCCGAGATCGTAGGTCGGCCCCTTGGCCGGGCGGCCGTAGACGTCCCAGAGGGCCAGCCGGTGATCGGCCTTGTACCACATGGGTACCCAGTAGCGGCCGGCCCGCAGCACCCGGTCGAGGGCGCGCGCGGCGTGGATCATGTCGGTGCGAGAGGTCGCCTCCGTCACCCGCTCGATCAGGGCGTCGATGGCAGGGTTCGCGATGCCCGCCAGGTTGCTCGAGCCGGGCGTGCCGGCGGCGCGCGACCCGTAGGCCTCTCGGAGTTCGGGGCCCGGCGTGAGCCCGCTGGCGAAGCGGCGGGCGGTGAGGTCGAAGTCGAAATCCTTGACCCGGGCCTGGTACTGCGACGGATCGACCAGCCGGATGCTGGCGCGGATGCCGATCAGGCCGAGGTTGCGGATGAAGGGCTGTGTCACCGGCTGGAACACCGGGTCGTTGTCGAGGAACTCGATTTCCAGCGGCTTGCCTGAGGCCAAGCGGATCACGCCGCCGTCGCGGGTGCAGCCGGCTTCCCGCAGCAGGGCCACGGCGCGGCTGAGCAGGGCGCGGTCCTGGCCCGAACCGTCTGAACTCGGCGGGCTCCAGGCCTCGCCGAAGACCTCCGCCGGCAGGTCGCCCCGCATCGGGTCGAGGAGGGCCAGCTCCTCCGGCGCCGGGCGGCCGGTGGCCTTCAGGTCCGAGTTCTCGAAGTAGGAGGCCGTGCGGAGATAGGCGCCGTACATCAAGTTGGCGTTCGACCAGTTGAAGTCGAAGCACAGGCCGATCGCCTCGCGTACCCGGGGATCGCGAAAGGCCTCGCGGCGGGTGTTCATCCACCAGCCCTGCGTGCCCGAGGGACGGGCATCGGGCACCGTCTCCTTGCGGACGCGGCCCTCCTGCACGGCGGGGAAGTCGTAGCCCGTGGCCCAGACCCGGGCGGTGAACTCCTCGCGGAAGGTGAAGGCGCCGCCCTTGAAGGCCTCGAACGCGACCTGGCGATCGCGGAAATACTCGTACCGGATGGCGTCGAAATTATTCTGGCCCACATTCACCGGCAGCTCGGCGCCCCAGTAATCCTTCACCCGCTCCAGCTCGATGAAGCGGCCCGCCTCCACGCGGCCCACCTGGTAGGGCCCCGAGCCCAGGGGTGGCTCCAGGGAGGAGGCCTCGAAATCGCGCTTGGCGTAGTAGGTGGCGGAGAACACCGGCAGGGTGGCGACGAAGAGGGGCAGATCGCGGCTGCGGCCGGGCGCGAAGCGCAGGGTCACCGTGGCGTCGTCCTCGGCGACGGCCTCGGCGAGGTCGCGGATCACCTGCGAGATCTCGGGGTGGCCCTTCTCCTTCAGGAGGCGCAACGAGGCCGCCACGTCGTGGGCGGTGAGGCGCGCGCCATCGTGGAAGCGGGCCTGCGGCCGCAAGCTGAAGCGGTAGGTCAGCCCATCCTCGGAAATCTCCACCGAGCGGGCGAGGAGCCCGTAGAGGGCGTCCGGCTCGTCGAGGGCGCGGACCATCAGCGAGTCGAAGGTCAGGTTCATGCCGGCGGCGCCGTCGCCGCGCAGGACGTAGATGTTCAGGGTGTTGAAGGTGTCGGAGGCCTGGTTGCCCAGGGTGGCGGCGAGCTGCGCCGAGAAGCGCCCCCCCCGCGGCGCGTCCGGGTTGACGTAGTCGAAGTTCGGGAAGTCGGCCGGGTATTTCAGGTCGCCGAAGCTCGACAGGCCGTGGCTGGTGCGGGCCGCCGCCCGGGCGGGGGGCGGCAGCACCAGGGTCGCCCCGAGGGCACCGGCGCCTGCGACGACCGCACGCCGGGTCGGGCCGGCGCTCAACGCGGGGCCCCGGTCTTGGCCGCCAGGGCTTCGTCGTACCACCAGGTCGCGGGGAAGCCCGAGCTGCCGTATTTCGGAAGCACCGCCGGGTGCCCGAAGCGGTTCCAGCGCAGGGTGCGCGAGACGTTCGAGCCCCATTGCGGCACGACGAAGTTGTGAGCCAGCAGCACCCGGTCGAGGGCGTGGGTCGCCGCCAGCACGCCCGGGCGATCCTTCGCGAAAATTACCTTCTCCACCAGGGCGTCGACGCCTGCGTCCTTGATGCCGATGAGGTTGCGCGAGCCGGCCTTGTCGGCGGAGGCCGAACCCCAGTACTCGCGCTGCTCGTTGCCCGGGGAGAGGGATTCCGGCCATGAACTCGTGGTGATGTCGAAATCGAAGGCGCGCAGGCGGTTCTGGTACTGGGCCTGGTCGATGACCCGCAGGGTGCTGTTGATGCCGATGAGCTTCAACTGCGCCGCGTAGGGCAGCACGACCCGCTCGAACACGCTCTGGAATTCCAGGAACTCGACGGTGAGCGGCTCGCCGCTCTTGACGTCGGTCATCTGGCCGTTTCGCAGCTCGTAGCCGGCCTGCTTCAGGAGGCTGACGGCCTCGCGCAGATTGGCGCGCACCGCGTCCGGCGTGCCGTTGACGGGGTTCGTGTAGGGCGTGGTGAAGACGGAAGGAGGGACCTTGTCCTTCACGCCGTCAAGGATCGCCAGCTCGTCGCCCTGGGGCAGGCCGGACGAGGCCAGCTCCGAGCCGAAATAATAGGAGTCGATCCGCTTGTAGAGGCCGAAGAACAGCGACCGGTTCATCTCCTCGAAGTTCATCGCGAGATTGAAGGCTCGGCGCACCCGCGGATCGGCGAACTTCGCCCGGCGGGTGTTCAACACGAAGGCCTGCATGTTGCCGTTGCCGCGATCCGGGAACTCCTCCTTGATCAGGCGGCCCTCCTTCACGGCGGGGAAAGTGTCGTAGGCGGTGGCCCAGTTGCGCGCCACGTTCTCGGCCCGGAAGTCGAACAGGTCGCCCTTCAGCGCCTCGATCAGCACCGTCGCATCGCGAAAATACTCGTTGCGCATCGTGCCGAAATTGTTGCGGCCGACATTCACCGGCAGGTCCTTGCCCCAGTAATCCGCCACCCGCTCGTAGGTGGCGCTGCGCCCGGCCTCGAACTTCGCCAAGCGGTAGGGTCCCGAGCCCAGGGGGATCTCGAGGGTGGTCTGGGTAACGTCGCGCGGCCGCCCCTGCGCGTCGGTACCGGTCCACCAGTGCTTGGGCAGCACCCGCAGCTGGCCGAGTACCTGCGGCAGCTCGCGGTTGCCGGCTTCCGAGAAGGTGAAGGTCACCTCGCGCGGGCCGGTGACGACGGCCTTGGTCACGGTCTGGTAATAGGCCGAATAGAAGGGGCTGTTCGCCTTCAGGACGTCGAAGGACCAGACCACGTCCTCCGGTGTGATCGGCTCGCCGTCATGCCAGCGGCCCCCTTCGCGCAGGCGGTAGGAAACGGCGGACAGGTCGTCGGCGAGGCGCACGCCGTCGGCCAGGAGGCCGTAGGACGTGAACGGCTCGTCGGCCGATTCCGTCATCAGGGTATCGTAGATCTGGACGATCCCGCCTTCGAGATCGCCCTTCAGACCCGAGACCACGTAGTTGAAGTTGTCGAAGCCCCCCTGAGCCCCCAGCCGCACGAGGCCGCCCTTCGGCGCGCTCGGGTCGGCATAATCGAAATGCTGGAAGTCGGGGCCGTATTTCGGTTCGCCCATCAGCGTGATCGCGGGCATCCAGGCGCCCTTCGGCGCGGCGGGATCCGGATCGGGGGCGGCCCGGGCGGGCAGGCCACAGGCCAGGAAGGCGAGGGTGGCGACGAGGCGTCCGATCAAGGCAATTCGCATCACGGGCAGGCGGTCTCCGGATTCCGGGTGCGCGGGTCCGCCGCCGCACCGGCGACGGCAGGCGGGTGTTCTAGGACGGACCGGCCGCGAACGCCAAGCCGGCGCGTGCGCGCACGGCCCCGTCCCGATTTGCGAGCGAGCGACCGCGGCGCGGCGCCTCAAGCCATAGGCCCGGTGGTATGCTTCCCATGTACGACAGAAGCGTCATGCAGGAGCCATCATGGCCCAGGACAGCGCGGTTTTGCAGGTACGGCTCGATGAGCGCTTGAAGCAGGCCTTCGCGGATGCGGCGAGGCGGGACAGCACCACCCCGTCCGGGGCGCTGCGCGCCCTCGTTCAAGCCTACGTGCGCGAGAGCCGCCGGACGCGGATGAGACGGAGGCTCTGATCGCCGACGTACAAGATCTCGGGGATGCGGAATCTCGGTCGTGACCGGACGGCAGGCGATCGTGATCCTCGCCACCAAGGTAAGCTATACGAGCAAACCGCGACCGTGGGTGGTCATCCAGACGGACAGCTTTCTCCACACGGACAGCCTCACGCTGTGCCTGATGACGAGCGCGCGTGTGCTGGGGTCGCCGATGCTCCGGATCGACGTTGAGCCGAGCCCAGCCAACGGACTTCGCGAACCCAGCCAGATCCAGGTCGACAAGATCGTCACGGTCCCGCGCGTGAAGGTCGGAAGCATCGTCGGGCGTCTGGAGGATGCCTACATGCGCCGCCTCGAAGAAGCCGTGCAAGAATTCCTCGACCTCGACCGCTGACGCAGGGTTACCTCGAACGAAGAGGCAGGGCTCTGGCCCGGCCTTGGTCACTCTCCAGATATCTCGCTCAGAGCATCTCGGTCCGCGGCGAAGACAGGCGTCTTACTGCCCGGCCGGCTTCTCGGCCGGCACGGTTGCGGCCGGAGCGGGAGGCGCGGCGGGGGCTGCCCCGACCGGGGTATCGTCGGCGGGCTTCACGGATGCCGGCTTGTTCGCCTCTTCGCCCGCGACGGTGGGCTTGGCGGCCGTCGCCGGGTTGGCGACCTCCGGCTTCTGGTCCTCGGTCGACTTGGAGGCGTCCGCAGGTTTCGGCGCCTGCTCGCGCCGCACTTCCGCCGCGGGCTTCGACTCGGGATCGGGCTTGGCCTCGGCCGGCTTGGCATCCCCGGTCTTTGCGGCGGCCGGTTGGGCCTCGGCCGGCTTGTCGCCCTCGGCCTTCTTCTCCACGGCCGGCAGCGGCGCCGAGGTATCGGCGAGGCTGTGCAGGTAAAGGATCACGTCGGCGCGCTCGGTCGGCGAGGTGATGCCCGCGAAGGCCATCTTGGTCCCGGGGACGTAGCCCTTCGGGTTGGTCAGGAAGTGGTCGAGCTCGTCGTAGGTCCAGGTGCCGCCCTTCTCCTTGAGCGCGGCTGAGTACTCGAAGCCGGGCTCGTGGGCGCGCTGGCGGTCGACGACGCCCCAGAGATGGGGGCCGACCTTGTTCGGGCCGCCCTTCTCGAAGCTGTGGCAGGAGGCGCACTTCTTGGCCGCGGCCTGGCCCTTCTCGACGGTGGCGCTGGCCAAACGGATCGGCAGGGGCTCGGCCTTCGCCTCGGGCGCGGCGCCACCGGCAGCCTTCGGCTGCGGCTCGGGCAGGGCATAGCCCGCATTGCCCGCGGGCTTGGGATGATAGATCAGCTCGGCGACGAAGCCCGACCCCACGGCGAACAGCAGCGCGCCGAGCGCGGCACCCGCGACCTTGTTCAGCTCGAAAGAGTCCATTCTCGACAACTCCGGTGCGGCCGGCCTGAGGGGGAGAATTCAGGGCGAAGTCCAGCGCGTACCTGTGCCGGACTTTGGAAACGGTCGAGGGTGCTTAGCCGCTGAAGCCCGACCTTGACAATGGCCGAGTCACGCTTCGCGTAGTCGCAGACGGGCCGGTGTCGCCGCCATCCCTCACTTCTTCAGACGCGGGCGGGCGCATCCGGTTCCCGCCTCGCCCGACGCGGCTTTCCCGGCCCGGCGCCACATCGCCAGCATGACAACCCGGGGCGCCGCTGGTAAGCACCGGCCCCAGCCGGAGCAGGGCCCAGACCGATGTCCGATCCCATCGTCCTCATTCCCGCGCGCATGGCCGCGACCCGCCTGCCCAACAAGCCGATGGCCGATCTCGCTGGAGAGCCGATGATCGTGCATGTCTGGCGCCGCGCCGTGGAGGCCGGCATCGGCCCCGTGGTGGTGGCCACCGACACGCCCGCCATCGTCGAGACCATCGAGGCCGTGGGCGGCCTTGCGGTCCTGACCCGGGCCGACCATCCCTCCGGATCGGATCGTCTGGCCGAGGCCCTGGAGATCATCGATCCGCAGGGCAACCACGACGTTGTGGTCAATGTCCAGGGCGACTTACCGACCATCGACCCGGGCATCATCGGCGCGGCGATCCTGCCGCTGGCCGACCGCTCCGTCGACATCGCCACCCTCTGCGCCATCATCACCGAGGATTCCGAGCGGCGTGATCCCAACGTGGTCAAGCTCGTCGGCCACACGGTGGGCACCCGCCGCCTGCGCGCGCTCTACTTCACCCGCGCCGAGGCGCCCTGGGGGGAGGGGCCGCTCTACCATCACATCGGCCTCTACGCCTATCGCCGGAAGGCGCTCGCCCGCTTCATGGCCCTGCCGCCCGGCGAGCTCGAGGCCCGCGAGAGGCTGGAGCAGCTCCGCGCCCTCGAGGCCGGGATGCGCATCGACGCCATCGTCGTCGACGACCTGCCTCTGGGTGTCGACACCCCCGCCGACCTTGCGCGCGCCCGCGCCATCCTGTCGGCCCGCCGCCTGAACTGAAGCGCCCCGGAAAGACCAGCCCGCATGCCCCAACACATCGTCTCCTACCAGGGCGAGCCCGGCGCGAACTCACACATCATCTGCGCCCAGGCCTATCCGGACTGGACCCCGCTGCCGTGCCCGACCTTCGAGGACGCCTTCGCGGCCGTGAAGGAGGGCCGTGCGACGCGGGCGATGATTCCCATCGAGAACTCGATCGCCGGCCGGGTGGCGGACATCCACCACCTGATCCCGACCTCGGGCCTGCATATCGTCGCCGAGCACTTCCTGCCGATCCATTTCCAGCTGATGGTCCTGCCCGGCACGCCCGTGGCGCAGATTCGGACGGTGCACAGCCACGTCCACGCCCTCGGGCAGTGCCGCAAGATCATCCGGCGTCTCGGCGTTCGCCCCATCGTGGCCGGCGACACGGCGGGCGCCGCCCGCGAGGTGGCGGAGGCGGGCGATCCCACGCGCGGCGCTCTCGCCCCCGCGCTGGCGGCCGAGGTCTACGGCCTCGACATCCTGGAGCACGACGTCGAGGACGAGAGCCACAACACCACCCGCTTCGTCGTGTTCTCGCCCGAGCCCGAGCCGGTCTCGCCCGAGGCCGGCCCGATGGTCACGAGCTTCGTGTTCCGGGTCCGCAACATTCCGGCGGCCCTCTACAAGGCGCTGGGCGGCTTCGCGACGAACGGCGTGAACATGTCGAAACTCGAGAGCTACATGGTCGACGGCCAGTTCGTCGCGACCCAGTTCTACGCCGAGGTGGATGGCCATCCGGAGGAGCCGGGCCTGTCGCGGGCGCTGGCCGAACTCGGATACTTCTCGCGCGAATTGCGGATCATCGGGACCTACCCGGCGCATCCCTACCGTGAGGCGAGCCGCATCGCCGCGGAATAGGGGCTCCGCCCCGTCGCTCCCTTGGCAAGGGCAGGATCGCACCGGGGCCGGCCGCCGCCATGCCGCGGCGGATGACCCTCGTGGCCGTTCCGCGGGCCGGGGCCGCGCGTTCGGTGTGCGGCAGCCAACCCATGGGCATCCTCCCACAACCGGCACGATGATACACGGCGCCAGCCTCCGCGCGGGGTCCGGTCACCGTCGCACGTCCGAACCGACATTTTATTCTCTGGTATATTGCATACAAAGAAATTTGATGCATGCTGGCACGATCGGGGCGAACAATCCGATCGAGAAGGAATTCGGGATGGAACGTCAGGACTCACCGTCCGCCAAGTGGTGGCAACTCGCCTTCGGCGTGCTCTGCATGGCGATGATCGCTAACCTCCAGTACGGATGGACTCTGTTCGTCGACCCCATCGACACCAAGTTTCACTGGGGCCGGGCGGCGATCCAGTTCGCGTTCACCATCTTCGTGGCCACCGAGACCTGGCTGGTGCCGGTCGAAGCCTGGTTCGTCGACCGCTACGGCCCGCGCATCGTGGTCTGCTTCGGCGGCATCATGATCGCCCTGGCGTGGTTCCTGAACGCCCACGCCGATTCTCTCTTTCTGCTCTATGCGGCGGCCGTCATCGGCGGCATCGGCGCCGGGTCCGTCTACGGCACCTGCGTCGGCAACGCCCTGAAGTGGTTCCCGCATCGCCGCGGCCTCGCCGCCGGCGCCACCGCGGCCGGCTTCGGTGCGGGCGCGGCCGTCACGGTGGTCCCGATCGCCAAGATGATCGCCACCAGCGGCTACCAGGATGCGTTCCTGTTCTTCGGACTGGGTCAGGGGGCCATCGTGGTCCTCCTCTCGTTCTTCCTGCGCAAGCCGTCCCAGGCCGTGCCGATCCAGCGCAAGACCCTGCGCCTGCCGCAGGCCAAGGTCGATCGCACTCCGCGCGAGGTGGTGCGCACCCCCGTCTTCTGGCTGATGTACGTGATCTTCGTGATGGTCGCCTCCGGCGGGCTGATGGCGGCGGCGCAGATCGCCCCGATCGCCCACGACTTCAAGGTCGCGGACGTCCCCGTCAGCCTATTTGGACTGCAGATGGCAGCGCTCACCTTCGCGATCTCCCTCGACCGCATCTTTGACGGCTTCGGACGCCCGTTCTTCGGCTTCGTCTCCGACAATCTCGGGCGCGAGAACACCATGTTCATCGCCTTCTCGATCGCCGCCCTGGCGATCATCACCCTCCTGACCTACGGCTCGTATCCGCTGGTCTTCGTGTTCGCCACGGCGGTGTATTTCGGCGTCTTCGGCGAGATCTACTCACTGTTCCCGGCGACCTGCGGCGACACCTTCGGTTCGAAGTTCGCCACGACGAATGCCGGCCTGCTCTACACCGCGAAGGGCTCCGCCGCGTTCCTGGTGCCGATCGCCAGCGTCATCTCGGCCAAGTACGGCTGGTCGGCGGTGTTTTCGATCATCATCGGCCTCAACGTCGTGGCGGCGATCCTGGCGATGTTCGTGCTCAAGCCCCTGCGCCTCCGCTACCTGAACGACGAGACCGTCCCGATTCCCGTCGCGGCCCGGCCTGCCCAGGCCGCCTGACGCGCAGGCCGTCCCGCGTGCGGCGGGCGTCGACGTCCGATCGGCCGAATGCGTGCCGATCGGGCGATGGATCGAATGGACGGTCAGATCGAGGTCGAGGCCGTCCCGGAACCGAGGTTGTCCATGAACATTGCGGCGGCACTCACCCTCCAGACGCTCCCTTTCGCCGGCATCGTCCTGGCCGGTCGCGACGACCAGGATCTCTTCGCGGTCGTGTATCTCGGTGCGGTGGGCCTGATCCTGACGCTGATCATCCTCACCGGCGAAAGTCCGAGCGACGTCTCGTCCTTCGCCACGGATCTCGAAAGCCTGTCCGTCAACTGATTGCTGCGTTGCGAAATCCATCGCAACCGAGACAAGCGTCTTCGCACGGAAATCCGGTCAGCCCTGCAGGATGGACGATTGAGCGATGCGGACGTCGCGGGGCGACGGTCCTTGAGACGGAGGGGCGGTCCCAGCCCTGCGTCGACGGCATAAGTGGTGTGTAGAATTCAGTATACCAACGGAAATGGTGCGGTGCCATATCCGGTGCAACGCAATCGCCCTGGAACACCACCGATGATCGCTCTTCTCGTCCTCGCCGCCGTCGCTCTCAACGTCTCGCTGGTCTTCGTGGCCGCGAACCTCCTGACGCCGAACAACGGCCCGCTTTCCAATTCCGGCCGCTTCATCGCCAGCAACGAGAACGCCCCGTCGACGATCCGCCTCGCCGCCTGAGGCGATTCCGCCGGGCGTCCACGCCCTGGCGAACGGTCCATGAAAAGCCCGCCCGGCCCGGCCGCGGCGGGTTTTTCGTGCCCGGCTATTCGCGCTTGATGATCCGGTCCACCACGAGGTCGGACCAGAAGCCGGGGCGGAACGAGCGCTTCAGCGCCTCGGGATCGTATTCGGTCTCGACCCAGGTCAGGAAATCCAGGCCCTTGGGCTCGCCCTCCCGGCGGTAGAGCGCGAAGAACGCGTCGAGGATCCCGGTCTTGGCGAACCGGAAATGGCCGTAGCGGGCCGAGAGCTGGCCCATGGCCTCCGACACCGGCAGGCCCTCGTGCAGGATGAGGTAGAGCGCTGCCGCGAGGCCGGCGCGGTCCGCGCCCGACTTGCAGTGCATCATCGCCGGGTACGCGACCCCGTCGAAGAACGCCTTGGCGGCCAGGATGGTCTCCCGCGAGGGCGCCTCCCGCGAGCGCAGCACGAACTCCACCAGGGTCAGGCCCTGCCGCTCGCAGGCCTCGCGCTGGAGCGGCCAGGAGCCGTGCTCGCGCCCGCCGCGCAGGGAGATCACGGTGCGGACCCCCTGGCGCTTGAACCAGGCCAACTGGTGCGGCGTCGGTTGGGCGGAGCGCCACAGCTTGCCCGCGCCGATCCGGTGGCGATTCAGGTAGGCGAGGCGGAACACCCCGTGATCCACCAGCAGCATGTTCGCCCAGGCCTTGGCCCGCGAGACCGGGCCGGCGATCGGGCGCTCGAAGCGCGCGATCCGCGCCATGCGCCGGGCGTAGCGGGTCTCGTACGAGAGGAAACGGTTGAACACGGGGACGGTGGGACCGCTCTGTCGGGGACGGGGAGGGGCTGATCTACCAGTGCGCGGCGGCCGCGGCAAACGCGCTGTGGAGAGCGGGGAGCAACCGGCATCGACCTTGCGTTGCTCCCCGTCGCCTTGTCTTCGCCCGGATCGTCGCCTCCGATGCGGTGGTCGACACCGATTGCGAACCGTCCATCGTCTTCATCGAGCGCGGGGATCCGTCATGCGAACGAGCACCACCAGCATCCGCCGCGCCCGTCCGGCCGACGCCGACCCCCTGGCGGACCTGTTCGACGAGACCTGGCGCGAGGCCTACCGGGGGATCATCCCCGGGGTCGCCCTGGAGCGGATGATCGCGCAGCGCAGTTCGCAGTGGTGGCTCGGGGCCACCCAGCGCAGTCGACCCCTCGTGGTGGTCGAGCAGGCGAGCACCATCGTCGGCTACGCGGTCTACGGACCGGCGCGGGGCCGCATCCTGCAGGCACCCGGCGAGATCGACGAACTCTACATCCGCCCGGCCTACCAGGGTCTCGGGCTCGGCCGCCGCCTGTTCCGGGCGGTTTCCAACGACCTGGCCGACCACGGCCTGACCCGGGTCGGGGTCTGGGCGCTCGAAGGGAACGAGCGGGCCTGCGCCTTCTATGCCGGGCTCGGCGGCATCGCGATCGGCCAGGCTGTCGACCGGATGGCCGGAACGGTTCTGCCCAAGGTCGGTTTCCGATTCAGCTGACTTCGCCGAAGCCTGCGCCGCCCCTGCGGTCCGGCTCGGCAAGTCGGATCCTCGGGCGAGCGAGCGGGACGACGGATGAGCGTGACGGCGGCGGATTGGGACAGGCGGGTCACGGACCTCAGCGCGAAGCTGCCGGACCGCATGCGCCGCGCCGTGGACTGGCTGCGCGAGCCGTCGCGGATCTGGGTCCGTCTCCTGGCGGCGATCCTCTTCATCCTGGGCGGCATCTTCTCGATCCTGCCGATCCTCGGCCTGTGGATGCTGCCCCTGGGTCTCGCCCTCTTGAGCCAGGACGTGCCCGCCCTGAAGGTTCCCCTGGAGCACGCGGCCCGCTGGATCGAGCGCATGGTCCAGCGCCTCGCCGCGGCCTGGCGCCGGCGCTTCGGTCCCTCGGACCGGCCCTGAAACGCGCCCGACAATTTCGTGCAAACGTCGCCGCCCGCCGCACGGTACGATTTCCTTCGCGGCGGAAGGGCCTTAAGACACCCGGCAACGGGGCCGGAATGTCCCTGCTTGCGGGAGCACACATATGATCATCGACGCGGTCTCGATCGGCAAGAATCCGCCTGACGACGTGAACGTCATCATCGAGGTACCGATCGGTGGCGACCCGATCAAGTACGAGATGGACAAGGAGGCCGGCGCCCTGGTGGTCGACCGCTTCCTCTATACGGCGATGCACTACCCGGGCAATTACGGCTTCATCCCGCACACCCTGTCGGGCGACGGCGATCCCTGCGACGTGCTGGTGGCCAACACCCGCGCCATCGCCCCCGGCGCCATCATCAGCGCCCGTCCGATCGGCGTCCTCGTGATGGAGGACAATTCCGGCGAGGACGAGAAGATCATCGCCGTGCCGTCGCGCCACCTGACCATGCGCTACGATCGGATCGAGAACTACACCGACCTTCCCGACATCACGATCCACCAGATCCAGCACTTCTTCGAGCACTACAAGGATCTCGAGCCCGGCAAGTGGGTCAAGATCAAGCGCTGGGGCGGCAAGGACGAGGCGCACCGCCTGATCCTCGAGGGCATTGAGCGCGAGAAGGCCAGCAAGGCCGCCAAGGGCAAGTAACGTCCCCCGGCACGTCGTCCACAAAGACCAGCAATTCGCAGCGCGGCGGTCCCTTCCTGATGGAAGGGGCCGCCGTTTCGCGTTTCAGAGCGCCTCGCCGCGCATCAGCCGGGGCTGCGGTCCGCGCGCAGCGGCCGCCTCGCCGATGAAGAGCCGCTTCAAGCCGGGAAGCCGGTCGACGAGGCCGAGGCCGACATCGCGGGCGAGGCGCAGCGGCGTCACGTCGTTGGAGAAGAGGCGGTTGAGCCCGTCCGTCACCGCCCCCATCGCGACGGTGTCGAAGCGGCGCCCCCGCTCGTAGCGCTTCAGCACGTCCGGGCTTCCCGGATCGAGACCGAGGCGGAGGGCGTCGGTCACCGCCTCCGCCAGCACCGCCGCGCCGGCGAGGCCGAGGTTCAGGCCCTGGCCGGCGATCGGGTGGATGACGTGCGCGGCATCGCCCAGGAGCGCCAGGCGCTCGCCCCGGAAGCTGCGGGCCATGCCGAAGGCGAGGGGATGCGCGCTCGGGCCCCGCTCCAGCGCCAGGCGCCCGAGGTTGAGGCCGAATCGGCGCTCGATCTCCGCCAGGGTCTCGTCGGGGCCGCCTCCGGTCAGGGCCGGCACGTCGGCCGATCGCTCCGTCCACACGATGGACGAGCGGTGCCCGAGGGCGCCCCCGTCCACCAGGGGCAGGATGGCGAAGGGGCCGCCGGGCAGGAAGTGCTCGTAGGCCCGGCCCGCATGGTCGCGTTCGTGCCCGATCGTGGCGACGAGCCCCATCTGCGGATAGGACCAGCCGACCCAGCCGATCTTCGCGGCCTCGCGCAGGCGCGAGCGCGCCCCGTCCGCGGCGACCAGGAGCGCGGCCTCCAGCACGCGTCCGTCGGCAAGCGCGATGCGGGTGGTGCCGCCGGCGGGCGTGGCCTCGAGAAGGCCGGTGGGTTCGAAGAGCACCCCGGCCGCCTCGGCCGCCGCGAGCAACGCGGCCACGAGGGGCTCGGCCTCGACCATATGGGCGAAGGGCGCGCCGGCCTCCGCCTCCTGCGCGAAGGTGAGGAAGACCGGGCGCACCGGGTCCGACAGGCGGCTGTCGCTTACCACCATGTCGTGGATCGGCTGCGCCGCCCCCTGCACCGCATCCCAGATGCCGAGGCGCGCGAACATGCGCCGGCCGCCGGCCGCCACCGCGTAGGCTCGCCCGGCATGGCGCGCCGCCCCGGCGCTCAGAGCGGGATCGCAGACCGTGATCGTCAAGGCCGGGCCGTTGGCCTGGGCCAGCGCAAGGGCGAGCGTCAGGCCGGGAATGCCGGCGCCGGCGATGACCACGCTGCGCCGGTTTCCGCGCTTCTCCGATCCGTCCATGCCGATCCCCGCCGCCCTCGCTGCCAGGGAGGGAGTGCCATTCCCCGGCGCCGGGGGCAACGCGCGGCGTCAGGGATCGGGCCCGCGCCATCGTCGCTGGGGCCGGTCGCCGAAACCGGCCCGAAGCCGTGCCATCCGATCCTCGTGATCCGATCCTCGCGATCCGATCCTTGCGATCCGATCCTTGCCATCGGAATGGTTCACATGTGAAGGATCGCCCGTGGCGCCGCGGCGCCCACCCGGCTCGCGGATCGCCGGGCGACCAGGGAAGCGGCATGACCGGCATCGTCACCGAACTCCTCGACATCCTCGACCTGAAGAGCCTGGAGCCGGATCTCTACCGGGGCGAGAGCCTGCAGACGGGCTGGTTCCGGGTCTTCGGCGGGCAGGTCGTGGCGCAGGCGCTGGTGGCGGCGACCCGTACGGTGCCGGAGACCCGGCCGCCGCACTCGCTCCACGCCTACTTCCTCCTCGGCGGCGATCCGAAGGCCCCCATCGACTACGCGGTGGAGCGCATCCGCGACGGCCGCAGCTTCACCACCCGCCGCGTCGTCGCGCACCAGCACGGCCGGGCGATCTTCGCGATGTCGGTCTCCTTCCATGACGCGGAGGCGGGCGCGACCCATCAGGCGACCATGCCGGACGTGGCTCCCCCGGAGGAGGTGCCGGAGGCGCCTGCCGCCACCGCCGACGCCGCCCGGCGCGGGCTCGCGATCCCGGCGCCGATCCTCTCTTATTTCGGCCGGCGCCGGCCCATCGAGCTGCGGCCCGTCGAGATCGAGCGCTACCTACGCCGGGCTCCGCGGGAGCCGCGCTTCCACGTCTGGATGCGCGCCGTCGACCGCCTGCCCGACGATCCGGCGATCCACCGCGCCGTCCTCGCCTACGCCTCTGACATGACGCTCCTCGACGCCACCCTGATCCCGCACGGCCAGACCGTGTTCGACCCGGAGATCCAGTCGGCGAGTCTCGACCACGCCTTCTGGTTCCACCGGCCGTTCCGGGCCGACGACTGGCTGCTCTACGCCCAGGACAGCCCGAGCGCCGACGGGGCCCGGGGCTTCGCGCGCGGTCAGATCTTCACGCGCGACGGCACCCTCGTGGCGTCCGTGGCCCAGGAAGGCATGATCCGGCCGCGCCGCGCCGAAGCCTGACAGGCTCGGCGCAACCGGCGAAAAACGCCTGCGCCGTGCACGGATTGCCTGCCTGGTCGGCTCTGTGCCTAATCTGAGGGCAAACTTGGCCGTCGAAACGCCGCGTCATGAGTCAGTGACCGGATACTTCTTGGGCAGATGTGGGTTCGGCAAAAAAGTTCCGTTGGCATAGTCCTTGAATATGGGTGCGGGTGAACGGGTCGGAAGCGGCCCGGGCGCACCGGCCGGTCCGATCGTGTCGCGACGCTTGCGTGCGCCGGCCGGTGGCCTCCACGCGCGCATGTGTCTGTCCACTCGGTTCACCTCGTCGAACTCAACTCGTAGCTTAAGGGGGCGTCGCCCATGAAAATCGTGATGGCCATCATCAAGCCGTTCAAGCTGGAGGAGGTCCGCGACGCTCTGACCGGCATCGGCGTCCACGGCCTGACCGTGACCGAGGTGAAAGGCTACGGACGCCAGAAGGGCCACACCGAGATCTACCGGGGCGCCGAGTACGCCGTGAGCTTCCTGCCCAAGCTCAAGATCGAGGTGGCCGTGGCCTCCGACCTGGTCGCGAGCGTGATCGACGCGATCGCGGCCGCCGCCCGCACGGGCCAGATCGGCGACGGCAAGATCTTCGTCGTGCCCCTCGAGAAGGCCGTCCGCATCCGCACCGGCGAGACCGACGTCGACGCCCTCTGAGGCGACCGCCTGTCCGGACGATCGCGTCCGGGCGCCCCTGACACGTCCCCTTCACATCAACATCGCACCGCGATCGGGAGTCTCGTTTCCATGAAGCTTCGCAATGCCCTGGCGCTCGGGCTGGGGGGTGCCGCGCTGGCACTCCTGTTCATCGAGCCATCCCTTGCGCAGACGCCCACGGCGGAGGCCGTGACGGCCGCCGCGAGCGCCGCGCCCGTCCCGAACAAGGGCGACACCGCCTGGATGCTCATCTCCAGCGCCCTGGTGCTGCTGATGGTCGTGCCCGGCCTCGCCCTGTTCTACGGCGGCCTCGTTCGCACCAAGAACATGCTCTCCGTCCTGACGCAGGTCTTCGCCATCGCCTGCATCTCCTGCCTGCTGTTCGTGATCTTCGGCTACAGCCTCGCCTTCACCAACGGCGGCGGCCTCAACGACTTCGTCGGCGGCCTGTCCAAGGCCTTCCTGAAGGGCATCGACGCGAACTCCACCGTCGCCACCTTCTCGAACGGCGTCGTGATCCCCGAATACGTCTACATCTGCTTCCAGATGACGTTCGCGATGATCACCCCGGCCCTCATCGTCGGCGCCTTCGCGGAGCGGATGAAGTTCTCGGCCCTGGTCGTGTTCATGATCCTCTGGACCACGCTGATCTACTTCCCGATGGCGCACATGGTCTGGTACTGGGGTGGCCCGGACGCGGTCGGCAACGCCGCCAAGGCGCTGGCCGCCGCCACCGACGACGCCTCGAAGGCGACCGCCCAGGCGGCCCTCGACGCGGTGAACGCCGATGCCGGCCTGCTCTTCAAGTGGGGCGCCCTCGACTTCGCCGGCGGCACCGTGGTGCACATCAACGCCGGGATCGCGGGATTCGTCGGCTGCCTCATGCTCGGCAAGCGCATCGGCTACGGCCGTGACCTGCTCGCCCCGCACTCCCTGACCATGACGGCGATCGGCGCGTCGCTCCTCTGGGTGGGTTGGTTCGGCTTCAACGCCGGCTCGAACCTCGAGTCCAACGGCACCGCCGCCATGGCCATGCTCAACACCTTCGTGGCCACCGCCGCCGCAGCCCTCTCCTGGCTGTTCGTGGAGTGGATGCTGAAGGGCAAGCCGTCCCTCCTCGGCATGCTGTCGGGCGCCATCGCCGGCCTCGTGGCCGTCACCCCGGCCGCCGGCTTCGCCGGCCCGATGGGCTCGATCATCCTTGGCCTCGTCGCCGGCGCGGTCTGCTTCATCATGTGCTCCACGGTGAAGAACGCCCTCGGCTACGACGACTCCCTCGACGTGTTCGGCGTCCACTGCATCGGCGGCATCCTAGGCGCCATCGCCACGGGCCTGCTCGTGAACCCGGACTTCGGCGGCGTCGGCCTGCCCGACTACACCTCCAAGCCCGGTGAACTCGCGGTCGGCGCCTACGAGACCAGCGCCGCCCTGATGAGCCAGATCAAGGCCGTCGGCTTCACCATCGTCTGGTCGGGTGTCGGCTCCGCCATCCTGTACAAGCTCGTCGATCTCACCATCGGCCTGCGCGTCACCCAGGACGAGGAGCGCGAGGGCCTCGACATCGCCGATCACGGCGAGCGCGCCTACAACTACTGAGCCATACGACGCCCCCGGGCGTCGGACGGAAAGGCCCCGGTCCCTGCGACCGGGGCCTTTCTCGTTCCGGCCCCCGGTCGAGCGGGCTCTGCGCAGGCGTCCCGCGGCCTCACGGGGCCGTGAGACGGGACCTGCCCGGTCGCGCGCCACCTGCCCGCGAAGCGCCCACCGCAGCGGAATGACTCGATGCCGGAGCGACCCAGGGAAGGACGGCATTGCAACGGCGCGCGCAGGGAAGTCTCAACCTTAGCCAGCCGTTAACTCCGGCGACGCTACCGTCGCCGGACAGTTCCCCATCGTGTCTGGTACCGCATGCGCTCGCTTCGCCGTTCCGCATCGCCCTACGATACTTTCGTCGACAGCTTTCGCCCGTTCCTGGCCAAGCGAATGACGGAGTTGGGCGGTCTCGTGCTGTTTGCCGGTGCCACCGCGCTGACGGTCGCCCTGGCGACGTGGTCGATCGACGATCCGAGCCTCAACCACGCCACCGACCACCCGGCCCACAACGTCCTGGGCACCGGCGGCGCCGTGGTCTCGGACCTGGCGATGCAGCTCCTGGGGCTCGGCTCCCTGGCTTTCGTGCTGCCCCCGGCGCTCTGGGGCATCCAGTTGATGCGCACGCGGGCGCTGCCCCGGGGCGGCCTGCGCCTGACCCTGTGGATCATCGGATTCTTCGCCGCGAGCGCGGTGGCGAGCGCGCTGCCCTCGACGGCGCGCTGGCCCCTGCCCACCGGCCTCGGCGGCGTCGCCGGCGACGCGCTGATGCATGCCGCCCGCACGATGCTCGGGATCGTGGCGACCCCGTTCCGCGCCTTCGCGGGCTTCCTCTTCGCCGGTGTCGCGATCCTGTGCCTCACGGGGGCCTGCCGGGTCGGCGAGCTCGATGCGGAGGATCTCGACGCTTACGACGCGCCGCCGGCCCCCGTGCGCCAGCCCGCGCGCGGCCGGCCCGACGCCAGCCAGGACGGACGCTACGAGGACGACGAGCCGAGCCTGGGCATCGTCTCCCTCGGGGCGATGGCGCAGGCCCTGATGGGTGGGCGCACGGCCCTGGCGGCGCGCATCGCCGATTGGCGCGCCGAGCGCGCGGCCGCGGCCACAGCGCTCGCCTATGCGGGCGCTTCGCCGGCCCTCGCCGCGCAGCGCGCCTTCGCGGCCCCTGAGGACGCCCCCTGGGCGACCCACGCCCCCGATGCCCGGGTGGCCTCGTCGGACGGCCGGCGCGAGCCGGTCTTCGACGCGCCGCCGCAGGCGCCGTCCGCGTCGCGGCGCCCTCCGGTGCCCGTGCATCACGGCGACGAGGAGGCCGACGACACGGACGAGGTCGAGGTCGCGCCCGTCGAGGCCGCCGCGCCGGCGCGCTCCCGGGTGGCGCCCGCGGCCCCGCCGCCCGTCCCGGCCGCCGCCCGTCGCGCGGCTCCGCCCCAACCCCTGAATGCCGAGAACTACCGGCACCCCGCTCTGGAGCTTCTCGCCGACGCGCCGCGCCTGCCTGCCTCGAGCCAGATCTCGTCGGAGGCCCTGGAGCAGAACGCCACCCTGCTGGAGGCGACCCTCAGCGACTTCGGCGTGCGCGGCGACATCCTGGCCGTGCGTCCTGGACCCGTCGTCACCCTCTACGAGCTGGAGCCGGCGCCCGGCACCAAGTCGAGCCGCGTGATCTCGCTCGCCGACGACATCGCCCGCTCGATGTCGGCGGTCTCCGCCCGCGTCGCCGTGGTCCCCGGCCGCAACGCCATCGGCATCGAGCTGCCGAACGCCCGGCGCGAGACGGTGTACTTACGCGAGTTGCTGGCCTCCGCCGATTTCGCCGAGACCAAGCAGAGCCTTGCCCTGTGCCTGGGCAAGAACATCGGCGGCGAGCCGATCATCGCGGATCTGGCCAAGATGCCCCACCTGCTGGTGGCCGGCACCACGGGCTCCGGCAAGTCCGTGGCCATCAACACCATGATCCTGTCGCTCCTCTACCGGATGAAGCCGGAGGAGTGTCGCCTGATCATGGTCGACCCGAAGATGCTGGAGCTCTCCGTCTACGACGGCATTCCGCACCTGCTCTCCCCCGTCGTCACGGACCCGAAGAAGGCGGTCATCGCCCTGAAATGGGCCGTGCGCGAGATGGAGGAGCGCTACAAGAAGATGTCGAAGGTCGGTGTGCGCAACATCGACGGCTTCAACGCACGCCTCGCCGAGGCGCGCGGGCGCGGCGAGATCCTGACCCGGACCGTGCAGACGGGCTTCGACCGGCAGACCGGAGAGGCCGTCTACGAGACGGAGGAGATGGACCTTTCGGCGCTGCCCTACATCGTGATCGTGGTCGACGAGATGGCCGACCTGATGATGGTGGCGGGCAAGGACATCGAGGGGGCGATCCAGCGCCTGGCGCAGATGGCGCGGGCGGCGGGCATCCACCTGATCATGGCGACCCAGCGTCCCTCGGTCGACGTGATTACGGGCACGATCAAGGCCAACTTCCCGACCCGGATCTCCTTCCAGGTGACGAGCAAGATCGACAGCCGCACGATCCTGGGCGAGATGGGCGCCGAGCAGCTGCTGGGCCAGGGCGACATGCTGTTCATGGCCGGCGGCGGGCGCACGACGCGCGTGCACGGGCCGTTCTGCTCCGATGCGGAGGTCGAGAGCGTGGTCGCCCACCTCAAGCGCCAGGGCCGGCCCTCCTACCTCGAAGCCGTCACGGCGGAGGAGGACGGAGCGTCGGGCGGAAAGGGCGGCGCGGACGAGATCGAGGTGGACGGCGCGGTCTTCGACCAGGGCAGCTTCGGCGAGGCCGGCGGCGACCTCTACGACCAGGCCGTGCAGGTGGTGCTGCGGGACAAGAAGGCCTCGACCTCCTACATCCAGCGTCGGCTGCAGATCGGCTACAACCGCGCCGCCTCCCTGATGGAGAAGATGGAGATCGAGGGCATCGTCGGTCCGGCCAACCATGCCGGCAAGCGCGAGATCCTGATCGAGGCGGATTCCCACCACGGCTGAGGCGCTCGGCGGCGCCCGACCTACGGCACGCTCCCGAACCGGTAGGTCGTGGTCGCCCGGAAGGGCGCGTCCGGCCGCAGGACGGTGCTGGGAAAGGCCGGGTGGTTCGGCGCGTCCGGAAACCCTTGCGCCTCGAAGCAGACGGCGTCGCCCGCGCGGTAGAGGCCGCCGCCCGAACCCGTCACCGTCCCGTCGAGCATGTTGGCGGTGTAGAGCTGCAGCCCCGGCCGCGTCGTCGCCACGGTGAGGCAGCGTCCGCTCTTTGGATCGACCGCCTGCGCCACCACGCGAAGAGTCCCTTCGCCGCCGAGCACGTAGGTGTGGTCGTAGCCGTGGGCCAGGGCGAGCTGCGGGTGCGCCGTCCGGATGCGGGCCCCGAGGGCCGTCGGTGTCCGGAAGTCGAAGGGCGTCCCGGCCACGGGCAGGATCGCGCCCGTGGGAATCTGCTCGGCATCGATCTCCAGCACCGCGTCCGCGGCGAGGGTGACGACGTGCCCGAGGGCGCTGCCCGCGCCCTCGCCGGCAAGGTTGACGTAGCTGTGGTTGGTCAGGTTGAGGATCGTCGGCCGGTCGGTGACGGCGACGTAGTCGATCGCCAGCGTGCCGTCGTCGTCCAGGCGGTAGGTCACGGCAACGTCGAGATTGCCCGGGAAGCCTTGCTCGCCATCGGGGGATCGGTAGGCCAGGGTCAGGTTGGCCGCGTCGGCGGCTTCGACCCGCCAGATCCGCCGGTCGAAGCCCTCCGGCCCGCCATGCATGGTGTTGCGGCCCGCGTTCCGGGGCAGCTGGTACGCCGCTCCGTCGAGGCGGAAGCGGCCGCCGGCGATGCGGTTGGCGTAGCGCCCGATGATCGCGCCGAAATGCGCGTCGCTCGCCGCGTAGCCCGCGAGGTCGGCGGCCCCGAGGACGACGTTCGCCACGCGGCCCCTCCGGTCCGGCACGTCGATCCGGCTGACGATGCCGCCGTAATCGAGCACCTGCACCCGCAGGTCGCCCCGCGCGAGGGTGTGGCGCATCACGGCCGCGCCGTCCGCCGTGGTTCCGAATGGCTCTGTCCGCATCGACGTCCGAGTCCCGCTCCGGCCGGCTCAACGCGCGGCGGGCGGATCGGTCCCGTCAGGCCGGCACGGCCGCGTCCTCGACGTCGCCGGAGAGCTGCATCCGATGGAGCCGGGCATAGGCGTCCCCCGCCGCCACCAGCGCCTCGTGGCGCCCGGTCTCGACGATCCGCCCGGCCTCCATGACGACGATGCAGTCGGCATCGCGCACGGTGGAGAGCCGGTGCGCGATGACCAGGGTGGTGCGGCCCCGCATCAGGCGCAGGAGCGCGTCCTGGACGAGGCGCTCGGACTCGGAATCGAGGGCGCTCGTCGCCTCGTCGAGGAGCAGGATCGGGGCGTCCTTGAGGAAGGCGCGGGCGAGCGAGATGCGCTGGCGCTCGCCCCCCGAGAGCCGTCCGCCCGCGGGACCGACGGGGAAATCGTAGCCCTCCGGCAGGCGGCTGATGAAGCCGTGCGCCGCCGCCGCCTCGGCCGCCGCCTCGATCTCGGCGCGGGTCGCCCCCGGCCGGCCGAAGCCGATATTGGCCGCGATGGTGTCGTCGAACAGGACCACGTCCTGCGAGACCACGGCCACCGCCGCGCGCAGGGAGGCGAGGGAGACGGTGCGGATGTCCTGCCCGTCGATGCGCACCGCGCCCTCGGTCACGTCGTAGAGGCGCGGCACGAGGTTGAGCAGGGAGGACTTGCCCGAGCCCGAACGCCCGACCAGGGCCACCGTCGCCCCGGCCGGAACGGTAAGGTCGATCCCCTCCAGGGCCGGCGCGTCGGCGCGGTAACGGAACTGCACGTCGCTGAAGCGAATCTCGCCCCCCGCCACCTGGAGCGGGCGCGCCCCCGGCACGTCGCGGATCTGCGGCGCCTCGTCCATGAGGGCGAAGTAGCGCTGGAGCGCGGCCCCGGCTTCCTGAAGGATCGCGTTGAGGGTGCCCAGCGTGCGGATCGGCTGCGAGGCCAGGAGCAGCGCAGTGACGAAGCCGGTGAAGTCGCCGACCGTGCGGTCGCCCGAGGTCACGCGCTGGCCGACCAGGGCCAGCACCGCCGCCACCGCGAAGCCGCCGCCGATCTCGAGGAGCGGGTCGAGGCGCCCGCGGGCATTGGCGGCCTTCATCTTGAGGCGGCGCACCTCGTCGAAGGCCCCCTTCGCCCGGCCCTTCAGGTAGCCTTCGAGCGCGTAGGTCTTGGCGATGCGGGCGCCCTGCAGGCTTTCGGTGATGAGGCTCGCCGTGAGGCCCATCCGCTCCTGCGTCGCGGTGGAGACGCGGCGAAGCTTCCTGCCGACCCGGCCGATCGGGCCGGCGACGAAGGGCACCACCACGCCCGCCACCAGGGTGAGGACCGGATCCATCCAGACCAGGGCCGCCACCAGGGCGATCAGCATGGCGATGTCGCGCAGGAGCACCGTGGAGATGCGGGTCAGAGCCTCCTTGATGAAGGCGAAATCCGTGGTGAAGCGCTGCGTGAAGGCCGCCGGGCTCTCGCGGCCGAGCTGGGCGAGGTCGGATTCGATGAGGTGCCCGTAGAGGGCGGCCTGCATGTCGGCCTCGACCCGGGTGACGACCCGGTTGGTCAGGACGTTCTGGCCGAACAGCGCGAAGCCGCGGATCGACGTGATGGCGATGACGATCACCGGGCCGTAGGCGAGTGCGGCCATGTCCTTGCGGTCGAAGGCGTCGAAGGCGAGCTTGATCAGGGTCGGGTACAGGCCGGTCGCCGCGCCCACGATGGCGATGAGCACCAGAACCACCGCGAGGGTCGCCCGGTGCGGACGCAGCCATTCCCGCCAGACCCGGCCGAGGAGGGGCAGGATGTCGCCCTTGGGAAGCGCCCGTCGCGCCATCTGATCCGCTCTTTCCGTGTCGTGCCCGTCCGCCGGCACGCGGGCCGCGACTGCGGGGGTGTTTGCGTCCGCCCGCCGGCGAGATCAAGCAAAAGCCATTGGGGGCGCGCTCCGCGGTCCGGCTAGGAAATGTGATAATGTTACAGTAGAGCGGGGGAGCTTACCGAAAGGATCGTCCCCGATGCCGTTCCGGCTCCTGTCCCCGCGCCTGCGCTTCCGTCTACCTGCCGCCCTCGTGCTCCTGCTCGGCCTGCTCGGTCCGGTCTCGGCGGCGGAGACGAAGCTGCGGGCCGTCGCGACCTTCTCGATCCTGGCCGACCTGGTGGCCCAGGTCGGCGGGGACCATGTCGCCGTGACCTCCCTGGTGCAGCCGAACGCCGACGCCCACGGCTATACCCCGGCGCCGAGCGACGCCCGCACCCTGGCGGATGCCAAGCTCGTCGTGGTCAACGGCCTTGGGCTGGAAGGGTGGATCGACCGCCTCATCAAGGCCTCGGGCACGAAGGCGCCCGTCGTCGTCGCCTCCGCGGGGGTCAAGCCGATCGAGGCGGAGGACGACGATCACGGCCATAGACACGACCAGGGCGGCCCCGGCCACGCGCACGGCCACCACGACGATCCCCATGCCTGGCAGAGCATCGCCAACGCGCGAATCTACGTCGGCAACATCCGGGATGCCCTGGTGCGGATCGACCCGGACCATGCCGCGGCCTATGCCGACAACGCCAAGGCGTATCTCGCCAGCCTCGACGCCCTGGAGGCCGAGGTCCGGACGGGGATCGCCGCGATCCCGAAGGCCCAACGCCGGATCATCACGACCCACGACGCCTTCGGCTACTTCACCGCCGCCTACGGCCTGACCTTCATCGCCCCGCAGGGCGTGTCCACCGACAGCGAGGCGAGCCCCCGGGACGTCGCCCGGATCATTCGCCAGATCCGCCAGGAGAAGATCCCGGCCGTCTTCCTGGAGAACATCAGCGATCCGCGCCTGATGCAGCAGATCGCCCGCGAGAGCGGCGCCGTGATCGGGGGCAAGGTCTTCTCCGACGCCCTGTCGGGGCCGGACGGGCCGGCGCCGACCTACGTGGCGATGATGCGCCACAACCTCACGGCCTTCACGGCGGCCCTGGGCAGGCGCTGAGCAGGGCGCCCCAGCCGCCGATCATCGGCCGCCAGGGCTGAGGCCCGAGCCTCAGCCCCCTGTCATGGGGGGAAAGAACGCGATCTCGGAGGCGCCGGCGATCGGTGCGTCCGGCTTGGCGTGGACTCGGTCGATCGCCGCGCGGACGATGCCGGTGGTCTCGAAGGCGTAGGCGTATTCCTCGCCCCGGCCACGCAGCCAGTCGACGAGGTCCGCGACCGTGACGATTCCTTCGGGGAGGTCGACGGTCTCCTCGACCTTGCCGACGCGCTCGCGCACCCAGGCGAAATACACGAGCTTCATCGCGTGGTGTCCCTCAGCGTGGGTCGTCGATGACGTGCTTGATGCCGGCGCGCAGGTAGTCCCAGCCGGTATAGAGCGTCAGCGCGGCGGCGATCCAGAGGAGGACGGTTCCCGCCCGGATCGTGCCGGGCAGGATCGTTTCCCCGGCCGGGCCGGCGACGAGGAAGCCGATGGCGATCAGCTGTACGGTCGTCTTCCACTTGGCGACCTTGCTCACCGGAACGCCGACCTTTAGCTCGGCCAGGTACTCGCGCAGGCCCGAGACCAGAATCTCCCGACACAGGATCACGATGGCGGCCCAGAGGGTCCAGCCCACGATGGTGTTGTCCGCGGCCAGCATGAGGAGGCAGGCGGCCACCAGGAGCTTGTCGGCGATGGGATCGAGCATCCGCCCGAGGGCCGAGCTCTGGTCGTAGGTCCGCGCCACGTAGCCGTCGAGATAATCGGTGATCGCCGCCAGGATGTAGACCGCCAGGGCGCCGAAGCGCGCGCCCGGCTCGGTGGGCCAGTACAGCAGAGCGACGACGACCGGCACCGCCACGAGCCGCCCGTAGGTCAGGCAGTTCGCGAGCGTCCAGGCTGGCGACCGGCGGCGGGTGAGGACGGGATTCATCGCAGGCGTGAAACCATGTGCGGCGGTGGGGGTCAACCGCCCGGACGCGCCGATCTCGTCACGCATGGGTGTGAAAGAAGTCGTAGACGGCGCGGGCCGTGGCGGCGTTGACCCCCGGGGTCTTCGCCAGGTCCTCGAACGCCGCGCGCTGGATCGCCTTCACGGTGCCGAAGTGGTGCAGCAGCGCGCGCTTGCGGCTGGGGCCGATTCCCGCGATCTCGTCGAGGGGGTTCTTCACCATCTCGCGCTTGCGCTTGGCCCGGTGGCTGCCGATGGCGAAGCGGTGCGCCTCGTCGCGCAGGCGCTGGACGAAGTAGAGGGTCGGGTCGCGCGGCGGCAGCTTGAAGGGGGGGCGGCCGGGCACGAAGAACGTCTCGCGCCCCGCGTCGCGGTCCCGGCCCTTGGCGATGCCCACCAGGGCGACCTCGGTGACGCCGATCTCCTCCAGGGCGGTGCGGGCGGCGTCCAGCTGCCCCTTGCCGCCGTCGATGAGCACGAGGTCGGGCCAGGCCGGCAGGGTGTCGCTCTCCGGGGACGCCTCCGGGACGGGGACCTCGGCGCCGCCTTCGCTGGCGGCGATCGCGGCCTCCCGGGCGGTGCGCGGGTTCTCCTTGACGAGGCGCTTGAAGCGCCGCTGTAGCACCTCGCGCATCATCCCGTAATCGTCGCCCGGGGTCAGTTCCTCCGACTTGATGTTGAAGGTGCGGTAATGCTGCTTGGCGAAGCCCGTCGGCCCGGCCACGATCATGCCGCCGACGGCGTTCGTGCCCATGATGTGCGAGTTGTCGTAGACCTCGATCCGCCGGGGCGTGCCGGCAAGCCCGAACGACTGCCCGAGGGCGGCGAGCAGCTTGCCCTGGGAGGCGGTGTCGGCGAGGCGCCGGCCGAGGGCCTCCTTGGCATTGCGCTGCGCGTACTCGACGAGGTTCTTGCGCTCGCCCCGCTGGGGCTGGTGGATCTCGACCCGGTACTCCGTGCGGCTCGACAGGGCGGCGGCCAGGAGCTCCGCATCCTCGATGGCGTGCGAGACCAGGACGCTGCGCGGCGCCGGCTTGTCGTCGTAGAACTGCCCGATGAATGAGGCCAGGACCTCGTCCGGCGTCATGGTGCGGTCGGCCTTGGGGAAGTAGGCGCGGTTGCCCCAGTTCTGGAAGTTGCGGAAGAAGAACACCTCGATGCAGAACTGGCCCGCCTGTTCGTCGAGAGCGAAGACGTCGGCCTCCTCGACGCCCTGGGTGTTCACCCCTTGCGTCCCCTGGATCGCCGACAGGGCCGCGATGCGGTCGCGGAACCGCGCCGCCCGCTCGAATTCCATCTTCTCCGAGGCGTCCTGCATCTCCTCGCGCATGCGGTCCTTCACGGCGTTCGACTTGCCCGCCAGGAAGCTCTTCGCGCTGTCGGCGAGCGCGCGATAATCGTCGAGGTCGATCTCGCCGGTGCAGGGGCCGGAGCAGCGCTTGATCTGGTAGAGCAGGCAGGGCCGGGTGCGGTTCTCGTAGTAGCTGTCCGTGCAGGTGCGCAGGAGGAAGGCCCGCTGCAGGGCGTTCACCGTGCGGTTCACCGCCCAGACGCTGGCGAAGGGGCCGTAATAGCTGCCCTTACGGCGCCGGGCGCCGCGATGCTTGATGATCTGCGGCGCTTCCGAATCCGCCGTGACGAGGATGTAGGGAAACGACTTGTCGTCCCGCATCAGCACGTTGAAGCGGGGCTTCAGCTGCTTGATGAGGTTGGCTTCGAGGAGCAGCGCCTCGGTCTCGGTGGCGGTGGTGACGAACTCCATCGCCGCCGTCTGCGAGATCATGCGGGCGATGCGGTTGGAATGCGCCTGGCCCCGGGCATAGGAGCCGACCCGCGCCTTCAGGTTCTTGGCCTTGCCGACGTAGAGGACGTCGCCCTTCTCGTCGAACATCCGGTAGACGCCGGGCGAGGTCGGCAGGGTCGTCCAGAACCGCCGGATCACCTCGGTGCCGGCCTTGACCGCGCCCTCCTCGAAATCGAAGTCGATCTCGGGGGCGTCGTCGGCCTGGGCGAGGTCCTGCGCCTCCTCGGAGGCGTCCTCCCGGAAGCCGTCCTGCGGGAAGCCGTCCTGATCGTCGAAGCCGTCAGGCGGCAGATCGTTCGAGGCGGGGTCTTTCGCGGGCGCGCGGCTCATGCCGCTGACTTAAGCCTCGGGGGAAGGCGAGGGAAGGGGCGACGGAGGAGGCGCGCCAGGCGACCCGGCCCCGTCGCCTCAATCGAACAGCGCGTCGATGTCGCCCTGGTCGACGTGGCCAATATCGTCGGCGAGCTTCGGCCCGTTGAGGAGCGAGCTCTCGTCGTCGATGTCCACCTTGGCGGGATGGGCGCCCAGCAGCTCGCTGAAGGTGTCGAGGCCGCCCCAGGCCTCGATCATCCGGTCGAGGTGTTCCTCGATGAACTTCAGCACGCCCACGATCTTGTTGATGCGCTGGCCGGTGAGGTCCTGAAAGTTGCAGGCCTCGAACGCGACCACGACGCGGTCGAGGATCGCGTCGATGTTCTCGCGTCCCGCCATGGTGGTGGTCATGGCGCGCAGCATGCTGGCGTTGGTCTCGATCTCCTCGATCGCGCCCAGGATCGTGCTGGTGGCGCGCTCAGTGGAGTCGACGACGGCATCGAGCTCGCCCGCCACGCGGCGCATGCCCTTGCCGGTGTTCTCGGAACGGTAGAGCGTCGCGATCTCCTGCTTGGTGCGGGTGATCGCATCCTTCATGATGTCGAGCTCGGAGCGCATGGCGAAGGCTTCGTTCAGCTCCTTCCGGCACGCCTCGATGGTCTCCACCGTGCTGGTCTGCGTGACCTTGCGCAGGTCCTGGATCGCGGACAGGATCTCGTCCAGGCGCTTGTTGTTCAAGGTGACCGCCTCCGACGAGACGGCGGGTTCCATCGCCACGGGGGCGCTCGCGAGGCCGAGACTGTCTTCGATGCGGTAACGTTTGAGAGTCATCGGTCGCGATCAGCCAGCAAGAGTGAAGCCGGGTCATCCTGCGCCCAACTGATTGCGATTTCTTGAACGTCACAACTCATCGGCAACCTTTACGGCGCGTTCACGCTGAATCCATTCCCCTGTTCGCCGCCGCGTCGGCCTGAACGATTCACCATGTTCCTTCACCGGGTGTCCGCACCGGACCGCGATCCTGGCCCCATGTCGCACCCCTGAGCGGGGTCGATCGGGCTTGGAGCGTTGACGAGCATGCGGTTCGATTGGTGCGTGGCCATCGCCTGCCTGACGGCGGGATTTGCGGGGCAGGGGAGTGGGGCGCAGGCGCAGGGCGCGCCGCGGCCGGGCGCCTATGGCGGCGGCTTCCTCGAACTCCTGATGAGCGATCGGCCGGGCGCGCAGGCGCCTCGGGCCATGGCGGAGCGCCCGATCCCCGGCCGGCGCCTGCCGGACGAGCGCACGGAGGCGCGCGCGCCGGCGGCCTATGCCGCAGCCGTGCCGCGCCAGCTGCATTCGGGCGATCGGGTTCCCCCGGAGCCGGAATGGGAGCCGCAGGCGCAGATCGCGCCGCAGCGCGTCCCGGTCCGCCTCGCCGCCCTGCCGACGGCGCCGGCGCGGGAACCGGCGGTCGAGAGCATCGCCCGTGCCCCGGATGCCCGCTACGCGCGGCAGGTGGTCGCCTTCGACGGGCCGCAGCGTCCCGGCACCATCGTGGTCGATACGCCGGGGAAGGTTCTCTATCTGGTGCAGCCCGGGCACCAGGCGATCCGCTACGGCATCGGCGTCGGCCGACCGGGCTTCGCCTGGTCGGGCCTGAAGACGATCAGCCAGAAGCGGGAATGGCCGGACTGGACGCCGCCCCAGGAGATGATCCGCCGCCGTCCGGACCTGCCGCGCCACATGGCCGGCGGCCCCGGTAATCCGCTCGGCGCCCGGGCTCTCTATCTCGGCTCGTCGCTCTATCGGATCCACGGCACCAACGAGCCGCACACGATCGGGCAGAACGTCTCGTCCGGCTGCATCCGCATGATGAACGAGGATGTCATCGATCTCTACGAGCGCACGCCGGTCGGCACGCGCGTCGAGGTCCTCTGAAGTCCGAGCCCCGAAGATCCGAGCCCCGAAGATCTGACCCCTGGAGAAGACCTGATCCCTGAAACGGAAGAGCCGGCGCCTGTTCGAGGCGCCGGCTCTTCGTCATCCTGGATCAGACCCAGTCGTCGTCCCCGCCGCCGCCGAGGTCGCCCCCGAAATCGCCGCCGGAATCCTCCGTGAAGGACGCATCCTGAAGGTCGTTGCCACCGCCGAGGGCCGAGCCGAGATCCTCGTTGCCGCTGCCGCCGAAGAAGTTGTTCTCGGTGATGTTCGGGGTGCCGCCGAGACCGGCCGCCGCCGCGCTGCCGAGCTGGGAATGGCCGCCCGCGAAGGCGTTGGAGAGGGCGCTGCCGAGGAGCATGCCACCGGCGGCACCCGCCGCCATGGGCAGCGCCGTCGCCATGAAGCCGCCGCCGCGCGCCGGCGCCGCCTGCTGGCCGGCCCAGGGGCCCCCCTGCTGCGGACCGCCAAAGCCCGGCTGCTGTCCGTAGCCGGGCTGCGGCTGACCATAGCCCGGCTGCTGCGGCTGTCCGTAGCCTGGTTGGCCGCCCTGGTTGCCCCAGGCGCCGCCCTGGCGTGGCGGCTCGGTCTGGCGGGCGGAGGAGCCGCCGCCGAAGATGCTGGACAGGAAGCCGCCGCCGCCCTGGGGCTGCTGCTGGCCCGCACGGCGCAGCTGCTCCAGCTGCTCGTTCAGGCTCTTGATCGCCTCTTCCTGCACGTAGATGAGCTGCGCCATGGCGTAGGGCGCGTAGGGCTGTGCCCGGATCTTGTCGGCAATGAAGCGCTCGGCTTCCGCGTCACGGGGCTGGCTCGAAGCCTGCTCCAGGCGCTGGAAAATGCCGCCGATGACGTCGCGTTCTTCGCTGTTCATGGAGTCGTCCTCCTGGGGCAAGCCGGCGGGTGACCACCCGCACGGGCGGGTCAGAGATGGGGGTGCCGCCGGCCTTTGTCAGGGGTTCAACGCAAACTTTGCCGTCCCGGATGCATGCGCCGAATCCGAATCTGCGCAGAACGCGGAAAAGCCCGGCCTTGCGGACCGGGCTTTCCTGTCGAGGCGCGCCCCGCGAGGGGCGCGACCGGAGCGGATCCTAGTAGGAGCCGAACTTATAGTTCAGGCCGGCGCGGACGACGGCGAACTCGGTGTCGCGCACCTGGCGGCCGCCGCTGGCGAGCACGACGCCCGGGCTGGTGACGCTGACTTCCTGACCGGCGTTGTTGACGGCGAAGACACCGTTGTTGCGGTTGCCCTGGTCGAGGTTCACGTACAGACCTTCGATCTTCAGCGTCACGGCCGAGGACTTGAAGAAGTTCAGGAACGAGTCGGTGGGAAGCGCGTACTCGATACCGCCGCCGGCAGCCCAGCCGGTCTGGAAGTCGTCACGGCTGCGGTTGGTCAGACCGAAGTCGCGACCGCCGCCCGAACCGTAGGCGAAGCCGCCGGTGCCGTACACGAGGGTGCGGTCGAAGGCGTAGCCGAGGCGACCGCGGACGGTGCCGAAGTAGTCGAGGCCCGAGACGCCGGCCGGGTTGAAGACCTGCTGGGCGGCCAGCGGGCCGGTGGCCGAGAAGCGGTTCCGCTCACGACCGAAGTCGACGTACTGGGCGTCGGCCTCGACACCGATCACGACACCGGAGCCCGGGGTGAACTGGTAGTTGTAGCCAACCTGACCACCGCCGACGAAGCCGTCGTTGCTCTGGCCGTTGCTGAAGGCGATGGCGGCGGTGGTGCCCGGCAGGACCAGGGTGCTGGCGCCGTTCACGCCGATGACGGTCGGCTGGTTGTTGCTGGAAGCGTCGAAGCCGTAACCGGCGTTGAAACCGGCGTAGAAGCCGGTCCAGGTGAACACCGGAACCGGCACGAACACCGGCGGGGGAGCCTGACGACGCGGAAGGTCGGCGGCGAAGGCGGAGCCGGCGATCGCGATGCCGGCGAGCGCGGTGGCGCTGCGAAGGAAGGATTTCATGATCTGGTCCTCTAACCGTTACGCACCGGCGCCACTCTTACGGGTGGCGTCCGCTGCAGTTCCCCGTCTTTAAGCCAGCAGCGTGCGAGAAGCTGTTGCGTTACGATCACGCCAGCCGCAGCGAACGCGGCCCCTTTGTGGCGGTACTCGTCTTATTCTCACCCACTCCGTGAACACCGAACGCGCATCAATGGCCAAGGTTCGCGTACGGCCACGCTTTTTTCCTCACCCGTCTTTGACAAAGTGTCGCAGGGGCTGGGCAGCCTACGGGGACAGCGCGATCGCGGAGATCAGGCGGCCATAATCCCTTTCGCCGCGATGGGTGGTCCGGCGGTAGCTGAAGAATCGGTCGGGATCCGCGTAGGTGCAGCACCCGAGATCGCTCGCCCGGGTGACCCCAGCCTGCGCGAGGCGCGCCAGGATGAAGCCCGGCAGGTCGAACTGAGCATGAGCCTCCCGTGCTCCGGGACCGAGGAAGCGCTCGAAGCCGGGGGCGTCCGCCCGGAATCGTGCGATGAAGTCGGGCCCGACCTCGTAGGAGGCCTGCGCGATCGTCGGGCCGAGGACCGCGACGATGCGGTCGCGCGCGGCGCCGAGGCCCTCCATCGCCGCGAGGGTCCGGTCGATCACGCCGCCCAGGGCGCCCTTCCAGCCCGCATGCGCCGCCCCCACGACGCGGTTCTCCGGATCGGCGAACAGGATCGGCCCGCAATCGGCCGTGGCGATCCCGAGGGCGAGGCCGGGGACCCGTGTCACCATCCCGTCGGCCTTGGGGCGATCGGCCAGGGCGATCGGACCCTCCACCACCACCACGTCGGGCGAGTGGACCTGGTACAGGCTGACGAGGGCGTCCGCCGGGACGTCCAGATGACGGCTCATGCGGCGGCGGTTCTCGCCCACGTGGTCGGGCGCATCGTTCGAGCCGAGGCCGCCGTTGAGCGCGGCGTAGATGCCCTCCGAGACGCCGCCGCGCCGGGTGAAGAAGGCGTGCCGAATGCCCGGGAGGCCGGCGAGATGCGGGGACTCGAGGGCTTCGGGATGTTCGCGCGTCATAGGCACTGCGATCCTTGAGGAGGACGTCGTTTCTGGACAGGGACTGCGTGGGCACGGCCTTCGCGACGGCGAGGTCTGCGTGCGGGGCCTCGAGAGACCCCGGCGACACCCTGACGTCGCGGCTCTTTACGGTTCGTTAAGCATGTTTTGATCGGATGCGTCTCAAGAGTCGAGGATCAGCCGATGTCCGAAGCAGCCCGTCACCCCGCCCCGTACGAAACGGCAACCCGTCCGCAGCCCGGTCCGCTGCGCGATTGGCTGGCGGCGATGAAAGCCGCGACCCATCCGGCGGGCGCCGAGCCGCAGCCGACCGTCGCTCCGGCTCCGCTGGCGGACGAGGCCCGGGCCGCCGAGCCGACCAAGACCTGGACGCCGCGGGTCGTGACGCCGGCCCCCGCCCCGGCGGAGGCCGCCGAGGGCGACCTCTCGGACCTCATGGCCGAGAACATCATGCTGAAGGCCAAGCTCAAGGTCGAGAACGACCGCTACGACGCGCTCCAGGGCGTCATCGCCCGCGAGCTGCGCAACCTGCGCGCCCATGTCGAAGCCGAGATGCAGGAGTTCGAAGAGGCGCGCCGCGAGCGCGACCGGCTCAGCGCGTCCCAGGGCGAACTCGAGAAGGAGGTCCGCGACCTCCGGGCCAGGAGCGCGGACGAGGCCGCGCAGCTCTCAGAGATGCGCAGCGAGCGCGACCTCTGGGCCGCCCGGGCCGAGGCGCTGGCGCAGCCCATCTTCCAGAAGCGTAACGGCCTCTGAGGCCTGCGCCCCCACCCTGAAACAGCGAAGGGCCGCCCCGTGAGGGGCGGCCCTTCCATTGCCGAACCGCTCTTGTCCGGCCGGAACTCTCACGTTCGCGTCGAGCGCTAGAAGGCTGCGCCGGAGGCGACGGTCCAGGTCCGGGTGGCCGGGGTGAGCGGCTGATGACAATGAGACACTGGATCACCTCCTTTCGTTCGTTGCGGGTGAGCCGAAGTTAGTCAGCCCCTTCCGGTTTGAAAAGGCCTGCGCCCGCGCCCTTCCGCCGCTCCCTTGGGAAGGGTCCCCGGAGCCGCAGGGGGCGGCTGGCCTCGGCCCCGCCGGCGGTCTAAAGGTTCCGGCCTTCCCCTCGTGCGGCGCGGCACCGGCCTCGTGTCCGCGCCCACCGGCCACGGACCCGCTCCCCTCCATGTCCACAGCCCTGCGGATGCCGGCGCCCGACGAGGCGGCGCTCGACCCGGACGCCATGCGCCAGCCCTTGCCCGACGCCTGGTACTGCGTCGGCCGGTCCGAGTCCCTGAAGGCGGGGGCCCTGCGCGCCGTGGAGCTCAACGGCGAGCAGATCGTCCTGGGCCGCGAAGCCTCCGGCGCCCCCTTCGCCCTGCGCGACCGCTGTCCCCATCGCGGCATGGCCCTGTCGAAGGGCCGCTTCGACGGCGGTGAACTGACCTGTCCGTTCCACGGCTGGCGCTTCGGCACCGACGGGCGCTGTCGCGACGTGCCGACCCTCTCGGCCTCGGACACGGCCGATTTCACGCGCATCGCGGTGCAGCGCTTTCCCATCCGTGAGAGCGCGGGCTTCGCCTGGGTCAATCCGTATCTCGGGCCGGAGACCGGCTCGCCCCCGGCGGCGCTGCCGGACCTCGGCTTCACGGCGGCCGGCTCTCTGGTGGTCGAACTCGTGGTCGAGGCCTCCTTCGACCTGACGACGCTCAGTCTCGTCGATCCCGGCCACGTCGCCTTCGTGCACGATTCCTGGTGGTTCCGGCCCTCGAAGGAGCTGCGGGAGAAGGTGAAGACCTTCACGCCGACCCCGCACGGCTTCACCATGACGAGCCACGCCACCACGACGAGCTCGCCGGTCTACCGGCTGCTCGGCGGCGTGCCCGCGGTGGAGATCGAGTTCCGCCTGCCGGGGGTGCGGCTGGAGCGGATCGAGGCCGGGACGAAGCGGGTGGCGAACTACACCTTCGCCACGCCCCTGACCCAGAACCGGACGATGCTCACCAACGCCCTCTACTGGAACATGCCGGCGCTGAATCTCCTCAAGCCCGTGGCGCGGCCGCTAATGCGCCAGTTCCTCACCCAGGACCAGCAGGTGCTCCAGCACGCCCAGGCCGGCCTCGACCGCAAGCCGACCATGGTGCTGTTCGGCCAGGGCGACCTGCCGTCGCAATGGTACTTCCGCCTCAAGCGCGAGGCCTTGCAGGCGGCCCGGGAGGGGCGGCCCTTCGCCAATCCCCTGGCCACGCAGGAGCTGCGCTGGCGCTCGTGATCGGCCGGCACCCGCGCATCGACCTGCGATGCGTGGCCGCGGCGCTTGATCGGCGCGCCGCAGCCGCCATCTCGGATCCATGAAACGGCACAGTCTGATCAAGGCGTTGAGCGCCGCCACGGTGATGACGCTCGGCGGGGTCGGCTATGCCGCCCACAAGCGCGGGCGCAACCCCTATTATCGCGGGCCGCGCAGCGACCATTTCGACGGGGTCCGCTTCCACAGCCCGGACCAGCCGCCGGACAAGACCCTCGGCGACATCGCCCGCTGGCGCTCCCGGCGCGGGGTCGACAGCCCCCTGCGCCAGGCCTGGCCAGCCTTCCACCCAAGCCCCTACGCCGCCGAGGTGCCGCCGGAGCGGGTGTCGGGCCTGCGCGTCACCCTGATCGGGCATGCGAGCTACCTGTTCCAGGTCGCCGGCCGCAACATTCTGGTGGATCCCGTCTATGCCCGCCGGGCGAGCCCGGTGGCATTCGCCGGCCCCAAGCGGGTGAACCCGCCGGGGATCGCCTTCGCCGACCTGCCCCCGATCGACGCGGTGCTGATCACCCACAACCACTACGACCATCTCGACGGGGCGACGGTCGCACGGATCTGGCAGGCGCATCAGCCGCTAGTCCTGGCGCCGCTCGGCAACGAGGCGATCCTGCGCGCCTACGACGACACCATGCACGTGGAGACCCGCGACTGGGGCGAGTCGGTGGATCTCGGCGGCGGCCTGACCCTCCACGTCACCCCCGCCCATCACTGGTCGGCCCGCGGCCTCAACGACCGGCGCATGGCCCTGTGGTGCTCTTTCGTCCTCACGACCCCGGCGGGCGTGCACTACCATTCGGGCGACACGGGCCTCCGCGACGGGGCGACCTTCCGGGAAGCCCGCGCGCGCTTCGGGCCGCCACGCCTCGCCACCCTGCCGATCGGGGCCTACGAGCCGCGCTGGTTCATGAAGGACCAGCACATGGACCCGGGCGAGGCCGTCGAGGCGGGGCTGCTCCTCGGAGCCGACCAGATGCTCGGCCACCACTGGGGGACCTTCCAGCTCACCGACGAGGGCATCGAGCAGCCGGTGGACGCCTTGGCGGAAGCCTGCGCCGCGCAGGGCCTCGCCCCGGAGCGCTTCCTCGCCATGCGGCCGGGCCAGGTCTGGGAAGCCTGACGCGGTCCGGGGCCACCGCCGCGGCTGGGCACTCCGTGACGGCGCCTCGCGGAGACGGCGGGCGCCGGCCATCCCGTGGCGGGCGCCCCACCAGCCGGCCCGGTCCACGGGCGCAACGCACCCCGGGGCAGGTCCGGGACCCTCCGGCGCCGCCGGGCCGCGTCTGCGGTCCGGGCGGCGACCCGACCTACAGAATGAACCGGCTCAGATCCGCGTTCGCCGCCAGGCTCTCCACCCGCGACCGGACGTAGGCGGCGTCGATCGGCACGGTCTCGCCCGACCGGTCGGTGGCCGTGAAGGAGATCTCGTCGATGACGCGCTCCAGCACGGTCTGGAGCCGGCGGGCGCCGATGTTCTCCACCGAGTTGTTCACGTCCACGGCGACGCGGGCCAGGGCGTCCACCGCGTCCTCGCTGAATTCGAGGGTGACGCCCTCGGTCTGCATCAGCGCCACGGTCTGCTTCAGCAGGCTCGCCTCCGTCGAGGTCAGGATCTGGCGGAAATCCTCGACGGTGAGCGGCTGCAGCTCGACGCGGATCGGCAGGCGGCCCTGCAGCTCCGGTAGCAGGTCGGAGGGCTTCGACACGTGGAAGGCGCCGCTGGCGATGAACAGGATGTGGTCGGTCTTCACCGGCCCGTGCTTCGTCGCCACGGTGGTGCCCTCGATCAGGGGCAGCAGGTCGCGCTGCACGCCCTCGCGCGAGACGTCGGCCGAGGAGCGGCCCTCGCGGGCGCAGATCTTGTCGATCTCGTCGAGGAAGACGATGCCATTGTCCTCGACCTCGCGGATCGCCTCCTGCGTCAGGGATTCGGCGTCGACCAGCTTGTCGGATTCCTCCGCCAGCAGGGGGGCGTAGGCGTCCGTCACCGTCATCCGGCGCGGCTTGCCCTTCTGGCCGCCGAGGGCCTTGCCGAGCATGTCGCCGAGATTGACCGCGCCCATGGACGCGCCCGGCATGCCGGGGATGTCGAACATCGGCAGGCCGCCCGGCGCCCCGCCGGAGAGCTCGAGTTCGACCTCCTTGTCGTCGAGCTCGCCCGCCCGCAGCTTCTTGCGGAAGCTGTCGCGGGTGGCCTGGCCCGCGGTCGGGCCCACCAGGGCGTCGAGGATGCGGGCTTCCGCCGCCGCCTCGGCCTTGGCCTTCACCGAGCGGCGCTTCTCCTCGCGCTTGAGGCCGATGCCGACCTCCACGAGGTCGCGCACGATCTGCTCCACGTCGCGGCCGACATAGCCGACCTCGGTGAACTTGGTGGCCTCGATCTTGAGGAACGGCGCTCCGGCGAGGCGTGCGAGGCGGCGGGCGATCTCCGTCTTCCCGCAGCCCGTCGGCCCGATCATGAGGATGTTCTTCGGCGCGACCTCCTCGCGCAAGGGGCCGGTGAGCTGCTGCCGGCGCCAGCGGTTGCGCAGCGCGATGGCGACCGCGCGCTTGGCGTCGGCCTGCCCGACGATGAAGCGGTCGAGTTCCGAGACGATCTCGCGGGGGGAGAAGGTGGTCATCACGCTCCGATCGGATGCGGCAGCCGGGCTGCCAGGGGGCGGGGGAGGGCGCGCAGCAGGGCGGCGCGCAACGGGTGCCACCCGGCGCTGAGCGCCAGGATGAAGGCCCCGAGGGTGAGGAGGCTCAGCGGGATCGTGCTGCCGGCGAACCCGGCCTCCCGGACCAGGGACCCGAGGGCGATCCCGGCATAGACGAGGCCTGAGACCAGCAGCGCGCGGCGGTCCACCGCGAGCGCGATGCCCGCGAGGCCGAGCACGATCGCCAGCACGCCGAGGGTCGCGGCCTGTCCGCCGCCGGCCGTCAGGGTGCCGAGGATCGGATGCACGATCAGGGGGGCGGCCAGGAGATGCAGCCAGAAGGCGATGTCGGTGCGCCGGGTGACGCGGGCCGGGTCGTACAGGTCGAAGCGCATCGCCAGGGCGAAGACGCCGAGGCCGGCGGCGATGAACAGGGCGTTGCGCGCCGCCAGGGTCAGGTCCGGCGCCACGACGAGCAGGAGGCCGAGCAGCACGGCGCAGAGGGCGGCCGCGCCCGCCGCCACGGTGATCGGCACGGCGAAGCGCCGGTAATGCAGGGTCACCAGCCCGAGGGTCGCCAGCCCGCTGCCGATCAGCGGGCCTGGGCCCAGGCGGTCGGTCGCCATCAGGTCGAACAGGGTTGGCCAGCTCGCCCCTGTCGTCCCCGCGCCGGCGAGTCCGAAGGCCGCCGACGACTGCACCGCGAGGGCGAAGAGGACCAGCAGAACGATGCTGGGCAGGGCCATGCGGCGCCGGCGGGTGAAGAATTCGGCGAGCCCCCAGGCGAGGGCGGCGATCAGGGCGTAGCCGGGCGCCGGGCCGAGGGCCGACAGGCCGAAATGCGCGCAGGCGCCGAGGAACAGGAACAGCCCGAGGGTGACGAAGATGTCGGCGAAGCCCGAGACGAAGCGCAGGCGCTCGTCGTCGCGCGGCGCGTCGAGGCCGATATCCGGCCCCGGGTTCGCCCGCGCCAGGCGATCGAGGGAGGCGGCCTGGATCTCGGTGATGATGCCCTCGGCCACGGCGCGGCGGAGGTGGTCGGCGGTGATCACGACGGAACCTCGCGGTGGGTCGCCCCGCGCAGGGCGAGGGCGATGCCGCGTCGGGCGGGACAGGGGGCTGGGCGACGCACGTCCCCGACTTAAGCGCGCCGCCCCGCCCTTTCCAGACGGTCCCGTGTCTCAGGCGGCGCGGATCGACCCCACGAAGTGCGTGACCTCGCCGTCGAGGGCGCTGGAGCGGCGGGCGAGCTCCGCCGCCGAGGCGAGAACCTGCGCCGCCCCGGCGCCCACCTCCACCGCCGCACCCTGGACCTCGGCCATCGTCTCGGTGACGTCATGGGTGCCGCGGGCGGCGTCGCTGACGCTGCGGGCGATCTCCTGCGTGGCGACCTGCTGCTCCTCCACCGCCGCCGCGACGCCGAGGGCGATGCTGTGCACGCTGCCGATGGTCGTGCCGATCTCGCGGATCGCCTCGACGGTCTCGCGGGTGGCGGCCTGGATCATGCCGATCTGCGCCGTGATCTCGTCGGTGGCCTTGGCGGTCTGGGCCGCGAGGGTCTTCACCTCGGTGGCGACCACGGCGAAGCCCCGGCCCGCCTCGCCGGCCCGCGCCGCCTCGATCGTGGCGTTGAGCGCCAGCAGGTTGGTCTGGCCGGCGATGTTCGAGATCAGGGCGACGACGTCGCCGATGCGGGCGGCGCCCTCGGCGAGGGCCTCGACGCGGGCGTTGGTCTGGCGGCTGCTCTCGACGGCGTTGGCCGCTGCCGCCGAGGTCTGGCCGACCTGCTGCCCGATCTCGTTGGCGGTGGCGGCGAGTTCCTCCGTGGCGGCGGCCACGGCCTGGACGTTCTGCGCCGTCTCCTGGGCGGCGCGCATCACCGCGGCCGATTGCCGGTTGGTGCGCTCGGCCTGGGCCGACATCGAGCGGGCGGTCTCCTCCATGGCGGCGGCGGCATCGGAGAGGTCGCCCACGAGGGCGCCCACGCTGCCCTGGAAGCGGTCGGCCAGCTCGGTCCGCTCGGTGCGGCGGCGGGTCGAGGCGAGCCCGGCGGCCTCGTCCTGCGTCGCCCGCAGGGTCTCGGCCTCCCGCATGGAGCGGGCGAAGACCTGCATGCTGGCCCAGATGGCGCCGATCTCGTCGCGCCCCGGCTTGACGGCCGGCAGGTCGAGCTGGCCCTCCGACAGACGCCGGATCGCCGCGGCGACCCGGGCGAGGGGCGCGGCGATCTGCCGGTGCCCGATCAGGATGCCGAGCACGAGGCTCGCCAGGGTGCCGCCGGCCGCCAGGGCGATCAGCAGGGTCAGGCGGCTGTCGTAGAGGGCGTCGGTCGCGGCATCGATGGCGGTGACCTGGGCCTGGCCGCCGGCCACCAGGGCGTCGATGGAATCCTGGAAGGCCTGTCGGTTGGCGCGGTTGGCCTCGTTGAAGCCGAAATCCGCCGCCGCCTTCGGGGCGACCGCGGTTCCCGCCCGGGCGATCTCCTGGCGCAGGCTGGTGAAGGTGGCGGCCCCCTGCACGACCCGCTCGAACTGCGCGCGCTCCGCCTCGGGCACCCGCCGGCCCAGGGCGGCGAGGAGGTCGTTCATCGCCGTCAGGTTCTGCCGCATCCGGTCGGCGTATTTCTGCGCGTCGGCCGTGTCCTTGGCGGCGTAGACGCCGCGGGATTCGAGGACGACGTTGCTCACGAGCCGGTTGACGTTGGCCGCGTCGAGGGCCCGGCGGGCCGCCTGCCGGGACTCGACCATCGCGGCGTTGAAGGCCGAAAGGGTACCGATCCCGACGCCAGCGACCACTAGGGTGATCGCCCCGCAGGCCAGGACGAACATCAGTATCTTCGCCTTGATCGTCATGTCCGAGATCCCGTCACGAGCTTTCATTCAAGCTCGTAAGCAGTGTCTCGAAAACTTCGGTTAACGGATCGGAGCTCGGTCAGCTTTCAGACGTTTCCAAGGTCTCGATCACGAGGCTGTCATTCGTGTAGACGCAGATCTCGGCGGCGATCCGCATGGCCCGGCGAACGATCTCTTCTGCGTCATGACTGCTGTCTTCGAGGGCGCGGGCAGCCGACAGGGCGTAGTTCCCGCCCGAGCCGATCGCCATCACGCCGCTTTCCGGCTCCAGCACGTCGCCCGCGCCCGAGAGCAGCAGGCTGACCTCCTTGTCGGCCACCAGCATCATCGCCTCCAGGCGGCGCAGGTAGCGGTCGGTGCGCCAGTCCTTGGTCAGCTCGACGCAGGCCCGGGTCAGCTGCCCCGGATACTGTTCGAGCTTGGCCTCCAGCCGCTCAAACAGCGTGAAGGCGTCGGCGGTGGCTCCCGCGAAGCCGCCGATCACCGTGCCCTTGGCCAGGCGCCGGACCTTGCGGGCATTGCCCTTGACGATGGTCTGGCCGAGGCTGACCTGCCCGTCGCCGCCGATCACCACCCGGCCGCCCTTGCGGACCATGAGGATCGTGGTGGCGTGCATCTGCGGCGGACCGCTCGCTTCGGAATGGGACAAGACAGGCTCCGGTTCGGGTGGGAGAACCGCTCACGTAGGTGCTCGCGGGGTTCGCTCCAAGCGCCGCCGGGGTCTCGGCCTATCCGGGATAGCGCGGAAAGGCCGGCAGCGCGTCGAACCGGCCGAACCATTCGGGCGCGTCCGCGACCTGGATGCGGATCGACGGGGGCAGGGCGTCGGGATCGTCCAGGGTCGCGGTGTGGAGGTCGACCTGGCCCGGGAAGACCGCCGCGTTGCGGTAGAACAGGTTGGTGCCGCAGGTCCCGCAGAATTCGCGGAGCACGCCGGGCGAGGATTCGTAGGCGGTCGGGGTGCCGGTGATCGTGATCCGCTCGTCCGGGAACAGCGCGAACCCCACCGCGGGTGCGCCCGAGGACCGTCGGCAATCGGTGCAGTGGCACAGGGCGCTGTGGCTCGGCTCGCCCGCGGCCAAGTATTGGATGGCGCCGCAGCGGCATCGTCCGGTCAAGGCCATGCGAATCTCTCCCCCCCGCGCACGCCTTCGTTGTCCCCGAGGGGCCGGCAACGCGCAAGCCGCCGGGGGCCACGCAAGCCCCTCTAGACCACGACGGTGATCCGCTTCGCCGCCCGGGTCAGGCCGGTATAGAGCCAGCGCGCCCGGTGCTCGCGGAAGGCGAAGGACTCGTCGAACAGCACGACGTCGTCCCATTGCGAGCCCTGCGCCTTGTGGACCGTGAGGGCGTAGCCGTAGGTGAACTCGTCGGTCTCGCGCTTCAGGAAGGCCGGGATCTCCTCCTCGGAGCCCGACATCACGGCCTTGAGGACCTTGATGTCCACCGGGCGGCGGCGCAGGGCCGGGTCGTCCTCGGGCACGACGTCGAGGCGCACCGTGTCGGAGCGCGGTGACGAACGCTGCGCATGCACCGTCCAGGTGGAGCCGTTGAGGAGGCCCTTGGTCCGGTCGTTGCGCAGGCAGACGAGCTTCTCGCCCACCGCCGGCATCGGGTCGGTGTGGCCGGCGAGCTCCCGCAGGCGGTTGTTGTAGAGCCGCCGGGTCTTGTTCATGCCCACCAGCACCTGGTCGGCCTGCAGCACCACGGCCGGGTCGATGGACCGGCGCGAGACGATGCGGCTCTCGCCGTAGTCGCCGAGGGTGAGGCGCCCGCCCTCGCGTACCGTCATCGCCATGCGGACGATGGGGTCGTCGGCCGCCTGCCGGTGGACGTCGGTGAGCATCACGTCGGGCTCGGCCTCGGTGAAGAAGCCGCCCCCGCGCACCGGCGGCAGCTGCGCCGGGTCGCCGAGCACCAGCACCGGCCGGTCGAAGGAGAGGAGGTCATTGCCCAGATCCGAATCGACCATCGAGCACTCGTCGATGACGATGAGTTCGGCCTTCGAGACCGGCCCGGTGCGGTTCAGGGTGAAGGCCGGGCCGCCGTCCTCGGTCTCCTTGGTGCGGTAGATCAGGCTGTGGATCGTCGCGGCGTCGTGGCAGCCCTTCTGGCGCATCACCGAGGCGGCCTTGCCCGTGAAGGCGCCGAACACCACCGTGCCCTCGACGTCGTCGGCGATGCGCCGGGCGAGGGTGGTCTTGCCGGTGCCGGCGTAGCCGAAGAGGCGGAAGACCTGCTGGCCGCCGGACTTGCGCCAGTCGGAAATCGCCTTCAGGGCCGCGTCCTGCTGCGGGGCGAAGCGGGTCGGCAGGGGGGCATCGGCCATCAGAGCACCGAGGGCCGCTGCAGGTCGAAGAGGTCGGTACCGCGCGCTGCGAACAGGTCCTCCAGGGCATCGCCCCCGGATTCCTGCGCGAAGGCGTACTCGGCCTCCGAGATCGGCACCGCCTGGAGGAAGGCCAGCGCCGCGTCTGCGGTGGCCGGTGTCTCCAGCCGGGCCTCGAACAGGGCCGGCGGCACGAACAGGACGTGCGCGAGGCTCGCCGGGAGGCCCGTGAGCAGGCCGGGAAAGACGATGCCGGGGGCCAGGAACCAGCGCCCGTCGATGACCTGGAAGGCGCAGGCCGCCACCATCCGCGCCACGTCCGGGTCGGTGCTCACACCCAGGATCTCGCAGCGCCCGGGGAATTCGACGCCGTCCTGGTAGAGCGGGTGGTTGGCCAGGGTCACCGTGGCGCAGGCGGTGAGGCCGGGGCGAGGGGCGTCGCGGCAGGTCAGGATGTCGACGTGGCTGCGACCCGTCTCGTCGGCGTGCCGGGCGACGGAGGGCACGCCGCCGAAGGCGCCCGCCAGCATGCGCGCCACCGCCCGGTTGGTCTCGGTGATGTCCGCCGGAGGGGCGGCCGGAGCGCTCACGGCCAGCGCACCGTGGGGGGCAGCGACGACAGGATCGAGGCGACGTTGCCGCCGGTCTTCAGGCCGAAGATCGTGCCGCGGTCGTAGAGCAGGTTGAATTCCACGTAGCGTCCGCGCCGGACCTGCTGCTCCAGCCGGTCCTCCTCGGTCCAGGGTGTCGCCAGGTTGGCGCGCACGATGGCCGGGTAGGCCTTGAGGAAGGCCCCGCCCACGTCGCGGGTGAAGGCGAGATCGGCCTTGGGGTCGCCGGTCCAGTGATAGTCGTAGAAGATTCCGCCGATGCCGCGCGGCTCGTTGCGGTGCTTGAGGTGGAAGTACTCCTCGCACCAGGCCTTGTAGCGGGCGTAGTCGGCGGCGGGCGCGTGGGCGTCGCAGGCCTCCCGCATGGCCGCGTGGAAGGTCAGGGAATCCGGGTCGTCCTGGGTGCGGCGCCGGTCGAGCACGGGGGTCAGGTCGGCGCCGCCGCCGAACCACGTCTTCGTGGTCACCACGAAGCGGGTGTTCATGTGCACGGTCGGCACGTTCGGGTTCCAGGGATGCGCGATCAGCGAGATCCCGGTGGCGAAGAAGCGCGGGTCCTCGGCCGCCCCCGGCATCTGGGCGCGGAACTCCGGGGCGAACTCGCCGTGCACGGCCGAGACGTGGACGCCCGCCTTCTCGAAGACCCGGCCCTTGATCATCGCCATGGTGCCGCCGCCGCCGGGCGCGCCGGTGTGGTCGGTGCGCTGCCAGGGCGTCTTCACGAAGGTGCCGGGCTCGGCCGGGGCGTCGGGATGGAACGGCCCGGTCGCCTCCGCCTCGAGGGTCTCGAAGGCGGCGACGATCCGGTCGCGCAGGGTGGTGAACCAGGCCGTCGCCTCGGCCTTCACGGCGTCGCGCTCGGCCTCGGGCAGCGGGGGGACGGAGGATTCGGGCATGGTCATGCCGGGGGATGTCCCATCCCGCCGCCCGGCCGTCAATTCGCCGGGCGGCGGTCGGGGCGCAGCGCTCAATCCTTGACGGACATCAGCAGCCGCTCGGTCTTGGCGTCCTCGATCCGGTTGACCATGCGCCGGCCCTCGTGGACGTCGCGGATGGTCTTGGTGGCGGTGATGCAGGACTGCACGAGCATGATCGTGCCCATGGCGAGGTAGCCCTTGATCCAGATGTCGATGGGCATGAACAGGATACCGAGGCCCACCATGGCGGCGGAGCCGAGGAACGAGGCGTAGGTGAAGGCGACCCAGGCGCCGGAATGCTGCGTGGTCTCGTTGGTCATGGGGATTCTCCTCGGGTTGGGGTGATTTCGGAAGGTGGGTCTGGCGATGAAGCTCGCCGCGCATTCCCTCTCCCCCTTGCGGGAGAGGGTGGCCCGCGAAGCGGATCGGGCCGGGACGAAGTCCCGCGAGAGGGGAGCGCGCTGTTCGGAGAGGTCGCCCCTCTCCCGCCTGCTCCGCAGGCACCCTCCCCCAGAGGGGGGAGGGGCCCGCTTGCGCAGCCGCTGCGCGGCAATCAGGCGGCCGGCTGGCGGGGCGCCTCGGCCCGGGCGCGCAGGCGGTCGAGGATCGCGGACGGGGCCGGGCGGGAGCTCGGGCCGAAGCCGGCGCGCGCCATCCGCTCGGCGAGGTCGGCGCCGGGCTCGGCCTCGCGCAGGGCCTCCTCGGTGTCGTCGGCCTCGGCCTGGAGACTGCGCAGTCGCGCCAGCGTCGCCTCGGCTTCCTTGAGGGTCGCCCGGTCCTGCGGCGCCGGGCTCACCCGCAGGCGGCGGGCCGTCTCGGCCGCGGCGGCGAGGCGCCGGCCCCGTTCGAGGTCCGCCTGGCGCCGGGTGGCGTCAGCGACCGCCGCGCGGATGCGGACGAGTTCGGCGGCGAAACGGCCGCGGGCGCCGCGGATGGCGTCGCGCTCGGCCTCCAGTTCGGCGATCGCCTCGGCGGCCTCCGACGCCAGGTCGTCGCGCCCGGACTGGAGTGCCGCCACGGCGCGAGTCTCGAGGTCGGTGGCGCGGGCCTCGACCTCGGCGAGGCGGCGCTCTTCGGCCCGGTCGCCGGCCACCGAAGCCGCCAGCGCCTGGCGGCTGCGCTCCAGGGCGGCGCGGGTCTCGCGGATCTGCTGGTCGAGGATGAGGAGGGCGTTGCGGTCGAACAGGTCTTCTTCGGAGCGGGCGGCGGCGCCGCGGGCGAGGGTGCGAAACAGTCTGAGCATCGTCGGGCTCCGGGTCGGTGGTTGCGGTCCACCCCCCGGTTGTCGCAGTTTTTGAACACTGTTCAAGTGCGCAATTGCACAGCGTTCAATCCGACCGTGGGAAGCCGCCGGTCTGGCGCAGGGCCTCGCCCAGGATCATCGCGGCGCAGACCGCGACGTTGAGGGAGCGCAGGTCGGCCCGGATCGGCACCACCACCCGGGCATCCGCCGCGGCGTGGACGGCCTCGGGTACGCCGGCCGATTCCCGGCCCATCAGCAGGCAGTCGCCGTCCCGGTAGGCGAAGTCGGTGTAGGGCAGGGCGCCCTGCGTGGTGGCAAGGACGAGGCGGATGGTCTCCGCCCGGCGCCACTCCGAGAACGCGTCCCAGGAGCGGTGGCGGGTGACGGCGACGCGGTCGAGGTAGTCGAGGCCCGCGCGGCGCAGGTGCCGGTCGGAGACGTCGAAGCCGGCGGGCTCGATGATCTCGACGGCGGCTCCGAGGCAGGCGGCGAGACGCAGGAGGGTGCCGGTGTTCTGCGGGATGTCGGGCTGGTAGAGGGCGAGGCGGAGCATTGGCGGCGTCTCAGGATGGGGGCGGGCGGGTCCGTGCGGCATCGCCCCCCGGTTGGCAGGCGGTCAAGGCGGCATAGTTAAGCGTGCGCTGCAGCAACCGGATGGTCTCATGTTTCTCGATTGGCTCGAGCGCCGGATCGACACCTTCGCGCCGTTCGACGACGGCCGTATGCCGCCGAAATCCGTCCTCGGCTTCGCGGGCTTCTACCTCCGGCCGATCCGCGGCGCCCTGGCGATCCTGTTCGTGGTGGCGGTGCTGGCCGGGTCGGTGGAGGCCTCCCTCTACCTGCTCATGGGCTGGTTCATCGACCTCCTGAACAAGGCCGACCGCGCCACCCTGTGGCAGGAGCACGGCACCGGCCTGATGCTGGCGGCCGGCCTCCTGCTGGTGGTGCGCCCCATCACGATCTGGCTGCACGAGATCCTCTCGAACCAGCTCATCGTGCCGCAGGCGACGAACCAGATCCGCTGGCGCACGCACCTCTACACCCTCGGTCACTCGCTTTCGTACTTCCAGGCGGATTTCGCTGGGCGCTTCGCCAACCGGGTGGTGCAGGTGGGCCCGGCGGTACGCGAACTCGCCGTCGTCTTCATCGACACGCTGCTCTACGTCGCGATCTACGCGGTCACGGCGGTCGGCCTGTTCGGCTCGATCTCCCTGTGGCTCGCCCTGCCGGTGGTGCTCTGGATCGCGGCCTACGCCGCCCTGACCCGCTGGTTCGTGCCCCGGGCCCGGTCCCGCTCGCTGCTCACCGCCGACACCCGCTCGGCCCTGATCGGGCGCATCGTCGACAGCTACACCAACATCCTGACGGTGAAGCTCTTCGCCCGCGACCGCGAGGAGCGTGCGGCGGTGCGCGATGCCGTCGACGTCCACACCAAGGCCTACCTGCACCAGTTCCGCCTGGTGAGCAGCACCACGACCCTGCTCGGCCTCCTCAACAGCCTGCTGATCCTCGCCACCGCCGGCGTCTGCGTGATCCTGTGGCAGCGCGGCGGCATGACCACCGGCGAGGCCTCGGCCGGGCTCGCCCTGGTCCTGCGCCTGATGGCGATGTCGGGCTGGGTGATGCAGACCGTGCGGGGCATCTTCGAGAATGTCGGCGTCATCCAGGAGAGCATGCAGACGATCGCCCGTCCGCACGCCATCACCGACCGGCCCGATGCCGGGACCCTGGCGGTGACGGGCGGCGACATCCGCTTCGAGAACGTCAGCTTCCATTACGGCCGCGACGACGCCGCGATCATCGAGGGCCTGAACCTGCACATCCGGCCGGGCGAGAAGGTCGGCCTCGTCGGCGTCAGCGGCGCCGGCAAGACCACGATCACCGCCCTCCTGCTGCGCCTGCACGACCTCGAAAGCGGGCGTATCCTGGTGGACGGCCAGGACATCGCCGGCGTGACCCAGGGGTCCCTGCGCAGCGCCGTCGCCATGGTGACCCAGGACACCTCGCTGCTGCACCGCTCCATCCGCGACAACATCGCGTATGGCCGCCCCGACGCCACCCAGGCCGAGGTTGAGCGCGCCGCGCGGCTGGCCCAGGCCGACACGTTCATCCGCGATCTCGTCGACCACAAGGGCCGCACCGGCTACGACGCCCAGGTGGGCGAGCGCGGCGTGAAGCTCTCGGGCGGCCAGCGCCAGCGCATCGCCATCGCGCGGGTGATCCTCAAGGATGCGCCGATCCTGATCCTCGACGAGGCGACCTCGGCCCTCGACAGCCAGGTGGAGGCGGCGATCCAGGAGAGTCTGGACACCCTGATGGAGGGCAAGACGGTGCTGGCCATCGCCCACCGGCTCTCGACCATCGCGGCCCTCGACCGCCTCATCGTCCTCGATGCCGGACGGGTCATCGAGGAGGGCACCCATGCCGAGCTGATCGCCGGTGGGGGACTCTATGCGCGCCTGTGGCAGCGCCAGTCCGGCGGCTTCCTCGCCGACGGCCTGGCCGCGCAGCCCTACGAGGCGGCCGCCGAGTAGGGGGGCTCGCCGGCAGACGGTGTCCAGTTCCGGGACATCCGTGCTGCACCGCACACGGGCGGTGCTGGCTTTGCCGGAGCCTTGGGCAGGGGGCGTTGGGCGGGTTTGGCGTCAGGCCGAAGAAACCCAGCGTCAAGAGGGATTTAGGATCGGTTTGCCCAGGGCTTAGGCAATTCCTGCCCTTTTCATGTCCACCCTGCATAGCAGACCGGCCGCCTCAGCCCTCGTGCTGCGCTGCGGCGACGCCTACATCAGGGCCATGGCGACGGGGCGACAGACCCCGTGGCACGAACCGTTTCGGACCCAGACTCCCATGGTACACGCGATCCTCAACCACATCCGTTCCTCCTGGAAGGAGAACGCCTCGGCGCGCCAGATCGCCGACCTGACAGACCAGCAGTTCGCCGATATCGGCGGCGACCGCCTGGACAGCCGCCTGCTCGACAAGGCCCGCCGCCACCGGGTGCGCGAGACCGTGCAGTTCCACAAGTCGGTGGGTGTGTTCTCCTACCCGACCGCCTAAGATCACCGAGGCGCCCTGACCGACATCCCGTCGTCGGGGTGCCGGTGAATCAAGGGGCGCCGCTTGGAGCGAGGCAACCGGACTTCTGCCAAGCGCACGTGGACCCGTCGGAACGCGGGCAAGCGACGGAACGCCGTCGCGTCCCGTCTCCGGGCCGGCCTCGCGGCTATCCTCCTCTCCGCGACCCCGGGCGTGGCCCACGCGGCCGAGCCCGTCGTCATCACGGTCGATCCCCAGTCCGGCGCAGCCGCTCCGAAGCGCGCCGTCGGTCACGCCGTCGTCGCCACCCTGCCGGAAGCCCTGGCCTTGCGCCGCACTTGGCAGAAGGCTTGGCGCCGATCCGATCCGCGTCGCGCGATCGAGATCGTCCTCGCGCCGGGCCTTCACCGCCTCGCCGAGCCCGTCCGGTTCGGTCCCGAGGATGGCGGCACGACGGCCGCCCCCCTGGTGGTGCGCGGCAGCCCGGACGGCACCAGCCGTCTCGTCGGCTCCATTCCCCTGCAGCCCGCACCCGGCGGCATTCCCGCCGATCTCCTCGCGCGCCTGCCCCCATCCGCCCGGACCCAGGTCCGCGCTTATCGGCTGCCGGCGGCGGCCGGCCTCGAACCCCGTATCCAGGAACCCCGCACCCTCGCACAACGCGACGCCCGGGTGAACCTCGCCGTCTTCGACGGGGCCGGGTCGCTCTGGCCGGCGCGCTGGCCGAATGCCGGCTGGGCGAAGGTGGCGGCCGCCTCCGACGACGCGCCCGGCTTCACCATCTCGGACGGCCGCGCGGCCGGCTGGCGCGGCGAGCCCGACCTATGGGCCGAGGGCTACTGGCACTGGGACTGGCTGTTCGAGGCCTTTCCGGTGGTCGGCCTCGATGGAGCGGCCAAGCGCCTGACCCTCGGGGACCGGCCCTATGAGGGCATCGCCCGGGGCGCCCGCTACCGCATCGTCCACGCGCTCGCCGAACTCGATGCGCCCGGCGAATGGTGGCGGGACGTGGGCTGGGGCGTCCTCCTGGTCTGGCCGCGCAATCCTGCCGCCGCGCCGGAGGTGGCGGTGACCGACACCCTGCTGGCGGTTGAGGGCGCGTCGCACCTGCGTCTCGAAGGGCTGACCCTCGAACAGGCGCGCGGCGACCTCGTCCGGGTCGCGGACGCGACCGACGTCGTCCTGTCCGGCGTGAATCTGCGCCGGACCCCCGGCCGGGCCCTGTCGATCGCGCGCGCGACCGCCAGCGGCCTCGAGCGCAGCAACGTGGCGGAAACGGGTATCGGCGCCCTGCGCCTGTCGGGCGGGGACCGGGCCAGCCTGACCCCGGCCGGGCTCTTCGTGCGGGATTGCCGGATCCGCGACTACGCCCAGGTGGCACGGACCCAGAGCCCGGCGATCACCCTCGACGGCGTGGGCCAGGTGGTGGAGGGCAACTACATCCACGACACCGACGAGTACGCCATCCACTTGCGCGGCAACGACCACCGGGTCGCCTGGAACGAGATCGCCCGGGTCCTGTCCGGCTCGACGGACAGCGGCGCGATCTATTCCGGCCGGGACTGGACCGCCCGCGGCACGGTGATCGAACACAACTACCTGCACGACATCCGCGCCGCGCCGGGCTTCGAGATCAAGGGCGTCTATCTCGACGACATGGCGAGCGGCGTCACCGTGCGGGACAACCTGTTCGTCCGCGTCGACCAGCCCGTCTTCCTCGGCGGCGGCCGCGACAACCGCATCGTCGACAACCTGTTCGTGGACTCGAGCCCGGCCATTCACGTCGATGCCCGCGGCCGGACCTGGGCCCGGGACGCGATCGCCGACCCGCAATCGGAGCTGCGGGCGGCCTTCGCGGCGATGCCGGTGGGCTCCAAGCTCTGGCGCGCCCGCTATCCCGGCCTGGCCACGATCCTCCAGGACGATCCGGCGGCGGCGCGCAACAGCCTGACCGGGAACGTCTTCCTGGACAGCGACCCGTTCCGGTTCGCCGACGGCGCCCGGGCCGACGAGCAGGTCCGGTCCGGCAATCGTGGCCCGGACGGCCTGCGCCTGCCCGCCGACGCCCCCGCACAGGGTGCAGCGCGCTTCGGCACGGTGCTCGACGCGGCGGGCGCGGTGGTGCGGCAGGCGGATCTCGCGCGGCTGGACCGCGACGCGCGGCTCGCCCCCTCTCCTCCGTCCCCGGCGGAACGATAGCCCCGAACCGCGGGCGGCCCCCGGTCGGTCTCCGGCCGGGACGCATCGGGTCCTGCGCGGCCGCGTTCGCCGCGGAGACATCGGTCGCGCGGGTCGATACGGTGGCGGACGCCCCATGATCGCGGCCCCGCTGCGCCTTCGGGTCGCGCGCGCCGAACCCCGGCGACCACGACGGTATCATCCTGCAATGCGAGGCGGTTCGGATCCGGCATGCGATACGGCGAGACGAAGACGGTGCTGGTCACCGGCGGGGCGGGCTTCCTGGGCTCCCACCTCTGCGAGCGCCTGCTGGAACAGGGCCACGAGGTGCTCTGCGTCGACAACCTCTTCACCGGGTCCCGCCGCAACATCGCGCCGCTGCTCGACAATCCCCGCTTCGAGTTCATGCGCCACGACGTGACCTTTCCGCTCTACGTCGAGGTGGACGAGATCTACAATCTCGCCTGTCCCGCCTCGCCAGTGCACTACCAGTTCGATCCGGTGCAGACGGCCAAGACCAGCGTCATCGGGGCGATCAACATGCTGGGGCTGGCCAAGCGCCTGAAGATCAAGATCTTCCAGGCCTCGACCAGCGAGGTCTACGGCGACCCCGAGGTGCATCCGCAGCCGGAAGAATACTGGGGCCGGGTCAATCCGATCGGGCATCGCTCCTGCTACGACGAGGGCAAGCGCTGCGCCGAGACGCTGTTCTTCGACTACCACCGACAGCACAAGCTCTCGATCAAGGTGGCGCGGATCTTCAACACCTACGGCCCGCGCATGCACCCGAACGACGGGCGGGTGGTGTCGAACCTCGTGGTTCAGGCCCTGCGCAACGAGGACATCACGCTCTACGGCGACGGCTCGCAGACCCGGGCCTTCTGCTACGTCGACGACCTCATCGACGGCGTCCTGCGCCTGATGGCGACCGGCCCCTCCGTGACGGGCCCGATCAACCTCGGCAATCCGGGCGAGTTCTCGATCCGCGCGCTCGCCGAGCTGGTGATCGCGCTGACGGGCTCGCGCTCGCGCATCGTCGCCCGCCCGCTGCCCGCCGACGATCCGCGCCAGCGCCGCCCCGACATCGCCCAGGCCAAGGCGCTTCTCGACTGGGAGCCGACCGTGTCGCTGCGCGAGGGGCTGATGCACACGATCGGCTATTTCGACCGGCACCTCGGCGCCGACACCCCCGCCTGACGGGGGTGTTCCGGCGCCTCAGTCGAGCGCCTCGGCCCCGGTGAGCACGAGGCCCACGAAGGGGCGCGGGCCGATGGCCGCGAGCGCCCGGTCGAGGGTGGAATAGCGGCTCTGTCCGTGCCGGACGGTGACGAGCACCGCCGTGACCCGGGGATCGGCCGCCAGGCGCTCGGCGATGGCGTCGGCCCCGATCAGGCCCACATGGATCACCACGAGGTCGTAAGCGTCCTGGGTGCCCAGGATGCTGTCGACGTAGTGGCGCAGGTCGCTGCGCGCGGTCTGGCCGTCCTGCGGGATGAGAGCGAGGCCCGAGCGGTGGCGCACCAGCACGTCGGAGAGGTCGGATCGGCCCGGAACCGGGGCCCCGCCCCGCCGGGGCGGCAGCCCGACCTCGCGGGTCACGGTGCCGTCGGCGGAGGCGTCGACCAGGAGGACGCGCTCATTCTCCTGGGTGGCCGAGGCGGCGTAGTCGAGGGCGAGCATCGAGCGGCCCGCGACGTCGTCGGCGGAGGTGACCACGATCACGTGCGGGCGCTTGGCCGGCAGGTCGCGCCGCAGGCGGTTGCGCAGGCGGGTGATGGCGACCTCGTAGGGCCCGCTGCCCAGGCGGTCCGTCCCGTTGCGGGCCCCGCGCGGCAGGGTCGGCAGGAGCCCGAGGACGAGGCGCTGGGTCCGCGCCTCCAGGCGGGTGCGCGACCGGATGCGCCCGCTGAACTGCTCGGCCATCAGGCTGCCGCCGATCCCGAGGCCGAGTCCCGCCACGAGGGCGGCCGCCAGGACGAGGGCGGCGGGCGGCCCCTGGCGCCGGGTCGGCGGCAGGGCCGGCGAGATGATGCGCGAGGTGGAGGTGTCGAGCTGCTGCTGCTCCTGGAGTTCGCGCGTGCGCACCAGGAAGGCTTCGTAGACCCCGCGCCGGGCCTCGACCTGGCGCTCCAGCTCGCGCAGCTTCACGAAGCTGTCGCCGACCTTCAGGGCCTCGGCCTTGCGCTTCTCCAGGGCCTGCGAGAGCTCGGTGACGTTGGCGAGGCTGGCGCGGTACTCGTTGCGGATGGCCGCGCCGATGCGCTTCACCTCGGCGTCGATCTGGTTGCGGGCGCTGCGCACCTGCACGTCGGAGGCGTTCATCGCCGGGTGACGCTCGCCGAGGCTTAGGGCCGCGTCGGCGCGCTGGCGCTCGGCCTGGGCGAGCTGGCTCCGCAGCTGCCCGATGGTTTGGGACTGCAGCACCTCCTGGATCGAGTCGAGCTTGGCCGGGTCGCCGCCGGCGGCGCCCTCGATCTGGCGCAGCTTCGCCTGCTGCTCGGCAGCCTTGGCGCGGGCGGCGCCGAGCTGGTCGCTGAGCTGGCCGAGCTGCTGCTCGCTGACGAGCTGGGTGCGCGTGCCCACGAGGTTGTTCTTCGTGCGGAAGGCCTGGGCCGCGGTCTCGGCCTGCTGGACGCCGTCGCGCAATTCGCCGAGGCGGCTGTTCAGCCCCTCCCGCGCCCGGCGGATCGCCTCGGAGCGGGTGCCGATCTCGGTGGCGAGGTAGGTCTCGGCGATGCTCTGGGCGAGGCGGGCGGATTTCTCGCGGTCGTTGGACGAGACCGAGACGTCGACCGCGAAGCTGCGCTCCAGGCGCCGGGCCGACATCCGGTCGCGCAGGGCCCGCAGGGCGGTCAGGGCGGGGTCGGCCTCGGGCTCGGCGGGGCGCCCGAGGAGGTGCCCCACCCAGGCGCGGAAGCGGTCGAGGGCGCCGGGCTCCACGAAGTCCGGGTCGGTGGCGAGGTGCTGCGTGGCCACGACCTTGCGCAGGACGTCGTCCGACTGCAGCACCCGGAGCTGGCTGTCCACGAGGAGCAGGGTGGATTCGTTGGCCTGGCCCTGCGGGTTGGCCTCGTCCTTCAGCACGGATAGGCCGCGCGGGTCGATGAGGAGCTGGACCGTCGCGGCGTACTGGGCGGGCAGGGCGAGGTAGCCCGCCGCCAGGCCCAGGAGGACGAGGATCGGCAGGATCACGGTTGGCCAGCGCCGGCGCAGGATGCGGCCGACCTCGCTCATGTCCAGGAACCAGGGCAGCGACTCGCGCGACGGCTCGGTGCCGGCACCGAGGTGCTGCAGGATCGCCGGGGGGGCGCGTTCGATGACAGCCATGGACGCTTTCCGTTACGCAATCGGCGAGGACTGGGGCCCGGGGCCGCCCGTGTCCCGCCCTGGGACACCGCGGTCCGCCGAGTCCCGGCCCGGTCGGTCGATCCGGCTGATTTCGGCACGTCGCGCGCCGAAGGCCGCCGGGTGGAGGGCGCGTTTCATGAAATGCGCCACGTGCTCGGGAGGCCGGCCTCGGGGGCGGGCGGGCGCGCAACCGGCGCGGGCGCCGGGGCGCGGGGATAGGCCGGCACGCGCCCGTCAGGCGGCAGCTGGACGCGGATGAAGGCGAGCAGGCCCGCGAGCGCCAGGACGTTGACGTTCCAGTCCTGGAAGATCCCCGGCGTCGTCATGCCGTTGAGCACCAGCATCAGCACGGAGGCGGCCACGAAGCGGCGCCCGCCGAGGTCGAGCTTCATGCCCCAGGACAGGGTGGTGAGCAGGACCACGAGGGCGAAGCCGAGGCCGATCAGCCCGGTGCCGGCCCAGGCGCTGAGGAACATGTTGTGCGAGCTGGTGATGAAGACGTCCTCCCGCCCCAGGGTCTCGGCCAGGGCGGTGGTGGGGATCAGGAGCTGGATGAAGCGGTCGCCCGCCGAGAAGCCCGATCCGGCCAGCCGGTCCTGGGTCGCCGCGATGAAGGTCGGCCAGAAGGTCGAGCGCCCGGTGCCGTTGGCGAGCTCGATGGCGGGCTTTTGGAGGATCGTGGCCAGAAGGTCGAGGAGCGCCGGGAAGGCCGCGAGGTCGAGCATCAGCAGGACGAAGCCCACGATGGCCAGGAGGGCGCCCGCGATGCCGAGGCGGCGCAGGACGGCGTGGCGCGAGGACATCAGCAGGGCCGGGCCCACCGCGACGAGGGCGCCGGTGCTGGCCGCCGAGCCCGCGATGACGAAGCCCGCGAGGGCGAGGGCGAGGTAGGTCCGGCGCCGGCGCTCGGGCGGCCGGAAGATCACCAGGAAGCCCAGCATCGCGCAGACGAAGGGCATCATGTTGTTCTTGGCGGCCGAGAACACGATGCCGTGCGCCAGGCTGTCCAGGATGATCGGCAGCACGGCGACGAGCCAGGCCACGGTGATGATCGCCAGGAGGTCGGCAAAGCGCCGCTCGATGTCGGTCCGGTCGAAGATCACGATCGAGGCGTGATAGAAGATGAACAGTTCGGCGCTGCGATAGAGGGTGTAGGGCGGCACGATCGACCAGGCGGCGCTCAGCGTGTTCACGCCGATCATCAGGGTGAAGGGCAGGTAGGGCATCGCGAAGGGCAGCAGCGCCACCCGCCGGTCGAGGGCGATCTTTCCGAACAGGTAGAGGCCGGTCAGTCCGGTGAGCACCAGGGTGATGATGTTGGAGGCGCTCAGTCCTTCCTCCAGCACCGCGTTTCCGTCTTCCCGCGGCACCGTGAAGACCAGGGGCATGAACGCGAAGGTGCAGACCAGCACCATCGGCAGCACGAGCCGGGCATCCAGCGGGCGAACCGCCGCCGCGAGCCTGCGCCGGACCACGGGATAGAGCATCGTGAACCAGGCGGGGATCGCCAGGACGAGAAACAGGTTCAGCACGCGTGTTCCTCCCTGGTGGCCTGCGGGTCCGACGCTGACGACACTTCCGGTGTGAAGCGTTTCATCGATGTGAATTGCTCCCGAAACGCGACCGGACTTCGACAATATCGTAAATGCCGGCCGAACGGTCTCGACGACTCTCGGTCGCAGAAGACACAGGCGGGGAAAAGCTTGTGGACGACCGGCCCCGGCCCGCTTGCCCGGCATCGACCTCGACACGGAGGGCCCGGCCGGCCGGCGAATCCTAGCAAAGAGGCCATGTCCTCCAATGGCGACGCGACGAGCCGGGTTTCTCGACGAACTTGTGCTTGTCTAAGCCTGCCCTTTGAAAGTACGGACACAACACAGGCCGGGGCTGGGCGAGTCCGGCGGGCGTCCCCAGTCCACGACGGCCCTCGACGCGGCGCCGACCCTCGAACGAGATGCGATGTCCGAGAATTCCGCTCCGGGAGATCCCGCATCCGAAAATCCCGCGTCCGACGATCAGGCCGCCGCGATCCCGTGCGACCGGTTCCGCTTTCCCGCCGATCCGGACCGGTGGGCGCGCGCCTGGGAGGAGCATCTGGCGTCGATCTACGCGGTGACGGTCGCCCGCGATGCCGACCTGTCGGCGGGCTTCGGCCTGACGACCTACCATTTCGGGTCCGTGCTGCTCGGCAGCGTCTCGGCGCCGGTCCAGCGCCTGGAGCGCAACGCCCGCATGATCGCGCAGCAGGGCATCGACCACATCCTCCTGCAGTTCTACACGGTCGGGCAGAGCAGGGTGGCGAATGGGCGCCGGGCCGCCGCGGTGAAGCCGTGGCAGCTGGTCGTCTTCGACATGGCCCAGCCGGTGGTGACCGAGGCGGAGGCCGTCTGCGCCACCAACATCATGCTGCCCCGCGCGCTCCTGGCCGAGCACGGCGCGACGATCGAGGGCCTGCACGGCCAGTCCCTCGATTACGGCGGCACGCCGGTGCGCCGGCTGTTCCACACCTTCCTGTCCGGGCTCGCCGCCTGTGCCGGGGGTTTGAGCGCCCACGAGGCCCACCACCTCGCCCGTTCGGCCGCGCACCTGTGCAGCGCCTGCTTCCAGCCGGAGGAGGGCGCCGCCCGTGCCGCGGACCAGCTCACCGGCATCGCGATCCGGCGCTTCATCGAGGCGGAACTGGGCTCGGAGGCCCTGGATGCCCAGGCGATCCTCGCCCGGTTCGGCCTCTCCCGCTCGAAGCTCTACCGCCTGTTCGAGGCCGAGGGCGGGGTCGCCGCCTACATCCGCGAGCGGCGCCTGTTGCGCGCCATGCGCCTGCTCACCGCCCCCGGCGGGACGCCGCGCGTCTCGTCCGTGGCCTACGCCACCGGGTTCTCCAGCCAGAGCGCGTTCAGCCGCGCCTTCAGCCGGCGCTTCGGCGTCCTGCCGCGGGAGACGGGCCTGGGCGAGGCCTTGTCCGGCATGGGCCGCGAGGCCCAGCTGCCCCTCTTCTCCTGGATGAAGACCCTGGCGGCCTGACGCCGACGGATGCGGGTCTCCGACGGGTCCGGCCGGGGGCTCAGCCGCCCCGGGCCGAGCGTCGGCGCAGGGTCAGGATCAGGTGGGTCGCCGACACCGCGTGCCCGATCGTGATGACGAGGGCCGCGCCGGTGATGCCGTCATAGGCGATGAGCGGCACCATGATCGTCAGGGAGACGACCAGGCTGACGACGAAGGCGCGGAAGACCGGGCCGGTCTCCTGGATCGCCCGGAAATACTGGGTCACCATATCGCGCAGGAAGATGCAGGCGACCGCCAGCGCCAGGATCCGCACGCTGGCGGCGTAGTCCGCGAACGCCGGTCCGAAGACGAGGGTGAGCCAGGTCCCCGCCGGAAGCGCGATGGCGAGGAGGAGCAGGGCGACGACCGGGCCGAGGGTCAGCGTCGCCTTCTCGAGATAGGCGCGCAGGGCTCCCTCGCCGCCGGTCTCGTAGGCCCGCGCCGCCGCCGTGGGCAGGATGTTCTCCGTGGCGGTGAGCAAAATGATGACGAAGCCCACGAGGTACTGCGCCGCGCGCAGGCCGCCGATCGCCTCGTCGCCGAGCATGATCCCGGCGAGGATCCAGGCCATCTGCTCCTGCCCGAAGGTGACGAAGACCAGGGGGAACATCCAGCGGCCGATGCCCCAGTGCCGGCGCGCCACCGGCCCGAGGCGCAGGGCGCGCCGGGGGGCGCGCCAGATCCCGTAGGCGAGGGGGGCGGCGGTGACGAGCGCGGTCCCCGCCAGGGCCGCGGTGGCGAGGGCGGCGTCGAGGGGCAGGCCCGCCCCCCAGGCCGCCCCGAGCACCAGGGGGAAGGCGACGGCCCGGGCGGTGTCCATCGCCACGGCGACGAGGCCGCGCCCCCGGGCGAACAGCGTCCGGCGGACGGTGAGCTGGAGGTTCTGCGCCAGCGCGAGCCCGGCACCGGCGAGGACCACGCCCCACTCCACGGCGTGGTGGCGCAGGGCGAAGATGCCCACGAGGGCGAGGGCCACCCCGGCGGCGGCGGCGAGGGCGGCCAGGAGGGCCGCGGCCAGGACGGTGGCGTCGTAGGTCGGGGCCGACCGGCGCCCCTGCGCCGCGAGCGTCATCATGGGGGCGGTCACCAGGGCGTTGTGCAGCCCCTGCGCGAAGGCGGTGACGATCAGGATCAGGACGAAGAGGCCGAATTCCTCGATGCCGACCAGGCGTGCGGTGACGATGCCGCTGACGAAGCCGAAGCCGCTGACGACGGCCTGGTCGAGCAGGGAGGCCAGGGCCGGACGCCGGGCGAAGCGCCGCGCGCGGGCGACGAGCCCGGCCTCGTCGCCGAGGGGCTGGATCACGGGAGCTTGCGGGACCATCGACCTCCGGGGGATGCCTCGCTCAGCGATAGGACAGGAACGCCGCCGCGGCATCCCGCAGGCGGGGGGTGCGGCCATAGATCCAGCGCGGGCCGCTCAGGGCCGGCCGCTTGCTCAGGCCGTGCTTGAACTCGAACACGCCGCGGTTGCCCGCCGGGTCGATGCCGCCGAAGTCGAAGGTCTCGCGGCCCTCCGCATGGGCCTGCTCGACGAAGCGCCAGACCGCCAGGGTGGGCGCGGCGCAGGCCCGGGCCCGGTCGTTCGAGGCCGTGTAGAAATCGGTGAAGCGCCGACCCGAGACGTGGGCGATCCGCACCAGCACCCGCTCGCCCTTCTCCCGCACCTCCAGGATGCGGTGATGGGGATCGCGCGCGACGAGGTCGCGGAAGAGCGGTCCGTCGAGGCTGTCGCGGAATCCCTTCTGGGCCTGCAGCGCGCCGTACATCGTCCAGAACGCGTCGAAGGCCGCGAGGCGCTCGTCGAGGTCGGTGAGGAAGCGGGTGGTGAGATCCGGGTTGCGCTCGGCCTTGCGCAGGGCCTTGCGCCAGCGCTGGTCCATCGCCTGCAGGAGCGGCGCGGTGCCCCCCGTGAGGTCGAGTTCCAGGGTGAAGTACTTGGCCGACTGCGCCGGCACGAAGCCGTGGCCCAGCAGGGCGAGGAGGATGGCGTCGGACTGGAAGTGCTCGAAGCTCACCGCCAGGAGATCGAGGCGCCCGAGGGCGAGGTGCTCCAGCAGGAGGGCGACCACCGCCTCGGCGTGCTTCTCGCCCTTCTCGGTGAGGAGCGGGCAGCCCTGGAGCAGGACGAACCGCACGAAGCCCCGGCGCTTCACCTGAACCTGGATCAGCCCCACCGGCGCCTCGCTGGCGTCGCGCACGATGAGACGCGTCACGGCCCAGCCGACCTGAGACTTGTACGCGCCCCACATCCACGAGGCGAAGACGTTGCCGTTCGGCAGAGCCCAGATCGCTTCGTCCCAGACGGCCGGATCCAGGCAGGGACGGATGCTCAGTACCGCGCTCATCGGAGCTTCATGCCTCGTGTCCTCGACGCATCCCTCGCGGGACGGGCCTTCCTACGGCGAAACGCTTGTCATCCCTTCCTGCGGACCGGAGATCTCCCGCCCAGACTGCGAAGATCCTTAATTTAACGCTGTTGGCGAATGCTGCCGGGGATCGGTGTCCCATCCGTGCCGCCCGGCCGCGAAGCTGCTAACGTCCCGGGATGCCGAGGACGCTCGAACACTTCATCCGCGACACGCCCGTCCTGCGCGAGGCGGCCCTGCGGGTGCGGGCGCTGTCCCGGTCGATGGCGGCGGCGCCGGCGGGTCTCTACACCCTGTGCTACCATCATGTCGCGCCGGGCGAGCAGGCAGGCTTCGCCCGGCAGATGCGCTTCCTCGGCCGCCACGGCACGTTCGTCACGGCGGACCGGGCCGCCGACCTCGTCGCGAGCGGCACGGCCGGGCAGGGCCGCCACTTCCTCGTCAGCTTCGACGACGGCTACGCCGACACCCACGGGGTGGCGCTCCCCGTGCTGCGGGCGCTGTCGATTCCCGCGATCGTGTTCCTGGTCAGCGACTGGGTCGACGCGCCCCCCGGCGGGGACCGGGCCGGCTACATGGACCGCGCCGCCGTGGCCGACTGGCTCGCCGCCGGGCTCGACGTCGGGTCGCATTCGGCGAGCCACCGCAACCTCGGGCGTCTCGCGGCGACGGAGGTCGCCGGGGAACTGGGTCGGTCGCGCCGGGACTTGGAGGCGATGACCAGCCGTCCGGTCCGGCACTTCGCCTGCCCCTGGGGCGTGGCCGGCACCGACTTCGACCCGGGCCGCGACCCGGCCCTTGCCCGCGACGCCGGCTACCACAGCTTCCACACCACCCGCCGGGGCGTGGCCCGGGGCCCGGAGGATCTGCTGCTGATGCCCCGCCACGTCCTCGAACCCGCCTGGGGGCTCTACCAGATCGATGCCCTCGTGGGCGGGCCGACGCGCGCCGCCCGATGATCCACGCGATGAGCCGCCGCGCATCCGGGCGCCGCGACGGACCCGTCGTCATCGTGATCGGCGCCCGCGCGCCCTACATGCACCGCCTCTACGAGCGCCTGGGAGCGACCCTGGACCGGCCGCTCCACGTCCTCGCCTGCAGCGCCCGGGAGGCGGCCCGGCACTGGGAGATGCCCGAGCCCGAGGCCTATCGCTTCGCCGTGGTGCCGGGGCTGCGCTGGTACCGCAGCGCCGTGAGCAACCTCTACATCAACCCCGCCATCGTGCCGCGTCTCGCGGCCCTGCGGCCCAGCCTCGTCGTCGTCAACGACTTCGCCCCCACCATGCTGATGGCCGCCGCCGCGGCGCGGTGGCTCGGGGTGCCCTACGGCCTGCGCACCGACGGGGTGCCGGAGACCGATCCGGGCCGGCGCTCGCGGCCGCACCGGGCGATGCGGCGCCTGCTGGTGCCGGGGGCGCGCTTCGGCCTCGGAGCGAGCGCCGGCAGCCTCGCGCTCCTCGAAGGCTACGGCCTCCCCGCCGACCGCCTCGCCCTGGCGCCGCTCTTCCCCGCCTGGGAGCCCGGCCCGGCCGCCACGACGCCGGAGACGGAGCGCCCCTACGACCTCCTGTTCTGCGGCATCCTGAACGAGGACGTGAAGGGCGCGCGCTTCTTCACCGACGTCGTCCTCGCCTGCCAGGCCCGGGGCCGGACCCTGCGGGTCCGGGTCGCGGGCGACGGCCCCCTGCGGGCGGAGATGGAGTCGCGGCTGGCGGCGGCCGGGATCGCGGCCCAGTTCGACGGCTTCGTGCAGCAGGCCGACCTCGGGGCCGTCTACGCCTCGGCGCGCCTCTTCCTGTTCCCGAGCCGCGGCGACGTCTGGGGCATCGTGCTGCAGGAGGCCCTGCAGAGCGGCGCGGCGGTGCTGGCCTCGCCGCATTCGGGCGCGGCGCGCGAGCTCGTGGCAGCCTGGGATTGCGGCGAGGTCCGCCCCCTGACGGTGGCGGGCTGGGCCGAGGCGGCGCTGGCGCTCCTCGACGATCCCGCCCGGCGCGCGACCTATCGCACCCGGGCCGTCCCGGCCCTGGCGCGGTTCTCCCTCGAGGCCGCGACGGGGGCCTATTGCGCGGCTTTGGCCCCCGTCGTCGGCTGAGGGGCGCCCGCTCTCAGACCGGCCGGACCCCGCCCGGGCGCGGGGCGCGCTTGGCGCAGCGGGCCCGGTCGAGGGCCACGATGGCGAGGAAGCGCGGCACCACCTGGGCGTAGCGGGCGCGCAGGCGCCGGGGCTCCTGGATCAGCCGGTAGAGCCATTCGAGGCCGCACCAGGTCATCAGCCGGGGCGCGCGCGGGATCGTGCCGATGTTCACGTCGAAGGCGGCCCCGACCCCCATGGCGATGACGCCGGGCAGGGCGGGCGTGTGCGCTTGCATGAAGAGTTCCTGCTTGGGCGTGCTCAGGCCGATCCAGAGGATCTGGGTGCCGTTGGCGCGCAGGCGCGCGTAGAGGTCCTGGGCCTCGGGCTCCGTGAGCGGCCGGTAGGGCAGGGTCTCGGCCCCCGCCACGGCGAGACCCGGCGCGCGCCGGGCCATCTCGGCGGCGAGCTTCTCGGCGACCCCCGGCCCGCCGCCGAGGAAGTAGTGGCGCCAACCCGCCTCGAGTCCCGCGCGGCACACCGCCTCGACGGATTCGATGCCCGGCACCTGCGCGATGGCCGTGTGGCCGCGCAGGCGCCCGACCCAGGCGAGGGGCCGCCCGTCGGCGCAGACCAGCAGGGCGGCGTCGTGGGCGGCGCGCACCTCCGGCTCGTCCTGCGCCCGCACGATGCCGTGGGCGTCGCGGAAGACCACGAAGGTCCCGGGCGCCGGAGCCTGCCGGCTCAGGCGGCGCCGGAGCGCGGCGACCAGGCCGGCCATGTCGGTGATCGAGATCGGAACGCCGCCGAGGAGGAAGTGGGGGACGTCCGGGTCGTGGCCCCAGGCGCGCACGGGCATGTCATGGTCCGGTGTGAGAGGGCGCGAAGTCAGAGGGCGCGAAGTCAGGGGGCGCGTCATGCGGCAGCCCGGGGCATGGCGGCGGAACGGGTGGCGATGGCTTCGCGGTAGATCGCGAGGGCGCGCGCGGTGACGGCGTCCTCGGTCCAGTCGCGCTCGTAGGCGAGGCGGGCGTGGCGCCCCATCGCCCGCGCGGCGTCCGGGTCGTCGACGATCCGGTCGAGGGCCTGGGCGAGGGCGTGGGGATCGCGGGGCGGGACGAGGAGGCCGGTGCGGCCCTCCGTCACGAGGTCGGCGAGGGCGCCGATGCGCGCGGCGACCACCGGCGTGCCGAGGCTGAACGCCTCGGCGATCACCATCGGCAGGCCCTCGTACCAGTGCGAGGGCACCACCAGGGCGGCCGCCCGCGCCATCGCGGCCTGCACGGCCGTGGGGTCCTGCGGGCCGAGCAGGGTCAGGCCGGGCTCGCGGGCGAGGGCGTCCGCCTCGGGCCCTTCGCCGATGACGGTGATCGGGGCCCGGGTCAGGCGCGCGGCCGCACTCAGGGTGCCGACGCCCTTCTCGGGCATGAGCCGTCCGACGAACAGGATGCCGGCCCGGGGGCCGCGCGCGTCGAGGCCCGGATCGGCCAAACCGTTGGGCTTGATGCGGATGCGGCTCTCCGGCAGCCCGGCGGCGAGGAAGCGGGTGCGGGCGAAGGGCGTCAGCGCGATGAAGCGGTCGACGTCCCGTTCCCAGGTGCCGGCGCGCCGGTGCACGTCGATCATCCGCGCCACGGCCAGGGACCCCAGGCGGGACCCGCGATAGCAGGCGTGACGCACCGCCTGGTAGGGCGAGCCGGTCACGCAATCCTCGCAGGGGCGGGACTCGCGCATGAGGATGCCGTTGGCGCAGGTCACGCGGAAGTTGTGCAGGGTCTGGACGGTGGCGACCCCCTCGGCCCGGACCGCGGCGTGCATGCCCGGCGACACCTGCGGGAAGACGTTGTGCGCGTGCACCACGTCGGGGCGGAAGGCGCGGACGGCCTCCACCACGGCGGCGATCCCGCGCGGGGCGTGCGGCGCTTCGTAGGCGGTGCGCAGCCGGTCCCAGCCCGTCCGGATCGCGGCATTGTCGAAGAACAGGGTCTCCACGACCTGCCCGGCGCGGCGCAGGCTCGCCACCTCCTGGGCCACCACCGAATCCTCGCCACCGCGCACCTGATAGCGGTTGTGAACCACGAGGATGCGCAGGGGCGCGGCCGTGACGGGGCCCGCGGGCGTATCCCGCCGGTCCGGAAGCGCTGTGGTCGGGCGACGCTGTGCGACTTCTGGTTCCATCATCGCAGGATGCCAAGCCACGGAGAATGGCAGCGGGGCTGCCGGCGAAGAGCGAGACGATCGTGACGTGATCGTCGGTGTTTTGCAAGAATAACAGCGTGTCCTTTAAGATTTCACACCGCGGAACGACAAGCATTGTAAACTGCCGTTCACCAAGATCTTACCAAGTTTGATTGCGTTGCGTCAGAACCCGTCGACCACCATGCATCGCCCCGAATTGTGGGCCCCTCGGCGAGTCGTTTCGCGGTCGGGCCAGCGACAAAGAGTCGTCGTTCAAGATTAGGGGAGCGCCTTGGACTGTCAGTCCGGCCTCTCCGGGGCCAACGCCGTTTTAGCGTGGCCGTTCGCGCCGGTGGCGCGAAAGCCAATTTATGGTTGACGATCGCCCGCCCGTGCCGCGCCGGCCCGGTCGTGCGGGATTCGGGCCGGATCGGATCGGCCGGCCCATGCGGGAATCGCATGCCGCGGGGTGTGATCCCCGCAGATCAGGGATGCGCGACCACAGGGCCAGGAACATGGGCCGGGGCCTGTCGTTGATGGGGCAGACTGATCGCACGGGCGGCGCATCTCGCCTGCCCGAGATCATGTTCCGCCGACATCGGAGGCTCGGCGTCGCGACCGCGCAGGCTGCGGGATGAGCGACGCGCCTTCCATGAGACTTGAAGGACGAACCGAATGGCCGATTCCAAGACCCAAGCCGGAAACCAGCGTCTCCACGAGACCCAGAACGGTACGAAGTCCAACGCGAAGAAGGTTTCGATCGAGGTGCTCAACGCGCGCCTGTCGGACGGGATCGACCTCGCCCTCGACGTGAAGCAGGCGCACTGGAACCTGAAGGGACCGCAGTTCATCGGCATCCACGAGATGCTCGACGGATTCCGGACCGAGCTCGACGACTACAACGACAAGGTCGCGGAGCGCATCACCCAGCTCGGCGGCACCGCCCGCGGCACCGCCCAGGCGGTCGCATCGGCCTCGCAGCTGAAGGCCTACCCCCTCGACGCCTACGCGATCGCCGACCACCTGGCCGCACTGATCGACCGCTACGGCGTCTACGCCAACGCGGTGCGTCAGAACATCGACGACACCGACGAGGCCGGTGACGCCGGCACCGCCGACCTCCTCACCGAGGTGTCGCGCGGCGTCGACAAGCAGCTCTGGTTCCTCGAGGCCCACGTGCAGGAGCCGACCGGCGCTCTGCGCGACGGCGACCACGCCGGCCAGCGCTGAGCGCCAGCCAAGAACCGACGGATTGGGGGACGCCACGCGGCGTCCCCTTTTTCGTGGGCGGAGTGCCGTGACCGGACGACCGGTTCCCTTCGGTGGTCGCAAGACCTCCCAACCCCCGTCCGGCGTCCTGTGCGGGTCTCGTCTCCTTCTGGGAGAGGGAGCGCCTTTGCGTCTCGCAGGGGCGGCCGGTCACCGACGCCGTCCGACCGCCCCGGTCTCCAGAAACCCGCTCGCGATCCGCGAAAACTCCGGCGTGCGCAGGTAGCCGTAGGATTTGTGGTGGTTCGCCTCGCCCGTGGGCCGCCGGTAATCGTTCACCACCCGGTGATCGGCGATGGCGACCCCGGTGTCGCTGGGAGCGTAATCCTCCGCCAGGGTGCCGGTGACGGTGGCGATGTCGTTGCCGTCGGCGAGGTTGGTCCAATGCTTCAGGTTGTTCGGCACCCGGGTGGCGCCGAATTCGCTCGCGATCTTCATCTTCACCTTCGCGAGACCGAGGGGCGAGCCGACCGTGATCAGGTGGTCGACGCGCAGGTCCGGCGCGTCGCGCTCCAGCTGCCGCAGGACGTCGTAGGCGATCACCGAGCCCATGGAATGGGCGACCAGCAGGATGCGGTGGTCGCGAAATGCGGCGAGGCGCTCGCTCAGGCGGGTCCGGACCTCCGCCGCGAAGGCGCGTTCGCCGTGGTAGTGCCAGAGATCGTCGAAGCGGTGCTCCAGGATGACGTCGTCGACGAGGGTGACCCCCGTCAGCCCCTCGATGCGGTCGATCCCGGCATACAGGGTGGCCAGCACGTCCTGACCCGTCAGCCTCGGTGCATCCTCCTCGGCGGGGAGGGGGTCGGAGGTCGCCTGGGGGCGGTAGGGCTCGGCGAGGTCGTCGCTGGCCAGCGGCGTCTCGTAGCGCAGGTCGGCCCAGTAGACGAAGGCGAAGGTGAACGCGGCGCCGTCGACGCCCTCGTTGCGCGCCAGGCCCTCGGCGATGGCGTCCCGCCACCAGCGCGTCTTCTCATCGACCGGCGGCTTGTTGGCCAAGCCGTGGATGCCGACGATGACGCTGGGCCGTTCCATGATGTCCGAGGGCGTCCTGATCGTGGGGGGGCGGTTCTGCCGCGCTCACCGGGGAGCTAGGGTCGATGGCGCGGCCGGCGACCGGGCGAAAGGTCGCCCGGCGGGAGGGCGCTCAGCCGGCATCTTCCCAGTAGCCCCGGACATCGGCCGCCGTGGCGGTGAGGTGGACCTGCTCGTCCACCCGCTCGACCCAGGACAGCGGCAGCAGGTGGTGGCGGCCATGGGCCGCCGGATCGGACCGCGTCAGCTTGATGAGGGTATCGCCCTCCATGTGGTCGACCGTCCCGACATGCAGTCCGTCCGACGATCGCACCTCCATGTGCGCCGCGATCGCCTGCGCCGTGATCTCCGATGGCTCTGCCATGTCGCCTTTCCGCCTTGGACCCTTCGTGCCACAACGGCCAAGCGCCGCCCTGGTTCGACCCCGCGGGCGCTTCGCCACGGGGCCTCAGGCGGGCCGCTTCGTGAAGCCGATATCCGCCGCCACCGCCCGGAGCCGCTCCGGCTCCCGCTCCTTGCGCTCCGAGTAGCGGTCGACGAGGTAATCGGCCCGCTCGCGGGTCAGGAGCGTGAACTTCACGAGTTCCTCGCAGACATCGACCACCCGGTCGTAGAGCGGCCCCGGATTCATCCGGCCGGCGGCGTCGAACTCCCGGTAGGCCATCGGCACCGAGGACTGGTTCGGGATGGTGATCATCCGCATCCAGCGCCCCAGGACGCGCAGGCCGTTGACCGCGTTGAAGGATTGCGAGCCGCCGGACACCTGCATCACCGCCAGGGTCCGCCCCTGGGTCGGGCGCACCGAGCCCTCCGACAGGGGCAGCCAGTCGACCTGGGCCTTCATTACGCCGGTCATGGCCCCGTGGCGCTCGGGGCTGACCCAGACCTGGCCCTCGGACCAGACCGAGAGGGCGCGCAGTTCCTGCACCTTGGGATGGTCGGCGGTCGCGTCGTCCGGCAGCGGCAGGCCGTGCGCGTGGTAGATCCGCACCTCGCCGCCCATGGCCTCCAGGAGGCGCGCCGCCTCGTAGGCCAGGAACCGGCTGAACGAGCGCTCCCGCAGAGACCCGTAAAGGATGAGGAAGCGCGGCGCGTGGGTGAAGGCTTCGCGGATCCCGAGGTCGGCGGAGGTCGGGACCGCGAAATGCGTCGCGCTCAGGGCCGGCAGCCCATCGGCGAAGGGCCGCGGGGGCCCGGCGCGATCGGTCCTGTCCCCATCGGTCGTGTTCGGATCGGTCTTGTCCAAGGGCTCGGCATCCTCTACGTTTCAATGATGTTTGAAACATTGACATCATGATGGACGAGGGGCAAGCCGTCGCCGCCTTCGCGGCCCTCGGCCAGGAGCACCGCCTGCGCATCGTGCGCCGCCTCGTCACCGCCGGGCCGGACGGCCTGGCGGCGGGGCTGCTCGCGGAGGCGGTCGGGGTCTCTGCGACCAACCTGTCGTTCCACCTCAAGGAACTGAGCCGCGCCGGCCTCGTCACCGCGCAGCGCGAAGGCCGCTCGATCCGCTACCGCGCCGCCTACCCGGACCTGTCGGCGCTGATCCAGTTCCTGATGCGCGATTGCTGTCAGGGCCGCCCCGAGGTCTGCGCCCCCGCCGTCGCCGCCCTCTCGACCTGCTGCCCGGAGCCCGCCTGATGGACGTCGTCATCTACCACAACCCGGCCTGCGGCACGTCCCGCAACACCCTCGGCCTCATCCGCAACGCCGGCCTCGAGCCGCACGTCGTCGAGTACCTCAAATCGCCCCCGACCGGCGCGCTGCTGCGCCGCCTCGCGGAGCGGGCGGGCCTCACCCTCCGCGATCTCCTGCGCGAGAAGGGGACGCCCTATGCCGAACTCGGCCTCGACGACCCGACCCTCAGCGACGACCAGCTCCTCGACGCCATCGCGGCGCACCCGATCCTCCTCAACCGGCCCCTGGTGGTGAGCCCCCTGGGCGTCGCCCTGTGCCGACCCTCCGAGACCGTGCTCGCCCTGCTCCCGCCGCAGCGGGGGGCCTTCGCCAAGGAGGATGGCGCCCCCGTCGTCGATGCCCAGGGGCGGCCGGCCACGAGCCTCTGATCCCGCCCGGGAGCAAGTCCTCGCCGGGGAGCAAGACCTCGCCCCGGTGAAAGAACTCGCCCCGGTGAAAGAACTCGCTCGGCTGAAAGAACTCGCCCGGGTGAAAGAACTCGCAAGATTTCGTCGCGACACCAACAAGAAACGCCGATGCTCGCCCTCGCCATCTTCGTCGTCACCCTGGTCCTCGTCATCGTCCAGCCGCGAGGGCTCGGGATCGGATGGAGCGCCCTCGCGGGGGCCACCGTCGCCCTGGCCACCGGCGTGATCCAGCCCGGCGACATCCCGGTGGTCTGGCACATCGTCTGGGACGCCACCTTCACCTTCGTGGCGCTGATCGTGATCTCCCTCCTCCTCGACGCGGCGGGCTTCTTCCAATGGGCCGCCCTGCACGTCGCCCGCTGGGGCGGCGGTCGCGGTCGCCGGCTGTTCCCCCTGGTGATCCTGCTCGGCGCCGCCATCGCGGCGGTCTTCGCCAATGACGGGGCCGCCCTGCTGCTCACCCCGATCGTGCTGGCGATCCTGCTCCGGCTGGATTTCCCGCCGGCGGCCGCGATGGCCTTCATCGTCGGCTGCGGGTTCGTCGCCGATTCGACCAGCCTGCCGCTGGTCATCTCGAATCTCGTCAACATCGTTTCGGCGAATGTCTTCGGCATTTCCTTCGGCCGCTACGCCGCCGTGATGGGGCCGGTGAACCTCGTGTCCCTGGCCGCGACCCTCGCGGTGCTGTGGCTGTTCTACCGGCGCGACCTCGACACGACCTACGCGGTATACCGTCTGGACCCGCCGGCCTCCGCCATCCGCGACGCCCGCGTGTTCCGGGCGGCCTTCCCGCTTCTCGCCGTGCTCCTCGGCGCCTACTTCGTCACCGCCCCGTTCGGCGTCCCGGTCTCCGCCGTCACCGGTGCCGGCGCACTCCTTCTGCTCGCCCTCGCGAATCGAAGCGGCGTGATTCCCCTGCGGAAGGTCCTCGCCGGGGCCCCCTGGCAGATCGTGCTGTTCAGCCTCGGCATGTACCTCGTGGTCTACGGCCTGAAGAATGCCGGCCTCACCGAACTCCTCGCCCAGGGCCTGGTCCGGCTCGCCCAGGCGGGCCCGGTGGTCGCCACCCTCGGCACGGGCGTCGCCGCCGCCCTGCTGTCCTCCGTGATGAACAACATGCCGAGCGTCCTGGTGGGGGCGCTGGCGATCCAGCAGGCCCCCGACCTGTCGCCCCTGACCCGCGAATTGATGATCTACGCCAACGTCATAGGCTGCGATCTCGGCCCGAAATTCACGCCGATCGGCAGTCTCGCGACCCTGCTGTGGCTGCACGTGCTCGACGCCAAGGGCCACCGCATCACCTGGGGCCAGTACATGCGGGTCGGCCTCCTGATCACGCCGCCGGTCCTGCTGGCGAGCCTCCTCGCCCTGGCCCTCTGGCTCCCGCATCTCGGGACGCCGTGAGCCGCCCGCGGCCTGCGCCGCGGCGCGAAATCGCTCGGCGACCAACAATCGTGAATGCGCGCTCCGGCCCGATGCCGGACCCTGTCCGCTCACCGAGGCTCCGAGGGTGTCCCATGAGAGCGGCGTTGGAGGAGGGGCTGGCGGCCCTGGAGCGGATCATCGCCACGGCCGAGGAGCGCCGGGTCGACCAGATGATCCGGATCGCCGTTCTCCTCGCCGAGGAACGGGACCCGACCGACGCGCAGGACGCATTGCGCCGGACCGAGCGCCTCCTCAAGATCATGCGGACGCAACGGACCCTGCTGATCGGCGTCCATCCGGTGCCAACCGACCCCGTCGGGCAAGTCGATGCCTCCCTCGCGGCGGTCCTGTCCGGTCCGGCGCCGGACCGCGCCGCACGCCTGTAATCTCACCGCTGCACCTGGAGCGGGAAGCTGAGTTCCGTGGTGCCGGCCGGGGTCAGAAGCGGCGCAGGCGGCGGGCCGAACGGCCCGGCTGCCCGGACCAGGCTCCGTGCCCGCTCATCGAGATCCGGCACGCCGGAACTCCGCTCGACCTCCACCCGATTGACGAAGCCGTCGGCCGCGATCTGGACCCGCACCCCCACCGTTCGGCGCCCGCGCTTGCGCCAGGCGGGGGCTGGGCCCCCCTCGGCCATATCGATCTTCGCGAGTACCGCCGACACCCAGCCCGTCACCTCCGGAGAGGGGCGCTCCCGTGCCTCGAGCCCCGCGCCGCTCAAGAGCGTCGCGCCAACGCTGATCCAGCCGACGACCGAGCGCAGTCTCATCGTGGGTACTCCAGCACGCTGCCGTCAGAACGTTCGACCGGTCCGGCCCGCCGGGCCATCCACCCCGCGGCGCCGATGAAACACAAACGGCGCAGGGCCTTGAGGCCGCTGCGCCGCTGGTTCTGGCCGCCGAGGGGGCGAAGGCGGCCGCAGGTGTGATGCGCCCGGATCGCCCGCGCGGATGTGCGCCGAAACACGCCCAGTGCGACGTGACCGGTTGCGGTTGCATCCACGGCGGCTTGCGGGCCTGTCCCTCACGGTGCCGAGGGTTTGATCGGCCCGCTCCGCGTCAGGCGCGGTGGACGATAGTCCAGAGTTGCGTGATGCGGACTGGGGTGCCGCACCTGGGACGGGCGTCCGTCCGCGCGCATCCTCTGATCCGCTTCGGCCCAGGATGGTGGTCCGGCCCCGGGCTGCGTCCAGTGGACCAAGGAAGCTTCGTCACACCAATGGATCAGCTTCGGCATCGCCTGCCGATGCGCGCCGGCCATCATGTACCGGCGCATGGCAGCCTCGTCGTCCCACACCGTCATGGTCCAGAAGGTCCAGGCATGATCGGCCAGGATTGATCCCGCCCGGAACCCGGCCGCCTTCCCCGCCTGTCTCTGCGTGCGGACGGCGTGGACGGCAAAGCCCGGCAGGAACCGAACCGAGCGGATTCTCAAGCGCGTGATACTCACGAAGGGCACGTCATGCAGTCCCCGGTCACCTCTCGTTGCGACGGTTCTTCAGCCAGATTAGACCATCAGCCGACCGAGCGGGAATTCGTCCGCCGCATGGTCCCTTCCTGTGGTTGCGGACCGATCCGGGCTTCTACGCCATTCTCGCTTCCGACATGCCAATGATCAAACGCTGGCAACGTGCCGAACGGCACGGTTTTTCCGGTTGTGAGATGCCGGTTCGACATCGCGTTACAAGCCGCATCTAGCCGAAACTTGATGGAGACCATGCAAACCCGGTTGGACGGCGCTACGGATCCGCGTGTTGCTTCGTTTTGGCTGCATTTGTTATGCTCGCCGAAGCCGTTGCTTCGCCTACGGTTACGCGGTGCGTTAAGGCATTTGGCGGGCGTCGCTGCCGACGCGGTACCCTGTGGACATCAACCCCCCGGCGGCGACATCACCCGCGTCTCCAGCGGGTATGGCCGCCAACCCCCTTTGCACCGGAGGAGAATGCCGAGCAGGACAGCTTCCTAGTCTGGCAGTCCGGCCGTACCTCTGGGGGGACGTCTCGGTCACCCCGCACATCGGGGTAGGGGATATCGAAACACCCTGACTGCACCTGCCCGCCGCACCGCGCGACGCGGCGGCAGGTCCAAACTCATCGCGACGGTGTCCCGCGACAACATCGAACGGCGGCAAAAGGCGCTGCGGCACCCTATCTATTCACCAGCGACGTCAGGCGTCGATCCGGGAGAGAGGGAACCATGAGCCATGAACGCGCAGTCCTCGCAGGAGGATGCTTCTGGGGGATGCAGGACCTGATCCGGCGGCAGGAGGGCGTCGTGTCGACCCGTGTCGGCTATACGGGGGGCGATGTTCCGAACGCAACCTACCCGAACCACGGCACACATGCGGAGGCGATCGAGATCATTTTCGATCCCGAGCGGACGAGCTTTCGCCGGGTGCTGGAATTCTTCTTTCAGATCCACGATCCGACAACCCCGAATCGGCAGGGAAACGATCGTGGCCTGAGCTATCGCTCGGCGATCTATTACACCGATGACGCTCAACGCCGGGTCGCCGCGGAGACCATCGCCGATGTCGATGCATCGGGTCTCTGGCCCGGAAAGGTCGTCACCGAACTGGCTCCCGTCGGGCCTTTCTGGGAGGCCGAGCCTGAGCACCAGGATTACCTCGAGCGCCGCCCCGACGGCTATACGTGTCACTTCATCCGCCCGAATTGGCGGCTTCCTGTGAGGACGCCCGCTTCGCAGAATGCCTGACCGTCGGGGATCCCGCGAAGTGCCTTGTCCGAGGCGGTTGGATCGGTTGGTGGACTGGCTGGACGTCTGTCCGACCGCGAGGTTCTGGAATCACTCGGCCGGATTGGCTACGTCAGCACGGGTATCGGTCTAATTGCTGCCGTTCGCGAACGCTCCGGCGCTGCGAAGACGGGCCAACCGGACCTCCAGACCGCAGGACAGCCCCGCTGCCGCGCAGACGATCCCGTCGACCTCCGGACGAGGATCGCACGGCGCGGTGGTTCGGTTTCGGGTCGATCGTGTCGTGACCGGGAGGGGCCTTCCCTTGCCGATGCGCTTTTCGAGGCACGCTGAGAGCCGAGACTGCGCGATGCCGATCGACCGACCGGCCTGATTGTGGTGCTGAGACAGGAGGAAGTGGTGCCGCAAGAGGGATTCGAACCCCCGACCCCCTCATTACGAATGAGGTGCTCTACCAGCTGAGCTATTGCGGCGCGGTTCCTGATCGGACGCTGATGTCCAACGGGACCGTTCGGGGGAGGGTCATATCGGTCGTGGCGTGGAATGGCAAGCTTTGACCGGCATTGTGGGCGGTGGAATGCGCGGCGAAAAGCGGTGCAGCACGGCCACGGTGCCGGGGCATCGTGACGGCGACACCGCCGGTTGCTTGACGGCCCGGTGGTCGACCTCGAAGGATTCGCGGCGTTCCGAGGATCTCCATGTCCCTGATTGCCCGACTCCGCGCCTATGCCGCCGAATCCTTCGGTCTCGGAAGCCATGCCACGGCGGCTGAGGAGGCCGATGAGCGCTTGGCAGCGATCGCGCTCCTCGTGCATGTGGCGCGGGCCGACGGTATTCTCGCCCCCGAAGAGACCGAGCGCCTCGGCCGTCTGGTCGAGGGCCGGTTCACAGAGACCAGGGCGGAGGCTGAGGCGCTGATCGCGCGGGCCGCCGCGTTCGACGCCCAGACCCGCGACATGGCACAACTCGTCGAGATGATCGGGCACGAGGTCGGGCCGGATCGGCGGGCCCGCCTCCTTGCCATGGCTTGGTCGGTGGCCGGAGCGGACGGTAGCGTTCACGAGTTCGAGGAGGCCCTGGTCTGGCGTCTCGGCGGCCTTCTCGGCCTCGATGAGGCTGCTATCGGCGAGGCCCGGCGCAGTGCCGCGGAAGGGCAGGTCTCGCTTAGTTGAGCGCGCTGCCACGATGATTCTCAGCCTCACTCTGATCCTCCTGGCACAGCTCATCGGCGAGGCGCTGGCGCGGTCGAGCCACCTGCCTGTGCCCGGACCCCTGATCGGCATGGCGTTGCTGTTGCTGTTCCTGGTCATGCGGGATCGAGCCACCCACCTGGCCCCCCGAATGTTGGCGCCCCCCCTGGTGGACGGTCGCCTGGAAAGTACCGGCAAGGGGCTTCTCGCCAATCTATCGCTGATGTTCGTGCCGGCCGGAGCCGGTATCGTCGGTCGCCTCGACGTTCTGGCCGTGCACGGAATCGCGTTGGCGGTGGTGGTCGTGGTCTCGACAGTCACCACTCTGGCCGCCACGGCCTTGACGTTCGTCGCAGTCTCGCGCTGGCTCGCCAAGCCGAAGGCGCGGCCGTGACCGGCGACTTCGCCGTTTGGGTCTATCTCTCGCGGACGCCGCTTCTGTGGCTGACCGTGACGCTGCTCGCTTACGTGGTGGCCGACCGGATTGCTCTGGCGACTCGCCGCCATCCGCTCGCGAACCCAGTCCTCATCGCCATCGCGCTCACCGCTGCCGTCTTGGAGCTTACGAAGACGCCCTACGCCACCTATTTCGAGGGCGCCCAGTTCGTGCACTTTCTGCTGGGGCCGGCCACCGTGGCACTGGCGATTCCCCTCTATGAGTATCGTGCCACGGTGCTGCGCTCTCTTGCGCCGATGCTGGCAGCCCTCGTTGTTGGTTCGGTGGTCGCGCTGAGCTCGGCCCTGCTGTTGGGCCAAGCTTTCGGTATTCCCCGTGACGTCATCGTCTCACTGGCGCCGAAATCCGTGACAACCGGCGTCGCGATGGGCATCGCTCAGACACTGGGCGGAGACCCAACGCTCGCCGCCGTCATCGTCATGCTCACCGGCATGACCGGCGGCATCCTCGTCACACCGCTGATGAACGTCCTACGCATCCGGGACATGCGGGCCCGCGGCTTCGCGGCCGGTCTCGCCGCCCACGGCGTGGGCACCGCACGCGCCTTCCAGGTGAACGAGGTGGCGGGCGCCTTCGCGGGCATCGCCCTTGGGTTCAACGCGTTCCTAACCGCGATCCTGGCACCCATCGCGGTGACGTTCCTGCGCTGAACCTTACTCGGCGGCGACGGGCGACGGCACGTCGCGGGGCACGAACCGGCCATCATTGGCAGGCTGCATGTCGAGGCGGCGTTCGTGCAGGGCGTGCAGGGTCGACCGATGGCCGATTGAGACGATGGTGGTGCCGGGCAGGCGCTCCCGCAGCATCCGGTAGATCGCAGCCTCGCTCGGCTCGTCCAGGGCGGCGGTGGATTCGTCGAGAAACAGCCAGTCGGGCTTGGCAAGGACAGCGCGGGCCACCGCCAGCCGCTGCTGCTCGCCGCCGGAGAGGCGCTGATCCCAGGCATCCACCTCGTCAAGACGGTCGACGAGCGCCGGCAACTGGGCAGCCACCAGGGCGTCGCGGATCGCCTCGTCCGGGAACATGTCCGTGGTGTTCGGGTAGACGACGGCGCCGCGCAGGGTCCCCAGGGGGATGTAGGGTCGTTGCGGCAGGACCAGGGCCGACTGTCCCTTGGGCAGGTCGATCCGGCCCTTGGCGAAGGGCCAGATGCCCGCGATGGCACGGAACAGGGTCGACTTGCCGGAACCTGAGGGACCCGTGAGAAGCGTGGCGCCGCCCTTGGTGATGGTCAAAGCGTCCGCGGCCACGATCTCCCGTCCGTCCGGCAGGCCGAGGCTGAGCTTCGAAGCGGTGACGTCGCCCTTGGTGTCGTTGCCCTGGATCAGGCCTTCGCCGGTCCCTCCGATCGCCTCCGCCTTGGTCATCGCCTGCCGGAACGAGGAGAGGCGGTTGGTGTTGGCGCGGTAGGCCGCGATGGTAACGTAGGAATTGATGAAGAACGACAGCGAAGACTGCACGCTGCTGAAGGCATCGCCGGTCTGTTGGAACTGACCTAGGGTGATCTTCTTCAGGAAGTAGGATGGCGCGGCGAGGATGTAGGGAAACACCACGCTGATCTGGCTGTAGGACAGCGTGAAGCTGCCGAGCTTGATCCGCCGGACGATGATGTCGAGGTAGTTGTCGACGATCGCGTGGAACAGGCTACCCAGGCGCACCGTTTCGGCACGCTCGCCGCGCAGGAGGGCGATCTGCTCGCCGTAGATGCGGGTCCGGGCCAGGGAAAAGCGGAAATCCGCCTCCACCTTCTCCTGGCGGAAGTCGAGGCCGATGAGGGGGCGTCCGATGACGTGCGTCAGCCAGGTTCCGACCACCGCGTAACCGACCACCAGCCAGACGAGGAAGCCCGGCACCACCGTATCGGTGAAGGGCAGCACGAAGTCGCGCGACAGGCCCCACAGGATGACCATGAAGGACACCAGGGTCGCCGCCTGAGACAGGAGCCGGATGGACAGCGTGGTGGTCTGGGAGATGAAGAGATTGATGTCGCTCTGGATGCGCTGATCCGGGTTGTCCGCACTCTCCCCGGTGAAGGGGACCCGGTAATGCGTCCCGGCATCCAGCCAGCGACCGTAGAAGCTGCGGGTCAGCCAGGTGCGCCAGCGGATGTGAAGCGTAGCATCCACGAAGGTGTCGAACATGCCGACCACGACCCAGATGGTGGCGAGCGGCGTGAACACCCAGACCAACTGGTACCAGAAGGCGTCGGCGTTGTATTCCTGGAGGGCGTTGAACAGGTCGCGGAACCAGAAGTTCAGCCGCAGCTGCAGGGCGACCTGTGCGAAGGTGATGAAGATCGACAGGGCGACGAGGCGCTGGCCAACCTTCCCCTCCGTGCTGCCGAACAGGCGGAAGGGTCCGATCTCCCGTGTCGGCTTGTCGGTGGTGGCGAAATAGGGATCCGCGATCAGCGTGATCGCCCGGATCGGCTCGAGGTACGAGATCGCCAAGACGATGCCGGCGAACACCACGGCCCCGGTTGCGGCGAAGCTCGGCGGCAGGAGGGCGGCGAGCGTCGGGGGCAGGAAACCCATGACCGCCAGTTGCTTGGCTCCGGCCAGGAACAGGTAGCCGACGCCGTAGACCGAGACGAAGACCTTTAGGTATGACGAGAGGCGCCCCGATGCGAGCAGGATGCCTGCCATGGCAAGGCCGCTGAGACTGACGTAGAGCGGTGCGGATACGCCGGGTGAAACCAGGAGCGCGAGGGCGAAGAGCGCCGTGACGGCGGCTTGCAGGCCGAGGCCTGTCCTCAATACGGCCACGCGCGTCTCCCCTCAGTTCTTGTCATCGTCCGGCGCCGTGCCCCGGGGGGGACCGCCCATGCATCGGCATTGCAGGCGGGTCGTGGCGAGATCGTGGCGCACCGCTGCGGCGGACTATCCTCGTACCGCCGGTCCGTCTCACCAGTCCCAGTCGCCGAATTCCGGCTCGCGGCAGCGATAGCCGATCGGGCATTCCGGGTTGTCCCGGGTGGGCACGAAGCGGAGTTCGGCGATTTCGGTTAGATTGCATTGGCTACGGTCCCGTACGAAGCGCTCGGGCGCTCCGCCGGAACTGATCGCGACGGAACCTCGGGTCTTCACCAGAGCCATTGCATCGGCACAGATCATGCGCTGGGTCGTCGAGAGGGGGCTCTGGGCACTGGCCGGCGTCGCCAGGGCGACGCAGAAGGCGAGTGCGAGGCGTCTCGTCACGATGCTCGGCGCCACTTTTCAGTTTCGATACGGTCAAGCATGGCAGTTTCCGTGTTGCGCGGAAAGGGCTTGCCGTCCGCTTGCCGCAATCGGGCGCTCTATCCACCGGGATTGCGCCCTCGCAGCGGCGCTCCAACCCAGCGTGCACCCGCTCAAACCGGGCCTGGTGCGCCCGAACGGACGAACGTCGAAGCCATGACGGGATTGTCGATCCTCAACCTTGATGCCGTGCGGGCCGCCCCTGTCTCGCGCGAGCCCTACAGTTTCTTTCTCGGCAATGACGTGCTCAAGCCCGAGGCCGTCGACGAGATCCGCCAGGATTTCCCCGCGATCGCCAAGCCCGGCTATCTCACGGTCGACGAAGTCGCCCTCAAGGGTCGCTTCAAGGCGCTGATCGACGAGCTTGAGAGCGATGCGTTCTCCCGCATCATGGGCGAGAAGTTCGGCATCGACCTGGTCTCTTGCCCGCGCCTCACCACCATCATGAAGCGCAGCCAGCTGAAATACGGCTCGATCCACACCGACGGCCCGTCGAAAGTGATGACGATGCTGATCTACATGAACGATGCCTGGGACGCTCCGGCCGCCGGCCGCCTGCGGGTGCTCTACGACGGCAAGAACTACGAACCCTTCGCGGTCGAGGTGCCGCCCACCATGGGCACGATGTTCGCCTTCCTGCGCGCCGACAATTCCTGGCACGGCCACGAGCCCTTCGAGGGCGAGCGCCGCGTCGTGCAGGTGGCATGGGTCAAGGACGCCAGCGAACTCGAGCGCAAGAAGAAGCGCAACCGCACCGCCCAATTCCTGAAGGGCATCTTCGGACGGTAGGTCCGCGCCAAATGCCTGTTTGGCTCCGGTTTCAAGGGACCGGGGCCCCCCACCCGATCGGCAGCGCATCGTTTCCGCGCGATCCCGGCAGCAAGCCTGACCGTTCGCGCTTCGGAGATTCCTTAGGTCCCGGTCGGCTTCCCCTCACTCACACCCCTCTCTGTCGACCCGGTTTCCGCCGAAGCGGGGCTGGATTTCTGCGCGCGCCGTCGGCCGCCCCGACATGTGCGGCGAAGATCGCGGGTGGTACGCGCGTGAGCCTGACGATAGCGGGATCGGAGACTCTCTCCACTCGGCTCTGCAGACATTGCGCAGCCCTGACAATCGCGTGTTGCCGTGTCCGCCAGGAAATGCCTTCCGGACGCCGACGCGCGACGCATCGATCTGCGTCGCTCGCATGTTTCGCGCGTCCGGTTCGCCTGGCCCCCCCGGTCCGCGGCTTGCCGCCCCAACCGACAGCGACGGGAAACGACTTTGGGGGGAGAACCGCCTACAGCTACGGCGAAGGCGGTGCGGGGAAAGAAAAAGGCCGCCTGACGCGCCTGCTGCTGTCCCGACCATTAGGCCGCCGATGGCTGTGCCGCGGATGAAAAAAGGGGCCGCCTCGCGGCGACCCCCATTCCGATAAGGTGCAGTTCGGACGCCTTAGAAGTCCATGCCGCCCATACCGCCGCCGCCCGGCATCGCCGGGGCGCCGCTGTCCTTCTTCGGAGCATCGGCGATCATGGCTTCGGTGGTGACGAGGAGGCCGGCGATGGAGGCGGCGTCCTGCAGGGCGGTGCGCACGACCTTGGCCGGGTCGACGATGCCGGCCTGGATCATGTCGACGTACTCTTCGGTCTGGGCGTTGAAGCCGAAGGTGATCGAGGACGTGTTGTCGGTGATCTTGCCGACCACGATCGAGCCCTCGACGCCGGAATTCGCGGCGATCTGGCGGATCGGAGCCTCGAGGGCCTTCAGCACGATCTTGATGCCGGCCTGGACGTCCGGGTTGTCGCTCTTGAGAGCACGGACGGCCTCACGGGCACGGAGGAGGGCGGTGCCGCCGCCGGGGACGATGCCCTCTTCCACCGCAGCGCGGGTGGCGTTGAGCGCGTCGTCGACGCGGTCCTTCTTCTCCTTGACCTCGACCTCGGTCGCGCCGCCGACGCGGATGACCGCGACGCCGCCGGCGAGCTTGGCCAGACGCTCCTGGAGCTTCTCACGGTCGTAGTCCGAGGTGGTCTCCTCGATCTGCGCCTTGATCTGGCCGACGCGCGCTTCGATATCCGCCTTCTCGCCGAGACCGTCGATGATCGTGGTGGTCTCCTTCTCGATGCGGATGCGCTTGGCGCGGCCGAGCATCGGGAGGGTGACGTTCTCGAGCTTGATGCCGAGATCCTCGGCGATCATCTGACCCTGGGTCAGGATCGCGATGTCCTCGAGCATGGCCTTGCGGCGATCGCCGAAGCCCGGAGCCTTGACGGCCGCGACCTTCAGGCCGCCGCGCAGCTTGTTGACAACGAGCGTAGCGAGCGCCTCGCCCTCGATGTCCTCGGCGATGATGACGAGCGGCTTGCCGGTCTGCACCACGGCCTCGAGAACCGGCAGCATCGCCTGAAGCGAAGACAGCTTCTTCTCGTGGATGAGGATGTAGGGGTCCTCGAGCTCGGCGACCATCTTCTCCGCATTCGTAATGAAGTACGGGGAGAGGTAGCCGCGGTCGAACTGCATGCCCTCGACGACGTCGAGTTCGGTCTCGGCCGTCTTGGCTTCCTCGACGGTGATGACACCCTCGTTGCCGACCTTCTGCATGGCGTGGGCGATCATCTCGCCGATTTCCTTGTCGCCGTTGGCCGAGATGGTGCCGACCTGGGCAACTTCCTCGGACGAGGCGACCTTCTTGGCGCGGCTCGTGATGTCCTTCACGGCGGCGGTGGTAGCGAGGTCGATGCCGCGCTTCAGGTCCATCGGGTTCATGCCGGCGGCGACGTACTTGGCGCCTTCGCGGACGATGGCCTGCGCCAGAACGGTGGCCGTGGTGGTGCCGTCACCCGCGATGTCGTTGGTCTTCGAGGCCACTTCGCGCACCATCTGGGCGCCCATGTTCTCGAACTTGTCGGCGAGCTCGATCTCCTTGGCGACGGTGACGCCGTCCTTGGTGATGCGCGGGGCGCCGAAGGACTTCTCGATGACGACGTTGCGGCCCTTGGGGCCGAGCGTGACCTTCACCGCGTCGGCGAGGATGTCGACGCCACGGAGCATCTTCTCGCGGGCGTCGGAGGCGAAGCGGACTTCTTTCGCTGCCATGTCAGATCCTTGTCAGTGATGGGCCCCGAGGCGCCGGACGGCACCCTCGAAGGGCTCGTGAACGGGAGGAGAACCGAAACCCGACTTAGGCGACGACGCCCATGATGTCGGATTCCTTCATGATCAGGAGGTCCTGACCGTCGATCTTGACCTCGGTGCCGGACCACTTGCCGAACAGGACGCGGTCGCCGGCCTTGACGTCGAGCGGGTTCACCCGGCCGGCCTCATCGCGGGCGCCGGGACCGACGGCGACGATCTCGCCCTCTTGCGGCTTCTCCTTGGCGGTATCCGGGATGATGATGCCGCCCTTGGTCTTCTCTTCGCCTTCGATGCGGCGGACGACGACACGGTCGTGCAGCGGACGGAACTTCATGAGCTGCCCTCTTGCTTCAAATTCGTGGATGGCGTTGATGCGGCGCGGCAGCGCGCTCAACCCAGGCCGTTAGCACTCGCCTTGGGTGAGTGCTAACGATGGCGTCGAGTTAGGCGCGGAAGCCGTTCGAGTCAAGACTGTCGCAGGCTCCGACGACGATCCGGCGACAGGATCATCCCCCGATCCCACAAGCCGCCGGAAAGTCCTTCGCGGATGATCAAGCTTCATGGTCCGCAGGGCGCGGTCGAGCCCGAGGCACAGGCGCCCGCGACAGCCTATCCGTCGGAGGTCGTATGGATCGATCTCGATGATCCGAGCGCCGAGGAGGCCGAACGGGTCGAGGCCTGCACCGGCATCCGGGTCCCTTCGCGCAAGGCCCTCAGCGAGGTGGAGAATTCGAGCCGCCTGAGGCGTTTGAAGACCGGGTTCTCACTCTCAACCCCGATGGTCACCTTCGACAAGCTCGATACGCAGTTGAAGCCGTTGGGCTTCGTGCTGACCCGGGACCGCCTCGTCACCGTGCGCTTCCACGAATTGCGGGCTTTCGCGGAGGTCAAGAAGCGCATCGACACCGGCGATGGGCCGGGCACCACCTCCACCGAGATCTTCCTTCTCCTGATAGAGGAGCTCGTCGACAGCCTCGCCGATGCCCTCGAGGACATGGGCGCCGACCTCGACGAGTTGTCCACGCGGATCTTCGATTTCGACGTCCGCAGCGGTGCGCCTGCCGGGGACACCAAGCTGCGCAACCACACGCCGCGCCGGCGCGACCTGGCGCTGCGCCGAATCCTGCGCGGCATCGGACGCCGCGGGAAGACCCTCGGTAAGGTCCGGTCGAGCCTCCTCGGCCTGGAGCGGATCGTGCCCTTCGTGGCCAACGAGTGCGAGCATATCCTCGGCGAGGAACAGGTGCCGCGCTTCGAGGCCGTGCGGCGCGACATTGCCTCCCTCGACGAGTTCGAGATCCGGCTCTCCGAGAACGTCCAGTTCCTTCTCGACGCGACCCTCGGCTTGATCAGCATCGAGCAGAACAACACCTTCCGCGTTCTCACCGTGGCATCGGTGGTCGGCATTCCGCCGACCCTGATCGCTTCGATGTACGGAATGAACTTCAAGCACATGCCCGAACTCGAATGGGCCTACGGCTATCCCTACGGCCTCGCGCTCATCCTCGTAAGCGCCATCATTCCGATCGTTTTCTTCCGCATCCGGGGTTGGTTGTAACCGGTTAATGGACTGTCAGGCCTCCTGCGCTAGAGCTGTGCGCGGCGATGCCCCGTCCAGCCGGCCTCCGAGGATGACCCGTCGCGCCATGGCCGTGATCGCTGCCTTCGTCCTCAATGCCGGCCTGAACTTCGTCCTCGGCCTCCTCATCGCCAAGCTGCTGGGACCAGCGGAGTTCGGTCTGTTCGCTCTGGCGACCGCCGGTGCGATCGTGGCCAACACCGTCCTGTTCGAGTGGCTGCGTCTGTCCGCGACACGATTCTATTCAGCCCGGGTCCGCATCGACGAGCCCTGGATCCGGCAGGGTTTGGACCGGGCCTACATGGCCCTCACGCTCAGTCTCTTCGTGGCGGCCTTGATCTGCGCGGGACTGGGTTTCACGCTCGAGCCCAACGCGGGAAGCCGCCTGGCGATCACAGCGGGCGCCGCGGTCGCCGCATTGGGCATCGGCGTGTTCGATTATCACGCAGCGCTCGCCCGGGCGCGCTTCGACGGCCGGCTGTACTTCAATCTCGTCGCGGTGAAGAACGGCCTCGCCTTCGTGCTGATGGCGGGTGCCGCCTGGTTCTTCCCCCAACCCGTCTGGGTTCTGACGGCGGCCGGGATCAGCCAAGCCTTCGCGATCCTGCTGCTGTATCGACCGCTGCGCGATCCGATCGTTCCACGCGTACGGCTGAAGCTGCGGGAAGCCTGGCGGCTCTTCGTCGCCTACGGCCTACCCCTCATCGCGGCCAACGCGATCTACCAGCTGCTGCCGTTCCTCAATCGGGGCAGCATCGCGTCCCATGCGGGCCTCGCCGAGGCGGGCTACTTCGCCCTCGCCGCCGATGTCACCACTCGGAGCATCGGCACCCTCGGGACCGCCCTCGATCTGCTGCTCTTCCAGCTCGCGGTCCGGGTCGAGGAGGAACAGGGGCGTGCCGCGGCCGAGCGCCAGGTCGGGCTCAATATCGGCGTGGTGGTTGCGCTGCTTCTGCCCTGCGCGGTCGGGTTCTGGGCCGTGCTCCCGGCCCTCGAGGCGCTGGTGGTGCCGGAGGCCTACCGCGGCCCCTTCGCCGCTTATGCGGGGCTGATGGTTCCGGGCTTCTTCTGCCTCGCGATGACCAACTTCGCCCTCAATCCGATCTTCCAGATTCGTCGGCGCACGCGCCCGGTCATCGCCGCCGCTCTGGTTGGGCTCGCCCTCAACGGGCTCGGGCTGTGGCTCCTGCCGTCCCGGTACGGTCCCGAGGGCGTCGCGATCGCACAGACCGCCGGCCTCGGGGCCGCCACCCTCATCCTGGCCTGGCGTGCGCTCACGGGACCCCAGCGCCTGCACCTGCCCTGGTGGGAAATCCTGGCTGCCAGCATCGCCTCCCTCGCCATGGCGCTCTGCCTGTTACCCCTGCGCCATATCGAGCCGACACGGGCGCTGCTGCTTTCCGTGCCTCTCGGCGTGGCGATCTACGGTGCGCTCGTCTGGCTCTTCGACATCGCGGGCCTGCGCGGTCACGTGGCGGCGCGGTTGACCCGTTCACCACCCGAGACCGCACCGGCCGAATAGCCGTTCCTGACCGGATGCCATCGGCGTGAACCTCCTCTAAGGTGGCTCCACAGGAACAGGATCGAGGGTGCCGCAGAGTGCCCCGGATCGGGTGGGATTCGATGCGTACATATGAGCCTCACGACGAGGGCGCCGCGGCCGAGATCGTCCGCGGGGCGGTCGAGAGCCCGGAGCGGCTTCGCCTCGTTGGCGGAGCGACCAAGGCTGGGATCGGCCGACCGGCCCAGGACGAAGCGACGCTCTCCAGCGTGGCTCTGACCGGCATCACACTCTATGAACCCGCCGAGATGGTCGTCGCCGCCCGGGCCGGGACGCCCCTGGCCGAGGTTCAGGCCCTCCTCGCGGCGCGCGGTCAGATGCTGCCCTTCGAGCCCATGGACCACCGCTCCCTGATGGGCACGACTGGCGAACCGACCTTCGGCGCCGTGGCGGCCGCCAACAATTCCGGACCGCGCCGGATCAACGCGGGCGCCGCCCGCGACAGCCTGATCGGCGTGCGCTTCATCAACGGACGGGGCCAGGCGATCAAGTCGGGCGGGCGGGTGATGAAGAACGTCACCGGGCTCGACCTGGTGAAGCTGATGGCCGGCTCCTGGGGCACCCTGGGTCTGCTGACGGAAGTGACGTTCAAGGTGCTCCCCGTTCAGGAACGGGTCGCCACACTCGCGTTCCCGGACCTCGACGATGCCCGCGCCATCGCGGCCTTGAGTGCGGCCCTCGGCTCGCCCTTCGAGCTGACCGGAGCCGCTCACCTGCCGGCCGGGATCGAAGGCGGGGCGGCGCGGACGCTGATGCGGATCGAGGGTTTCTCGGAGTCGATCGATTATCGTCTCGGCGAATTGCGTCGCCTGCTCAAGCGCTTCGGCCAGCCCGAGATCGTCGAGGGCGAGGCGGGGACAGCGCTTTGGGCCCGCATCCGCGACGCTGCGAGCTTCGCCGAGCCGCGGAGTGCCGCGGTCTGGCGCATCTCCACTGCGCCGACCCGCGGCCCCGCCGTCACCGCCGCGATCGGCGCCCAGCGCGACGCCCGTTGGTTCTACGACTGGGGCGGTGGGCTGGTCTGGCTCGCCACGGATGCCGGGGGCGATGCCGGCGCCGAGGTCGTCCGGGCGGCCGTGCGCGCACAGGGTGGGCATGCGACCCTGGTGCGGGCACCCGATGCCGTCCGGGCGGCCGTGCCGGTCTTCGAGCCATTGGCCGAGCCCCTGATGCGGATCACCGCGGGCATCAAGGCGGCGCATGATCCCCATGGCCTGTTCAATTCGGGGCGGATGTACGCCGGTCTGTGAGCGAGGGGCGGTGCGGGACGAGGTCGCGTCGATCGCGCTCTTCGGAGCGATTCCAAGGCTCGGCAACCGGCGCGAGACCCTCTAAACAGCAGGGACTAAGAACGACGATGCCGACGCGGGCCGGACCCGATGGACGGCACGAGGGTGGACCCGAGGACGCACCGTGCAGACCAATTTCAGCCTGACGCAGCTCGCCGATCCGGCCATGGCGGCGTCCGAGAAGATCCTCCGGACCTGCGTGCATTGCGGGTTCTGCACCGCGACCTGCCCGACCTATCTCCTGCTCGGCGATGAACTCGATTCCCCGCGCGGGCGGATCTACCTGATCAAGGACATGCTGGAAGGCGGAAAACCGGCGGTGCCGGAAGTCGTCAAGCATGTCGACCGCTGCCTGTCCTGCCTGTCCTGCATGACGACCTGCCCCTCGGGCGTGCATTACATGCACCTCGTCGACCATGCGCGGACCTATATCGAGGAAACCTATCGGCGTCCGTTGAGCGACCGGCTGCTCCGCAGCGTGCTGGCCTTCGTGCTGCCCTACCCGAACCGCTTCCGCCTGGCGCTGCTGGGGGCAAAGATCGGTGCTCCCTTCCGGCCCCTGGTGGCGCGCCTGCCGCGGGTCGGCAACCGCCTCGCGGCCATGCTCGACCTCGCCCCGGCCCATCTGCCGAACCGCAATCCCACCGACCGGCCCGGCACCTTCCCGGCCGAGACGCGGGCCCTGGAGGCGAGCGCGGCGTTGCATGGGTATACCGCGCCGTCGCGTCGAGGTCGCGTGGCTTTGCTGCGCGGGTGCGCCCAGAGCGTGCTGCGTCCCGATTTCAACGAAGCGGCGATCCGGCTCCTGACCCGGCACGGGGTCGAGGTGGTGCAGGCCGCGGGGGAGGGCTGCTGCGGCGCCCTGACCCACCACATGGGCAAGGCGGATTCGTCGCATGCCCAGGCCCAGCGCACCATCGACGCCTGGATCGCCGAGATGGACGGCGCCGGGCTCGACGCGATTCTCGTCACCGCCTCCGGCTGCGGCACGACGATCAAGGATTACGGCTTCATGTTCCGCGAGGACCCGGCCTACGCGGAGAAGGCGAAGCGCGTGTCCGCCATCGCCAAGGACGTCACCGAGTACATGGCCACCATCGGGTTGATGCCGCCGATCGTCGAGACCGACCTCGTGGTCGCCTACCACTCGGCCTGCTCGATGCAGCACGGCCAGGGCATCCGCACCGAGCCGAAGAATCTCCTGAAGACGGCGGGCTTCACCGTGAAGGACGTGCCCGAGGGCCACATCTGCTGCGGCTCGGCCGGCACCTACAACATCCTCCAGCCCGAGATCGCCAACCGCCTGCGGGACCGCAAGGTCGCCAACATCGAGCGGATGCGCCCCGACGTCATCGCCACCGGCAACATCGGCTGCGCCACCCAGATCGGGAAGGGCACGGCGATCCCGATCGTCCACACGGCGGAGCTCTTGGACTGGGCGACCGGCGGCCCGAAGCCGGCGGCCCTGGAGGGGCTGCCGGACCGGACGATGGCGGCGGCGGAGTAGAGGCGCGTCAGCGCTCGCTCCGGTCCGCCATCGGGATCCAGCGGTACCCGAGCCCGTCGCGGACGACGTATCCGAGCGACGGGAAGGCGGTGTGGTAGCCGGCGACGAGGACGCGGTCGGTGGCGGCCATGTCGTAGATCGTCCGTCGGGTCGCGGCGCCGGCCGCCTTGTCCATGTCGAACAGGGCGTGCCAGTCGGGCCGGGCCAGCGAGGCGACCTCGTGATGGGCGCAGTCGCCCCAGACCAGCAGGCGCTGGCCCTCGCTTTCCACGTTAAAGGCAAGGTGGCCCGGCGTGTGGCCGAAGGCCGCCACGGCGTCGATGCCCGGCACCACCGTCTGGCCCGGCGACACGAAGCGGATGTGCTCGGCGAGGGGAAGCAGGTGGCTGCGGAAGACGCGGGCCGACTTGTACGCGTTGCCGTCCGGCGGGCCTGCCAGGCGATCGTCGTCCCTCCAGAAGGCGAATTCCCGGTCGCCCATGACGTAGCTGGCCCTGGGGAAGAGCGGGCGCCCATCCTCCAAGAGTCCGCCGATATGGTCGGTGTGGCAATGCGTCAGGACTACGAGGTCGATCGCGTCCGGCGACAGGCCGGCCTGCCGCACCCGCTGCGCCAGCTGCCCGCCGGCCGGGCGCGGGATGAAGCCCACCGCCCCGTTCCCGGTGTCGAACAGGACGGTCTCGCGGCCGGTCTGGACCAGGATCGGCGTGAAGCCGGGCTCGAAGCGGTCCGGCGGAAGCCGGTTCTCCCGCATCAGGGCCTCGACCTCCGCCTTCGGACGGTCCTCGCCCACGATCGGCCAGGGGCCGTCGATGACCGCGTCGGCGTCGCACAGGGCGGTGACGGTGAAGGCACCGAGGCGGATCCGCCGCAGGCCGGCGGAGAGGCTCGGGGGCAGGGCTTGCGTCGGTATGCCCGCCCGTGCGGCCGTCGGAAGGGCGAGGCCGGCGACCAGGGTCGCGGCGAGATGACGACGGGTGAGTTCGGTCATCGCTGGACGTTTCCCGAGAGGGCCGGTTCCGTCAGGATGTGTGCGGGACCGGTCGCGAACGGTCTATCGCGGTGGGAGGGGGGCCAGCTTGAACGAACGTGCTGCGCCGTCCGGCGCGTCGTCCCTCCCGATCTGGCATGTCGAGGGGGCGCACACCCTCTTCGCGGGGCCGCTCGCGTACAATGCCAGCCACCAGCACGGCGCCCCGGTCTATCTCGCGGGGCTCTACGACGCCTTCCGCATCCGCTTCGCGCCGGGGGCGTGGATCACCTGCCGCACGGCCTTCGTTCCGGCGGGGATGCCGCACGAGCTGGATTGCGGCGGCGCTCCCCTCGGCGTCCTCTATCGCGAGCCCGATGCCGGGGCGTGGGCCCTGACGGGCCTGATGGGTCCGGCCGAGGCGGTCGGCAGCGCCCTGGTGGGCAGGGGCGGGGAGGTCGGCCCGTTGCGGTCGCTCTTCGAGCGACGCGACGCCTGCGATTGGGCGGGCGAGGCCATCGCCGACCTTTCCGGCTTCGCGGCACGGCGGTTCGATCGGCCGGTCGATCCCCGGATCGCGAAGGTCCTCGTCGACCTGCGGGCCCGGCCGGAAGCGTGGATGAGCGCGGGACGGCTGGCCACGGCGGCATCCCTGTCCTCGTCGCGGATGCAGCACCTCTTCAGCGCGACCATGGGTGTCCCGTTCCGGCGCTATCGCGGCTGGCTGCGCATGCGCCGCGCCATCGCGGCCGTCGTCCGCGGCGCCAACTTCACCGGGGCCGCCCATGAGGCGGCGTTCGCCGACCAGGCGCACTTCGCCAACGCCTTCCGCCGGACCTTCGGCGCGCCGGCCTCCTACAGCCTGCAGGACATTCGCCGCCCGAGCCCGTCGCGGCCGTCAGGCACGATCACGCACGCTCGCCAGCACGAACACCCGGAGGGCGGATGAGAGGTTCTGGCCCTCCCGACCGGCATCGACGGCGCCGATCAGGGCCTGGACGGACTGGCCGCGCGCGCCTGCGATCTCCCGCAGGGCGTCCCAGAACGGGTCCTCCAGGGACACGCTGGTCCGGTGGCCGGCGATCATCACGGAGCGCTTGGTGATGCCGGTGGTCATTCCGGCACCCGACCCTCCCCCCTCTGCGGGGGAGGGTGGTCGCGGAGCGACCGGGAGAGGGGAGCGCCATATCCGGAAAGGTCGCTCCCTCTCCCGCCTGCTCCGCAGGCACCCTCTCCCGCAGAGGGGAGAGGGTCACGTGCCGCGTCCCCCATCACCCCTCCGACTCGGGCCCCACGAGCTTGTGGCCCTCGTGGCGCGAGACCTCGATGGCCTTCTTGGCCTCCGCCAGGGTCCTGGCCTTCTTCGGGCGGCCGAAGGCGATGCGGTTGTCCGCGGCCTTCGCCTCCCGCTCCACCCGCGCCCGGTCCTTCCGGGCCTGACGCAGGTTGATGATCTCCGCCATGCCGGTGGGCTCCTCTAGGCGGCGCCGGGCGCCAGCATCGTCTCGGGGCGCACCACGCGCTCGAACTCCTCGGCCGTGACGTAGCCGAGGCGCAGGGCCTCCTCCTTGAGGGTGGTGCCGTTCTTGTGCGCGGTCTTGGCGATCTCGGCGGCCTTGTCGTAGCCGATCGAGGGGGCGAGCGCGGTCACCAGCATGAGCGAGCGGCTCATCAGGTCGGCGATCTTGTCCTCGTTGGCCTTGATGCCGACGACGCAGTTGTCGGTGAAGCTCACCGCCGCGTCGGCGAGGATGCGGATCGACTGCAGCACCGCGTTGGCGATGACGGGCTTGAACACGTTCAGCTCGAAATTGCCCTGGCTGCCGGCGAAGCTCACCGTGGTGCCGTTGCCGATCACCTGGGCGCAGACCATCGTCAGCGCCTCGCACTGGGTCGGGTTGACCTTGCCGGGCATGATCGACGAGCCGGGCTCGTTCTCCGGCAGCGAGAGCTCGCCGAGGCCCGAGCGCGGGCCCGAGCCGAGGAAGCGGATGTCCTGGGCGATCTTGAACAGGCCGGAGGCCAGCGCCGTGAGCGCGCCCTGGGTGAAGACCAGGGCATCGTGGGTGGCCAGGGCCTCGAACTTGTTGGCGGCCGAGGTGAAGGGCAGGCCGGTCAGCTCCGCGACCTTCGCGGCGAATTTTTCGGCGAAGTCCGGATGGGCGTTGAGGCCGGTGCCCACCGCCGTGCCGCCCTGTGCCAGCGCCAGCACGCCGGGCAGCGTCGCCTTCACGCGCTCGGTGCCGAGCGCCACCTGCGCAACGTAGCCGGAGAATTCCTGGCCGAGGGAGACCGGGGTGGCGTCCTGCAGGTGGGTGCGGCCGATCTTCACGATGGCGGCGAACGCCTCGGACTTCGCCTGGAGCGCGTCGTGCAGGTGCTGCAGGGCCGGCAGCAGCCGGTCGTTGATCTCGCGCGAGACCGCGATGTGCATCGCCGTCGGGAAGACGTCGTTCGAGGACTGGCCGCGATTGACGTGGTCGTTGGGGTGGACCGGAGACTTGCCGCCGCGCTTGCCGCCGAGCAGCTCGTTGGCGAGGCTGGCGATCACCTCGTTGGCGTTCATGTTCGACTGGGTGCCGGAGCCCGTCTGCCACACCGCCAGGGGGAATTCCTGGTCGTGCTCGCCGGAGACCACCTCGGCCGCCGAAGCCGCGATGGCCTGGGCCACCTTCGGGTCGAGGGCGCCGAGGTCCTGGTTCACCAGGGCGGCGGCCTGCTTGACCATGCCGAGGGCGTGGACGAGAGGCGCGGGCATCTTCTCGGTGCCGATCTTGAAGTTCTGGATCGAGCGCTGCGTCTGCGCGCCCCAGTAGCGATGCGCCGGGACCTCGATCGGGCCGAAGGTGTCGGACTCGGTGCGGGTGGCGGGCGTCTCGGTGGGCGACATCGTGGCCTCTTCGTCTGGTCAATCCGGACCCTACTTAAACTGCACGCCAGCAAACCGCGATGCCGCATCGCGAGAGGGCCGTGTGCCCGGCGCTGAATTGTCATGGCTTGTCAGCCCTCAGCCCGGGCCCGGAGTTGTCGTTCATGTCGAGTGCCGCCGCCCGCGTCGAAGCCCCTGTCGATGCCCCCGTGCCGGTCCGCTTCCGCCCGGCGGTCCCAAAACCCCTGCGCGAGCAGCCGGGCCTCTTCGGCTTCCTGAAGGCCGCCCGCGCCAACCCGCTGACGACCTGGCTCGACGTGCATTTCGAGAAGCCGGTGGTGGCCGCCGACGGCGCCCTCGGGCGCGTCACCGTGGTGAGCGACCCGGCCCTGATCCGCTACCTCTACGTCGAGAACGCCGCCAACTACCGCAAGGACGACCTGCAGCGGCGGGTCCTTGCCCCCGGCCTCGGCAACGGGCTGCTCACCGCCGAGGGCGAGGAATGGAAGCTGCAGCGCCGGACCCTGGCGCCGATCTTCTCCGCCCGGCACGTGCTCGGCTTCAACGGAGCCATGAACGCCGCCGGCGCCCGCATCGCCCGCCGCCTGGCCCGCCGCGACGGCACCCGCATCGACGTCGCCCTGGAGATGACCCGCGTCACCCTCGACGTGCTGGAGCGGACGATCTTCACCCACGGCCTCGCCAGCGACCCTGACGCCCTGGGCCGGGCGATCACCCGCTTCCTCGAATCCGTCGGGCCGATCGATCCCCTCGACGTGTTCGGGGTGCCGGGATTCGTGCCCCGCATCGGCCGCCTGCGGGCGCGGCCCGCCATCCGCTTCTTCGCCGAGGTGGTGGACGAACTGATCGACCGTCGCCGCGCCCTGATCGCGCAGGGGACCGCGCCGGCCGACCTGCTGACGCTTCTCCTGAAGGCGCAGGACCCGGAAACGGGGAAGGGCCTCACCGACCTCGAGGTGAAGGCCAACATCGTCACCTTCATCGCGGCCGGCCACGAGACCACCGCCAACGCCCTGACCTGGGCCCTCTACTGCCTGTCGCAGGACCCCGCCGCCCAGGCGCGGATCGAGGCGGAGGTCGATGCCGTGCCGGCGGACCAGGACTTCGACGCCGATGCGCTGCCCTACACCAGGGCCGTGATGGAAGAGACCATGCGGCTCTTCCCGCCGGTGCCGTTCCTGAGCCGGCAGGCCATCGCGGAGGACCGGATCGGCCGCATCAAGATTCCCAAGGGCTCCCTGGTGATGGTGGCGCCCTACGTGCTCCACCGCCACCGGACCCTGTGGCAGGAGCCGGACGCCTTCATGCCCGAGCGCTTCCTGCCCGAGGCCCGGGCCGCGATCCCGCGCTTCGCCTACCTGCCGTTCGGGGCCGGCCCCCGCGTCTGCATCGGCCAGAACTTCTCGCTGCAGGAGGCGGTGGTGGTGCTGGCCCACATCGCCCGCGCCGCCCGTTTCACCCTGGCCGACGACCACGCCCCGGTGGTCCCGCTCCACCGCGTCACCCTGCGCCCGGAGCACGGGTTGCACATGACGGTGAACCCCCGGGGGTGAGGGCTGGAAGCTCGACATAACCCTGCTCCCCCCCTTGCGGGGAGGCGTTGGAGGTGGGGGTGGTTGGGCGACCCTCGACGGGCGGGGACTGGCGGAGCGACCCCCACGCCTCGCCTCTCCCCGCGAAGGGGAAAGAGACGCGTTTCGCTGTCCGAAGGGCCGTCGTCTCAGTCCAACCGGGATCGGAGGACATACCCGCGCGCAACACCACGTCATCCCGGGGCCGCGCAGCGGAGCCCGGGATCCAGAGGCACGGGCGGTGCCAGGATTGACGCCGTCGGCGGCTCCGGATTCCGGGCTCGCCTTTGGCGCCCCGGAATGACGATGCGGTTTTTTCGTTGAGCGTCCGCGTCGGCGCCGCTTCGCTCAGCTCTTCTTGCGGAAGGCGTCGAGGCTGACGACTTCGGCGCTGGTCTCGGTGCCGTCCTCGGCCTTCTTCGCCGGGGGCTTGGCTTCGGTCCCGTCCTCCGACTTGCCCGCTCCCTTGGCAGCCTGGGCCGCGGCGGGCACCGGGGTGGTGCCGGCGCCGATCTTGGGGACGGCGCTGCCGATGGTGGCGAGGCCCGTGCCCTTCGGCTTGATCTCGGTGGGCTCGGACGCGGCACCCCGGGGCGGGGTCTTTCCGGCCGCAGCCGGCGCCTCCTCCGAATCCTCCTCGGCGGCGGCCGTCTCCGTGCCCTCGCTGAGGTCGAACTTGAGGCCGAACTGGACGGAGGGGTCGAAGAAGCCCGTCAGGGCGTCGAAGGGCACCAGCAGGCGCTCGGGCACCCCCGAGAAGGACAGCCCGACCTCGAAGGTGTGCTCGGTGACGCCGAGGTCCCAGAACTGGTGCTGGAGCACGATCGTCATGTCCTGCGGGTACTTCTCGCGCAGGCGCTGCGACATGCGCACGCCCGGCGCCTCGGTGCGGAACGAGACGTAGAAGTGGTGCTCGCCCGCGAGACCCTCGCGGGCCGCGTCGGTCAGCACCTTGCGCACCACGCCGCGCAGCGCGTCCTGCACCAGAAGATCGTAGCGGATCAGGTCGTCTGCCATCTGCGGTCGCTTATGCCCGGTCACTGCCCGCCGTCACACGCCGCGATGGCGCTCCGGGTCGGATGAAAATCGAATGGGAATGCCGGTGCCCGACCCTCCCAGAACCCTGCCTGAACGGCCGTCGCGGCCATCCGGACGTTTGCTACCAAGTCCGTCCGCTACCCAGAACCACCGTTCCGCGACGCGGCGGTCGCCCGTCGCGGCTCCGACCGAGATCCCCGCGCCGGAGCGAGCTTCCGCCAAAACCCGGGGCCTGTCGAGCCTCGGGCCCTTGCGTCCAAAAGCCCGTGGTCCGGAAAGGGGCTGCCGGGTTACCGTTCGGGCCTCGAAGCCGTTCCGGCGCCGCCGGATCCCCGTCCTCGCCGAGCCTCTCGGCCAACGCCTTGATTATAGTGGGAGTGCCGCCGCATTTGAAGCCCGATGATGGTGCGCCGATGCCCGAGGCGCCGGCGGCCTGGTCCGCCTCCGCGCTCCTCCGGCCGTCCCGGGTCCGTGCCGGCCTCGGCGCGGCGACGGCGCTCGTCGGGCTGGCCTTCGCGGCCTTCCTGGCGCTGGCGGTGGCGACCCTCCTCGCCCTGGTGATCGTGCGGGTCGGCGGCGACTGGATCGACGGCATCGCGCTTCTGGGCGGAGACCGTCCCCGCCTGCACCCGCGCCAGCTCGCCATGCGGGAACTGGCGGTGGACGTGGTGCGGCAGGGGGTCCTGGCCCTCCTCGTCGTCGTCGCGGTGCGCTGGCGCGACGGCGCCGCCTGGCGCCGGACCCTGGCCCTGGTGGCGCCGGTGCCGCCACCCTGGGGGCCCGGCGCCCCGGGCCTGACGGCGCGCCGCTTCGCCGTGATCCTGCTGGCCTGGCCGGTGATCCACATCACCTGGGTGACCGGCATCGCCGATCTGTTCCGGATGCCGATCGGCCGGCACACGGCCCTGTCGCCCGGCCTCACCCCGGCCGCGGCGGCCCTGTGGTTCGCCTACGTGCTCGTCCTGGCCCCGGTGGCGGAGGAACTCCTGATGCGCGGGGCCCTGTTCGCCCGGGCGCGGGAGGTTTTTACGGCGCGGGGCGCGATCCTGGCGACGGCGCTCCTGTTCGCCGGGGCGCATCTCACGCCCGCGGGGTTCGCCCGGCCGGTCTCGCTGATCCCCCTGGCGCTGATCCTCGGCTGGGTCCGCTGGCGCAGCGGCCGGCTCTGGCCGGGCATCCTGCTCCACGCCTGGAGCAACCTCGCGATGATCGCCTACGTGCTCGGGCCCGCGATCGGCTGAGGCCGGAGCGCGGTCCGGGGACGGCACGACCTGTTGACGCCCCGGTCCGCCACCTCGCCAGCCCCGGCGCTTCGGGCTATTCCGGGAGCCCCCGCCTCGGAGCCGCGATGCACGCCTATCACCAGCTTCTCGAACGCATCCTGCAGGACGGGGTGCGCAAGGACGACCGGACCGGCACCGGCACCCTCTCGGTGTTCGGGCACCAGATGCGCTTCGACCTCGGCGAGGGCTTTCCGCTGGTGACGACCAAGCAGCTCCACCTGCGCTCGATCATCCACGAGCTGCTGTGGTTCCTCACGGGCGACACCAACGTGCGCGCCCTCCAGGCCAACGGCGTGAGCATCTGGGACGAGTGGGCCGATGCGAACGGCGACCTCGGGCCGGTCTACGGCCGGCAGTGGCGCTCCTGGGCCAAGCCCGACGGCGGCAGCGTCGACCAGATCGCCTGGGTGCTCGACGAGATCCGCCGCAACCCGGATTCCCGGCGCCTCATCGTCTCGGCCTGGAACCCGGCCGATCTCGACCGGATGGCGCTGGCGCCCTGCCACTGCCTGTTCCAGTTCTACGTCGCCGAGGGGCGGCTCTCGTGCCAGCTCTACCAGCGCTCGGCCGACGTGTTCCTCGGCGTGCCTTTCAACATCGCGAGCTACGCCCTCCTCACCGCGATGATCGCGCAGGTCACGGGTCTGCAGCCCGGCGACTTCATCCACACCCTGGGCGATGCCCACCTCTACGTGAACCACCTCGAGCAGGCCCGGCTGCAGCTGACGCGGGCGCACCGCCCGCTGCCGCGCCTCGTGCTCGACCCGGCCGTGACCTCGCTGTTCGACTTCCGCTTCGAGGACATCGCGGTCGAGGGCTACGAACCCCATCCGGCGATCCGCGCCCCGGTGGCGGTCTGATGCCGGCCCCCCGCATCACGATCATCGCGGCGGTCGCCCGCAACGGCGTCATCGGCCGCGACAACGACCTGATCTGGCGCCTGCGCAGCGACCTGCGCCGGTTCAAGGCCCTGACCATGGGCAAGCCCCTGCTGATGGGGCGCAAGACCTTCGCGTCGATCGGCCGGCCGCTGCCCGGGCGGCGCACCATCGTGCTCACCCGCGATCCCGCCTTCGCGGTGCCCGAGGTCGCGGTGGCGCAGGACTGGGCCGGCGCCCTGGCGGCGGCCGAGGGGGCCGACGAGCTGATGGTGGCCGGCGGCGGCGAGATCTACGCCCTCGCTCTGCCCCACGCCGACCGCATCCACCTCACGGAGGTCGATCTGGCGCCGGAGGGGGACACCGTGTTCCCGCCGTTCGAGCGTGCGCTCTATCGGGAGACCCGGCGCGAAGCCCATCCGCCGGGCGAGCACGACGCCTGCGGCTTCAGCTTCGTCGACCTGGAACGGGCCGGGTGAGGGCCGGGGCGCGGAGAAGCGCCGTAAACCAATCCGGCGCGACCCATTGCGCATTGGGTTCCCGTGCGGTTGTCTTTCGGCGGCCCGATGCCCAAGTGGCAATCTTGACAGGATCCGGTGCGCCCACGCAGGTGCCGGGGTCGGGTCACGACGAGATCAACACTCTTGTCCACGCGGGGGAGATTCGGCCCGCCTCCTGAGGAGGCCGGGACGGGGAGCGCGGGTGGGCTTCGTGCGCGGCGCAGACGCTGCTGGAACAGGAGAGATCGGCGAGCATGCCTTGGAGCAATCAGAGCGGCGGCGGTAGCGGCAACGGGGGAGGGCCCTGGGGCCGAGGCGGCGGCGGCAATGGCGGCGGGGGTGGCCCGTGGGGCGGCGGTGGCGGTGGCAAGACCCCGCCCGACCTTGAGGACCTCCTCCGGCGCAGCCAGGACCGCCTGCGCGGGGTGCTCCCGGGTGGATCGTTCGGTGGAGGCCGCGGCCTCCTGATCGCCGGCGGCATCGTGGTCGCCGTCTGGCTCGCCACCGGGTTCTACACCGTGGCGCCGCAGCAGGTGGGCATCGAGACGGTGTTCGGCCGCTATCTCAGCACCACCGGCCAGGGCCTGAACTACAACTTCCCGGCTCCCATCGGCGCCGTGACCAAGCCGAATGTCGGCCAGGTCAACAGCGTGCAGATCGGCTACCGCGCCGGGCTCGGCAACCAGAGCCGCACCGTCGACAAGCCCGAGGAGAGCCTGATGCTCACGGGCGACGAGAACATCGTCGACCTCGACTTCGAGGTGCAGTGGCGCATCAATCCCCTGAAAGCGTCCGACTTCGTCTTCAACCTCGAGAACCCGGAAGGGACGATCAAGGCCATCGCCGAGAGCGCGATGCGCGAGGTCGTCGGTCGCCGCAACATCCAGCCGATCCTGACGAACGAGCAGTCGAGCGTCGCCCAGGAGGTCCGCGAGATCACCCAGAAGGCCCTCGACGAGTACGGCGCCGGCGTGCGCATCGAGCTCGTGCAGCTCGTCAGCGTGCAGCCTCCGCCGGAGGTGCGGCCCGCCTTCTTCGACGTGAACGCGGCGCAGCAGGACGCCGAGCGCGCCAAGAACGATGCGCGCACCTACGAGAGCCAGAAGGTGCCCCTCGCCAAGGGTGAGGCGCAGAAGATCATCCAGGCGGCGGAAGCCTACAAGACGCAGTCCACCGCCGACGCGACCGGTCAGGCCGCCCGCTTCACCCAGGTCTACGATTCCTACAAGGTCGCCCCGGTCATCAGCCGCGAGCGCATCTTCCTCGAAACGATGGAGCGGGTCCTGGGCTCGGTCAACAAGGTGATCATCGACCAGAACGGAGCCGGTGCCGGCACCGGCGCCAGCGCTGCCGGCGTGCTGCCGGTGCTGCCGCTGACCGAGTTCGGTCCCCGCAACGCTGCCGGTGGAGTGGCCCGATGAACAACCAAGCCCTCCGCACCGGCCTCATGATCGTGGCGGCCGCCGTGGCCGTCGGCCTCTACGCCTCGGTCTTCACCGTCGGCCAGATGCAGCAGGCCCTGGTGCTCCGCTTCGGCGGCGTCCGCGCCGTCCTGAACCAGACCGGCACCGACAAGCCCGGCCTCTACTTCAAGCTGCCGTTCTTCGAGAACGTCGTCCTGTTCGACAAGCGGGTGCTCGACCTTGATCTCCCGGTCCAGACCCTGCTGACCACCGACCGTCAGAACCTCGAGGTGGACGCGTTCGCGCGCTACCGGATCATCGATCCGCTGAAGTTCTACCAGTCGGCCAACAACATCGCCCGCGCCAACACCCTGCTGGCGAGCTTCACCAACTCGGCCCTGCGCAACCTGCTCGCCCGCTCGACCCGCGACGCCATCGTCCGGACCCAGCGCGCCGAGCTGATGAACCAGATCCAGGCCGACGTGAACCGGCAGGCCAAGGAGCTCGGCGTCGAGATCGTCGACCTGCGCATGACCCGCGTCGATCTGCCGGCCCAGAACAGCTCGGCGGTCTACAAGCGCATGACGACGGAGCGCCAGCGCGAGGCGGCCGACATCCGGGCCACCGGCGAGCAGGCCGCGGTCACGATCAAGGCCAAGGCCGACCGCGACGTCACCGTGCTGCTTTCGGAGGCCAACCAGACGGCCGAGACCCTGCGCGGACAGGGCGACGCCGACAAGAACCGCATCCTGGCGGAAGCCTACGGCAGGGACGCGGACTTCTTCAGCTTCTACCGCTCCATGCAGGCCTACGAGACCGGCTTGAAGGGCTCCGACACGCGGCTCGTGATCAGCCCCTCGTCGGACTTCTTCCGCTACTTCAGCGATCCGCAGGGCCGGACCCCGGCGACGCCGGCCGCCCGCACGCGCGCCCCGGCGGAGCCCGGCTCCACCGGCACGCTGCGCTGAGCGGTCACCATGACGCTCCGGCGGCGGACCCCGGTTCGCCGCCGGACTCTTGATCGGCGGACGGCGGAGACGATCTAAGGACGTCTTGAGACAGATGAGGTCGATTATGGTTCCCGTCGCGAGCGCCGTCCGGGCGCCCCGTTCCCGAGCGCTTCAGCGCAGCCTGCGCTCTGCCCTCGCCGCCGCCGCGCTGGCGACCGCCCTCGCCGTGACCGGCGCCCCGGCCCCGGCCTTCGCCAAGGGCCCCGAATCCCTCGCCGACCTCGCCGATCAGGTCACCGACGCGGTCGTGAACATCTCGGCCTCGACCACGGTCGACGCCCGGCCCAACGCCCGCTCCGGCCCGCAGCTCCCACAGGGCACGCCCTTCGAGGACCTGTTCGAGGAGTTCTTCAACAAGCGCGGCCAGCGCGGCGGCGGCGACCGCAGCGAGGCCGACCGCCCGAAGCCGCAGCAGCGTAAGTCGAACTCGCTGGGCTCGGGCTTCATCATCGATGCGTCCGGCATCGTGGTGACGAACAACCACGTCATCGGCGACGCCAACGACATCCAGGTCATCCTGCACAACGGCACCAAGCTGAAGGCGGAGATCATCGGCAAGGATGCCAAGATCGACCTCGCGGTGCTGCGGGTGAAGCCGGAGGCCAACAAGCCCCTCAAGGCCGTGCCCTTCGGCGACTCCGAGAAGATGCGTCCGGGCGACTGGGTCATCGCCATCGGCAACCCCTTCGGCCTCGGCGGCTCGGTCTCGGCCGGCATCGTCTCGGCCCGGGGCCGCAACATCGAGTCCGGCCCCTACGACAACTACATCCAGACGGATGCTGCCATCAACAAGGGCAATTCCGGCGGTCCGTTGTTCAACATGAACGGCGAGGTCATCGGCATCAACACGGCGATCCTGTCGCCCACCGGCGGCTCGGTCGGCATCGGCTTCGCGGTGCCCTCGAACAACGCGTCCCAGGTCATCGACCAGCTGCGCGAGTTCGGCGAGGTCCGCCGCGGCTGGCTCGGCGTGCGCATCCAGAACGTGGACGAGACCACGGCGGAAGCCCTCGACATGAAGGACGGGGTCAAGGGCGCCCTGGTCGCCGGCGTCGACGAGAAGGGCCCGGCCAAGGCCGCGGGCCTCGAGATCGGCGACGTCATCGTCAGGTTCAACGGCACGGCGGTGAAGTCGTCCAGCGACCTGCCCCGGATCGTCGCCTCGACCCCGGTCGGCAAGGTCGTGGACGTGCTCGTGATCCGCAAGGGCGCCGAGACCACGAAGTCGGTCACCCTCGGCCGTCTCGAGGACACCGAGAAGCCGACCCTCGCCAGCGTCAAGCAGCCGGAGGCCGAGAGCGCCGTGCGCCAGGTGCTCGGCCTCAACCTGTCGGGCATCACCGACGAGGCCCGCAAGCGCTACAGCCTCAAGGACGGCCTCAAGGGCGTCCTCGTCACCCGCGTCGATCCGAACTCCACGGCGGCCGACAAGCAGATCAAGCCGGGCGAGGTCATCGTCGAGGTCGGGCAGGAGGCGGTGAACGCACCCGCCGACGTCAGCAAGCGCATCGACCAGCTCAAGAAGGACGGACGCAAGTCCGTCCTGCTCCTGGTCGCCAGTGCGAGCGGCGACGTCCGCTTCGTGGCGCTGGGAATCGACTGATTCCCAGACGCCATTCGAACACACCCGGCCGCCGCCCGAGAGGGCGGCGGTTTCGTTTTGGCAGGGGGGGCTACTCTGATTCGCAGCCGGCCGATTCACCGGCCGAAGCATGTCAAGTCGTTCCCCGTCATCCCGGGGCCGCGCAGCGGAGCCCGGGATCCAGAAACACAGGTGGCGCAAGGTCTTGCAGGGTCGGCGGTTCTGGATTGCACGCCGTTGGCGCGCCCCTTCGGGTCCGGGCTCGCCTGTGGCGCCCCGGAATGACGGCGCGGTGTCGGCTGTGGTCAGGCCGGAAACCCGCGCTCAGCACCATGTCATTCCGGGGCCGCCCAAGGTGCCCCGGCATGGCGGCGCCGCTCAGCCCACGAATTCGGCCGACGAATACCCCTGCAGGTAGAGCAACGCCGTGAGGTCGCCGTGGTCGATGCGCACCTGCGCGGCGGCCGCCACCTTGGGCTTGGCCCGAAAGGCGACGCCGAGGCCGGCCTCGGCGAGCATGTCGAGGTCGTTGGCTCCGTCGCCAACCGCCAGGGTCTCCGCGGCGTCGAGGCCGAAGCGGCCGCGCAGGGCGACCAGGGTCGCGCGCTTCGTCTCCTTGTCGACGATCGGCTCGATCACCTCCCCGGTGAGCCGGCCGTCCTGGATGCCCAGCGTGGTGGCGTGGGCCTCGTCGAAGCCGATCCGGGCCGAGACCGGCCCGGTGAACAGGGTGAAGCCCCCGGAGATCAGGCAGGTGTGGGTGCCGTGGGCCTTCATGGTCCGCACCAGGGTGCGTCCGCCCGGCGTCAGGGTGATGCGCGCTTCGATCAGCGCGTCGATCGTGTCCACGGGCACGTCCCGCAGGAGGGCGACGCGCTCGCGCAGGGCCGGGCCGAAGGCGATCTCGCCCCGCATCGCCCGCTCGGTGATGGCGGCGACCCGGTCCTTCAGGCCGATCGTGTCGGCCAGCTCGTCGATGCATTCCTGCTCGATCATGGTCGAGTCCATGTCGGCCAGGAACAGGCGCTTGCGCCGGTGCGGACCGGCCTCGATCACCGCCACATCGATCGGCTCGTGGGCCAGGGCCGCGCGCAGGCGCCGGGCCAGCGCCGGCGCATCGGCGGACGCGCCGGGGACCAGCACCTCGGCGGCGACCTCGCCATGCAGGATGCGGGGCTGGTGTTCGGTGCGCAGCACCGCCCGGGTCTCGGCCAGCACCGCATCGGTGATGGCGGGGCGGCTCTCGTTTGCTATCAGGATCGCGACGAGGGTCATCCGGGAGTTTTCCACGCCAGTGTCGCCGGTCACGCAACGCACGCACGCGCAGGTTTTGCCGGCGGCGATCCTCATCGCAGGGCCGACCGCCTCGGGCAAGTCGGGCCTGGCGCTGGCGCTCGCCCGCGATTTCGACGGAGTGGTGATCAACACCGACTCGATGCAGGTCTATGCCGACCTGCGCCGGCTCTCCGCCCGGCCGAGCGCGTCCGAGGAGGCCGAGGCGCCCCACCGGCTCTACGGCCACGTGGACGGCGCGGTGAACTACTCGGCCGGGCACTTCGCCCGCGAGGCGGCGCCGCTGATCGGCACGCTGCGCGCGGAGAAGCGCCTGCCGATCTTCGTCGGCGGCACCGGCCTGTATTTCCGGGCCCTGGAGGAGGGGCTCTCGGAGCTGCCGCCGGTGCCGGACGACGTCCGGTCGGCCCTGCGGGCGCGGGCCGAGGGCCGGGCGACGGAAGCGCTTCACGCCGATCTGGCCGAGCGCGACCCGGCCGGGGCGGCGGCCCTGCGCCCCAGCGACCGGGCGCGGGTGATGCGCGCCCTCGAGGTGTTCGCGGCGACCGGCCGGCCCATCGCGGAATTCCACGGGGCCCGCACCCCCGGGCCGCTGTCCGGCCTGCCGCTCGTGAAGCTGTTCCTGGCCCCCGAGCGCGAGGCCCTGCGCCGGGCCATCGACGCGCGCTTCGAGGCGATGATCGCGCACGGGGCGCTGGGCGAGGTCGAGGCCCTGCGCGACCGGCGCCTCGACCCGCTGCTGCCGATCATGCGCGCCCACGGGGTGCCGGGCCTGATCGCGCATCTCGACGGGACGCTGTCGCGAGCGGAGGCGATCCGGCGCGGGCAGGGCGACACGCGGCGCTACGCCAAGCGCCAGTTCACCTGGTTCCGGCACCAGATGGGGCCGGACTGGCTCTGGACGCCGCCCGAGGAGGCCCTCGGGCGGGCGCAGGCGGCGCTTACTTCTCCAGGCGGGCGATGAGGGACGAGGTGTCCCAGCGGTTGCCGCCCATGCCCTGCACGTCGGCGTAGAACTGGTCGACCAGGGCGGTGACCGGCAGCTGCGCCCCGTTGCGCCGGGCCTCGGCCAGGAGGATGCCGAGGTCCTTGCGCATCCAGTCCACGGCGAAGCCGAAGTCGAACTTGCCCGCGTTCATGGTCTTGCCGCGGTTCTCCATCTGCCAGGAGCCGGCGGCGCCCTTGGAGATCACCTCCAGCACGGCCTCGACGTCGAGGTTCGCGCGCTTGGCGAAGTGCACGGCCTCGGACAGGCCCTGGACCAGCCCCGCGATGGCGATCTGGTTGACCATCTTGGTGAGCTGGCCGGAGCCGGCCGGGCCCATCAGGCGGCTGGCGCGGGCAAAGCACAGGATCGCGGGCTCGACCGCCACATAGGTCTCGGCCTCGCCGCCGCACATCACGGTGAGGGCCGCGTTCTCGGCGCCGGCCTGCCCGCCCGAGACGGGGGCGTCGATGAAGCCGAGGCCGGCGGCCCCGGCGGCGTCGGCGAGCTCGCGGGCGACCTCGGCCGAGGCGGTGGTGTGGTCGACGAAGACCGCGCCCTTCTCCATGCCGGCGAAGGCGCCGTCCGCGCCGAGGGTAACGCTGCGCAGGTCGTCGTCGTTGCCCACGCAGGCGAAGACGATGGCCTGGCCCTTGGCGGCCTCGCGCGGGGTAGCCGCAAAGGCGCCGCCATGGGCGGCGACCCAGGCCTCAGCCTTGGCGGCGGTGCGGTTGTAGACGGTGACCTCGTGGCCCTTGGCGGCGAGGTGGCGGGCCATCGGGCCACCCATCACGCCGAGGCCCAGAAACGCGACCTTCGCCATCATCATCTCCGCTCGTATCCTGAATACGAGCGGGGTCTAGGAGCGATGCTCCCGAGCGTCAAACCATCGCGGAGACTTATCCGCCGGTGACGCTCATGTGGCGCGGCACGGCGGCCGGGCGGGCCCGTTCGATGACGAAGTCGTGGCCCTTGGGCTTGCGCGCGATGGCGTCGATCACCGCCTGGGTCACCAGGGCATCGTCGGGCGAGGCGCGCAGGACCGCGCGGAGATCGGCCGCATCCTCCTGGCCGAGGCACATGTAGAGCTTGCCCGTGCAGGTCAGGCGCACCCGATTGCAGCTCTCGCAGAAATTGTGGGTCAGCGGCGTGATGAAGCCCAGGCGTCCACCGGTCTCGGCGATGCGGACATAGCGGGCCGGGCCGCCGGTGCGGTCGGGCAGGGGCGTCATCGTGTAGCGCTGCTCGAGCCGGGCGCGGGCCACCGAGAGGGGCAGGAACTGGTCGGTGCGGTCGCCCTCGATCTCGCCCAGCGGCATGACCTCGATGAGAGTCATGTCCATGCCGTCGCCGTGGGCCCAGGCGATCATGTCGGCGATCTCATCCTCGTTGACGCCCTTCAGCGCCACCGCGTTGATCTTGACCTTGATGCCCGCCTTGCGCGCCGTCTCGATCCCGTCGAGCACCACCTTCAGGTCGCCCCGGCGGGTCACGGCGCGGAACTTGTCCGGGTCGAGGGTGTCGAGGGAGACGTTGACGCGACGCACGCCGAGTTCGGCGAGTTCGGGCGCGAAGCGGCCGAGCTGCGTGCCGTTGGTGGTCATCGTCAGCTCTTCGAGCGCGCCCGTGTCGAGGTGGCGGGACAGGCGCCGGAACAGGTGCATGATGTCGCGGCGGACCAGCGGCTCGCCGCCGGTGATGCGCAGCTTGCGCACGCCGCGCTGGATGAACACGGCGCAGAGCCGGTCCAGTTCTTCCAGGGAGAGCAGGTCGCGCTTGGGCAGGAACTGCATGTCGTCGGACATGCAGTAGACGCAGCGCAGGTCGCAGCGATCGGTGACCGAGATGCGCAGGTAGGTGATCGCCCGCTGGAACGGGTCGATCAGCGGCGCGGGCGCGATCGGGGCAGCGTCGTCGGTGGCGCGGGGACCCCACATGCGGGATTCTGTGCTCTGTTGGGGTGAGGAAACGTTGGCGCGGTCGCGTGACGAACCTAACATGGCACGTCATATGAGGTCTCGCACCCTCGCGGGCAAGTTTGCGTCGGTCGCAGGGGCCATGCAACCCGTGCGGCCGACGCGGCCGGAAGGAAGCCACCATGACTCAACAGGCTGTCGATCCGCACGCGGCCCCGGCCGCATCCGAGCGCTGGCCCACCGAGATCCGCCTCTCGGGTGACAAGCGCACCCTCAACGTCGCCTTCGAGGATGGCGGCCGCTTCGCCCTGCCGGCGGAGTATCTCCGCGTCTCGAGCCCCTCGGCCGAGGTCCAGGGGCACTCGCCCTCCGAGCGCAAGGTGATCGGGGCGAAGCGCGACGTGGCGATCCTCAAGGTCGAGCCGATCGGCAACTACGCCGTCAAGCTGACCTTCGACGACATGCACGACACCGGTCTGTTCGGATGGGGCTACCTCTACGATCTCGGGCGCGAGTACCGGAACCGCTGGGCGACCTACCTGTCCGAGCTGGAGGATCGGGGCCTGAGTCGCGATCCCGTGCGCCGGGCCGCGAAGCCGACCCCCACCCCGAGCGAGGGCGGCGGAAGCTGCGGCAGCGGCTGCGGCTGCCACTGAACGGATCGACCGCCGCCCGGAAGGCCGCTGCAGGACCCCATCGATATGACGCCCTCGACCAGCCCGGCGACGAGCCGGCGCGTCCTCGCGCTCGCGCTGCCGATGACGCTTGCCAACGTGACGACGCCGCTTCTCGGCTTCGTCGGCGCCACCGTGATCGGCCGGCTCGGCGATGCCGCGCTCCTCGGCGCCATGGCCCTGGGCGCGGTGATCTTCGATGCGATCTTCTGGTCGTTCGGTTCGCTGCGCATGGCCACCGCCGGTTTGACCGCGCAGGCGGTGGGGGCAAACGACCGCGCCGAGGTCGACCGGACGCTGGCCCGCGCCCTCGCGGCGGCCGTCGTGGTCGGGCTGGTGATCGTGGGGCTGCAGGGGCCGATCGGCCGGACGGCCTTTTCCTTGAGCGGCGCGAGCCCCGCGGTGATCGCCGCGCTGGCGGCCTATTTCCACATCCGCATCTTCGCGGCCCCCTTCACCCTGGCGAACTACGCCATCCTCGGCTCGGTGCTGGGGCGCGGGCGCACCGATCTCGGGCTGATCCTGCAGGTCGCCATCAACCTCACCAACATCGTCCTCACCCTGGCCCTGGTCCTCGGCGCGGACATGAGCGTCGCCGGGGCCGGGCTCGCCACCCTGATCGCCGAGGCGGCCGGCGCCGGCCTCGGCCTGCTCCTGCTGGCGCGGCTCGGCTCGCGCCCCTTCGCGGTGCCGTTCCGGGTGGTGCGCGATCCCCTGGCGCTCGCCCGGATGCTCAGCGTCAACGCCGACGTGATGATCCGGACCCTGCTGCTGGTGGGCTGCATCACCCTGTTCTCGGCGCTCGGCGCCCGCTCGGGCGACGTGGTGCTGGCGGCCAACGCCGTCCTGTGGAATCTCTTCATGATCGGCGGCTTCTTCCTCGACGGCTTCGCCACCGCCGCCGAGACCCTGTGCGGCCAGGCGGTGGGCGCCCGGGACGAGGCCCGCTTCCGCCGCGCCGCCACCTTGAGCCTGCTCTGGTGCCTCGCCTTCGGCGGCGCCATCGCGGGCGGGTTCCTCCTCGCCGGCAACGCCTTCATCGACGCGGTGACCACGAGCCCGGAGGTGCGGGCCATGGCCCGGCTCTACCTGCTGCCGGCGGCCCTGGCACCCTTCCTGGCGGCGCTGCCCTTCGCCTTCGACGGCATCTACATCGGCGCCACCTGGACCCGGGCGATGCGCAACCTCATGCTCGTGGCGAGCGCGGCCTACGGCCTCGCCCTCCTCGCCGCCCACGCGGCCGGCCTCGGCAATGGCGGCCTCTGGCTCTCGTTCCTGATCCTGCTGGCCGGGCGCGGAATCAGCCAGGCGCTGGCCTATCCGGGCCTGACGCGCCGGACCTTTTCTCCGACGGGCGCGATCCCTCGGGAGAAGCACGCGGGGGACTTCACGCCTGCGTGACGCGGGTCCGACACGGCGGCGCGTCGGCATTGGCGTCGTCAGTCACGCACAAGATCAGCGACCGCGACTGCATCAGGGTTTACTTGGGCGCTCAGGTAGAGCTTTAGTTTGGAATTGTTCTTATTAAGGAACGTGACGAAAAAGCCTCTTTGCTTGGTTTATCGTCTGGTCTACGCGCTAGACACGATGCGCAAGAATCTCCGCTCCGCCCTCGCCCTGGTCGTTCTCGTCGCCGGCGCCGTCTCCCTCGGGAGCGGGGCCCAGGCGAAGGAGACGCCCATCGGCCCGCACGTGACCCAGAACGGGATCGAGGTGGGGGCCGTCTACCTGCAGCCGATCGAGATGGATCCGCCGGACATGATGCGCGCCGCAGCCGCGTCCGACATCCATCTGGAGGCCGACATCCACGCGGCGAAGGACAACCGCAACGGCTTCGCCGAGGGCGACTGGGTGCCGTCCCTGACGGTCAGCTTCGAGATCACCAAGCTGGAGGGCGAGGCCGCCACCGGGCCGAAGGTGACCGGTTCGCTGATGCCGATGGTCGCCAATGACGGTCCGCATTACGGCGACAACGTCAAGCTCTCCGGCCCCGGCCGCTACCGCCTCAAGCTCACCGTCGCGCCGCCCGGCCCGCACAGCCATTTCGGTCGCCACGTCGACAAGGAGACCGGCGTTGCCGAGTGGTTCAAGCCCTTCGACCTGATCCAGGACTTCACCTTCGCGGGTATCGGCAAGAAGGGAGCCTACTGAGCCCCATGGCCGTTCTCTCCCGAACCCTGACCGCCGCCCTCGCGGCCGGTCTACTGGCCGCCGCCGGTCCGGCGCGTGCCGAGGATCTGCCGGTCATCAAGATCGAGATGAAGGACGGGACCATCACCCCGGACGTCATCGAGGTCCCGGCCAACACCCGCTTCAAGCTCGAGATCACCAACACGGGCACCAGCCCGGTGGAGTTCGAGAGCGTGGAACTGAAGCGCGAGAAGGCGCTGGCCGCGGGCGCGACCTCCTCCATCGTGTTCCGCACCGTCGACCCCGGCCGCTACGACGTCTTCGACGACTTCCATCCCAACTCGAAGGCCACCCTGGTGGCGAAGTGATGCGGCTCCGATAACCCTGGCGAACCCAACCGGAATGGCAGCCTCGACGTCCCTCAAGCCGCACGACGCCGGCTCCCCGCGCGGCGCCCGGACGCCGCGTGACGTCCGGGATGCCTGGATCGACGCGAAGCTCGCGGAACTCGGGCAGTGGATGCAGCGCCACGGCGGCACGATCCGCGCCATCCAGTGGGGCGTGGTCGGCGTCTACCTCGTGCTGGTCGCGGTGCCGGCCTTCCTGCCGCTGCCCGACCGCAGCGCGCACCTGTGGAACAACCTGACCGTCTTCGCCCAGTTCGCCTTCTGGGGCATCTGGTGGCCCTTCGTGCTGGTGAGCATGGTGGTGGTCGGCCGGGCCTGGTGCGGCATCCTCTGCCCCGAGGGGGCGCTGACCGAGTTCGCCAGCCGCTGGAGCCTGGGCCGCGCCGTGCCGCGCTGGATCACCTGGGGCGGCTGGCCGTTCATCGCCTTCGCCGGGACCACGGTCTACGGCCAGATGGTCAGCGTCTACGGCTATCCCAAACCCGTGCTGGCGGTGCTCGGCGGCTCCACCGTGGCGGCGATCGTCGTCGGGCTGCTCTACGGCCGCAACAAGCGGGTCTGGTGCCGCTACCTCTGCCCCGTCAACGGGGTCTTCGCGGTGCTGGCCAAGCTCGCGCCGGTGAGCTTTCAGGTCGATCACGCGGGCTGGGCGGCCTCGCCGAAGCCGCGCGGTGACACCTTCAACTGCGCGCCGCTGGTGCCGGTGAAGACGATGACCGGCGCGGGCGCCTGCCACATGTGCGGGCGCTGCTCCGGCTATCGCGGGGCCGTGCGCCTTGCCCGGCGCTCGCCCACCCACGAGATCGTCCACGTCGCCGGCACCGAGCCGAGCCTCGACCAGACCGTGCTGATCCTGTTCGGCATGATGGGCCTGGCCGTCGGCGCCTTCCAGTGGTCGTCGAGTCCCTGGTTCATCGACGTCAAGCAGGCGCTGGCCACCTGGCTGATCGAGCGCGGCACGACCTGGCCCCTCGAGACCACGCTGCCCTGGTACATCCTGACGAACTATCCCGAGCACAACGACGTGCTCAGCCTCCTCGATGGCGGGCTGCTGCTGGGCTACATCGCCGCCGCCGCGATCGTCCTCGGCGTCTCCCTCTCGGGCCTCGTGGCCCTGGCCACCCTGTCCCTCGGCTGGTCGCGGGCCCGCTTCCACCACCTTACCCAGGCGCTGATCCCGGTGGCGGGCTGCGGCGTGTTCCTCGGCCTCTCGGCGCTGACCGTCACCTTCCTGCGCGGCGACGGCATCCTCATTCCCTACGTCTCGGAGATGCGCGCCGCGCTGCTGCTGGGCACCAGCCTGTGGAGCGTCTGGCTCGCCTGGTCGGTGGCCGGCCTCTCGGCGCGGGGCCTGCGCCGCTTCGGGGCGACCCTCGGCATCGCCGCCGCCTGCGCCCTCTCGGTCTCCGGCTGGGTGCTGCTGTTCTGGATCTGGTAGGGCGGCCGTCTCGGCCGCGACCGTGAACTCGTAAAGGAATTCTCCGCATGATCGGAGCCTTCGTCATCGCCTTCCGCGAAGTCATTGAGGCGGGCCTCATCATCGGCATCGTGCTCGCCGCCACCCGCGGCATCGCCGGGCGCGGACGCTGGATCGCCCTCGGCGTCCTCGGCGGCCTCGCGGGCGCGGCCCTGGTGGCGCTCTTCGCCGAACGCATCTCCGACGCCTTCGAGGGCGCGGGACAGGAGATCCTCAACGCCGGCGTCCTCATCGTCGCGGTGCTGATGCTGATCTGGCACAACACCTGGATGGCCAAGCACGGGCGCGAGCTCGCGGGCGAGTTGCGGGCCGCCGGCGAGGCGGTGCGCACCGGCCAGAGCACGGCCGCCGGCCTCGCCCTGGTGGTCGGCGCCGCGATCCTGCGCGAGGGTGCGGAGCTCGTGCTGTTCCTCTACGGCCTCGTGGCGTCCGGCACCTCCGGGCCGGACATCCAGTTCGGCGCCCTGGCCGGCGTCGCCGTCGGCGCAGCGACCTCCTCGGTGAGCTATTTCGGCCTCGCCGCGATCCCGACCCGCTACGTCTTCTCGGTGACGAGCGGCCTCATCGTCCTGCTGGCGGCGGGCCTTGCGGCGCAGGCGGCGCAGTTCCTCACCAATGCGGGCCTGATCACCGTGCTCGACCGGCCCCTGTGGAACACCTCCGCCGTCCTGCGGGAGGACAGCCTCGTCGGACGCGTGCTCCACGCCCTCGTGGGCTACACGGACCGCCCGAGCGGCATGCAGGTCCTGGTCTATCTCGGCACCATCCTGGTCATGGTCGCGCTGATGCAGGTGTCGTCCACCGGCAAGCGCCGCCAGCTCCGCACCGCCTGAGCGTCCATGCACGTCACCCACCCCGCCGATGCACCGGCCGCCCCGCCCATCCCCTTCGACGCCTTCCTGGCGGTGGATATCCGCGTCGGGACCGTCGTCTCGGCCGAGCCGTTCCCCGAGGCGCGCAAGCCGGCCCTGAAGCTCGTCATCGATTTCGGTCCGGCGATCGGCACCAAGCGGTCGAGCGCCCAGATCACCGAGCATTACCGGGCCGAGGACCTGCCCGGCCGGCAGGTCGCCGCCGTGGTGAACTTCCCGCCGCGCCAGATCGGCAAGTTCCTGTCGGAGGTGCTCACCCTGGGCTTCGCCGATCCGAACGGCGCCGTGGTGCTGGTCCGCCCCGACCAGGCCGTGCCGAACGGCAGCCGCCTGTTCTGAGGGGCGGGTTGCCGGACGGTCGGTTTTTCGCCATCCCTGTCCGCATGAGCGACCACGGACACGACGAATCCGGCATCGAGTGGGACGACGGGTTCGCCGATCAGCTGATCGGCGCGACGCTCTTCGTCGGCATCACCTATCTCGATCACGACGGAACCCTGATCCGCCGCGAGCAGGTCTTCGGCCGCGTCGAGACGGTGGATGCCGAGGCCGGGATCACGATCCGGCCCTTCGACGGCGCAGCGGCCTTCACGATGGTGCCGATCCTCGAAGCCATCGAGCCGGCCGATCCCGGTTCGTATCAGCTCTCCCCCGAGGACCCGGTGGTCGAGAACCCCGACTATACGGTGGTCTTCAGCCTTACCGCCCCGCTCCGCCACTGAGGGCGTCACCGCCCTACCGGCGCAGGGTGGCACCCTCGGTCCACGCGGCCAGCCGGGCGGCGAGCGCCGCGCCGTCGCCGGACAGGGCGACGATCTTGAGGCGGGCGGTTTCGCCGGAGACGATCCGGATATCGGACCGGCGGAGCTTCAGGGTCTTGGCCAGATAGGCGAGCAGCGCCGCGTTGGCGGCGCCCGCGACGGGCGGTGCGGCCACGCGCACCTGCAGGGCGACGCGCCCTTCCGCATCCGCCACCAGACCGTCCAGCCCGTCGCGGCCCGCCCGCGGTGTCAGGCGCAGGGCGAGGCGCAGGCCGTCCGGGGTCACTTTGTAGGGCTCGCTCATCCGTATCCGACCCTCCAAGGCCCGGCCCGAAATCCGTGTCGCCGGACGGGGCGGACCGCGTTCGCCGCGTGCGTTGCAACAAAATCGCTGGAATGCCACGTCAATCCGGCGGTATCGGGGTGTCTCGCCTGACGTGTTGCACTAAGCTTCAGCGAAAATCACGGGAACGCCAGATGTCCGACCTCCGCTTGCGCCGCAGCGTGCTGTATATGCCCGGTTCGAACCAGAGGGCGCTCGACAAGGCCAAGACCCTGTCGGCCGATTCGCTGATCCTCGACCTGGAGGATGCGGTGGCGCCCGACGCCAAGGACGTCGCGCGCGAGCAGGTCTGCGCTGCGGTGAAGGGCGGCGGCTACGGCGAGCGCGAGATCATCATCCGCGTCAACGCCCCCCAGACCCCCTGGGGCGAGGCCGACCTCAAGGCGGCGATCCAGGCCCGCCCCGACGCGATCCTGATGCCGAAGGTGTCCTCCCCGGCCGTGCTGGAGAGCATCGCCAACCACCTCGAAGCCCTCGACGCCCCCGAGAGCATCGCCGTCTGGGCGATGATCGAGACCCCGGCGGCGATCCTCAACATCCAGGAGATCGCCAAGGCGCAGCGCGACCGGCGCACCCGCCTGACCTGCTTCGTGCTGGGCACCAACGATCTCGCCAAGGACACCTGGGCCCAGCTCGTGCCCGGCCGCGTGCCGATGCTGCCCTGGATGATGTTCACCCTGGCGGCCGCTCGCGCCGAGGGCCTGACCATCCTCGACGGCGTCTGGAACGACATCGAGGACGTGGCGGGCTGCCGGGCCGAGTGCCAGCAGGCCCGCGACCTCGGCTTCGACGGCAAGACCCTGATCCACCCCAACCAGCTCGAGCCGGCCAACACCTGCTTTGCCCCCTCCGACGAGGAGGTCCGCCGCGCCCGCCTCGTCATCGAGGCCTTCGACCGCGCGGAGAACGCCAAGCGCGGCGCGATCAAGATCGAGGGCCGCATGTACGAGCGCCAGCACATCGGCATGGCCCGCCGGGCGGTGAACTGGCGCGAAGCGATCGCCGCCAAGGGGTATTGAAGCCGCGTCCGGCCTCGATGATCCTCGATCATCCATTTGCGGATCGCCCGTCTCTGGCGCGGCCAACGACGGGCGGACTTCGTTGAACATCGAGATCCCGGGTGAGATCACCTTCTCGCGGACCTACAACATCCCGCCGATTCCGGTATCGCTTCCGCTGACAGCCGGGGCCCGCACGTTCGCGCAGGTCGCGATCACGGCCATCGCGTGGTGCTTCATGATGCCCACCCTGGCGTTGTTCGTGATGCTGCTCTGGCACGCCTTGACGGTCGCGGCCGATCCCGGCGGATCGGTGCTGGTCCTGTGCGCCCTGGCGTTCCTGTTGCTTTGCTTCATGCCGAAGGCCCTCTTCGGGATGGAGGATCTTACCCGTGGCGGACTGACCCTGATTCTCGATTCCGATGGCGTCACCGATCGGCGTTCGGGACAGATCCTTCGCTGGACGGACGTGGCGACCGCGCGGATCGTTCCGAGGAGGAATGGGTGCTGGGTTCGCCTGGGCCTGCATACGCCCCTTCCGCCCCGGCGCCTGTTCGATCGCGGCGGTACGGGCCTGCTTGGGCGTCGAACCCCGGATCTGTACAACGTCGACATCACCAACCTCGACGTCCGCCAACACGTTCTCGGCCAGACGATGCTTGCGCTCGTAGCCGCCAATGGCGGGAGGGTGGAGCGCTGAGCGCATCGCGTCGGATTGATCAACGCAGCGGGGCAGGATTGCGTCCCGCTCCTGCGCGGGAACACCCTCCGGCGCCGCTGCTTGTCCCGCCTGAAGCCCGGCGCGCCTGCGCGCCCGGCCCCATCCAGGACACAGCCGACCGCATGAGCCCGATCCTTCAGCCCTTCACCCTGGGCGACCTCACCCTGAAGAACCGCGTCGTGATGGCGCCGCTCACCCGCAGCCGCTCCTCCACCGAGGGCGTCCCGCCGGACTTCGCGGTGGATTACTACGCCCAGCGCGCCAATGCCGGCCTCATCATCAGCGAGGCCACCAACATCTCGCCCCAGGCGGTGGGCTACGCCTACACGCCGGGGATCTGGAGCGACGCGCAGGTCGAGGCCTGGAAGCCCGTCACCGCCGGCGTGCACGCCAATGGGGGCCTGATCTTCCTCCAGCTCTGGCACACGGGCCGGATCTCGCATCCCGACGTGCAGCCGGGCGGACAGCTGCCGGTGGCCCCCTCGGCGCTCAAGCCCGAGGGCACGGCCTTCACGGAATCCGGCATGCAGCCGCACGTGACGCCGCGGGCGCTGGAGACGGACGAGATCCCGGGTATCGTCGCGGATTACCGCCGGGCCGCCGAGAATGCCAAGCGCGCCGGCTTCGACGGCGTCGAGATCCACTCGGCCAACAACTACCTGCTCGAGCAGTTCGTGCGCGATTCCACCAACCACCGCACCGACCAGTACGGCGGCTCGATCGAGAACCGCCTGCGCTTCCCGCTGGCCGTGGTGAAGGCCGTGACCGAGGTCTGGGGCGGGGGCCACCGGGTCGGCATCCGCCTGTCGCCCGCCACCACCGAGCCCGGCAAGACCCCCCTCGACAGCGACCCGAAGGCGACCTTCGGCGCCTACGTGGAAGCCCTGAACGGCTTCGGCCTGCTCTACGTCCACACCATCGAAGGCGTGACGCAGCAGACCCGCGACGTGCCGGACTCGGTAAACTTTGGCCAGATCCGCGAGCGCTTCCAGGGCGCCTATATCGGCAACAACCAGTACACCCTGGAACTGGCCGAGAAGGACCTCGCGGACGGCCGCGCCGACCTGTTCAGCTTCGGCCGCCCCTACATCGCCAACCCGGACCTCGTGCAGCGCCTGGAGGCCGGCGCGCCGCTCGCCGAGGCCCCGAAACAATACTGGTACGGCGGCGGCGCCAACGGCTACTCGGACTGGCCCGGCATGAACGGGCCGGTGGCGATCAAGCGCTGAACGGGCAAGAATCACAGTTTAGGGTTGAGTGGAGATACTTCGTAAGAAATGGCTGCCACGCTCGGAGCCATGACGATGCGTGGATTTCAGGTGGCCTTCGTTGTGTTCGGCCTCATTGGCGCCGCCCTCTCGGGCGGCGCCGTGAGCGCGGCGCCGAGCGTGCAGGTCATCTATCTGCTGCCAGCCGACCGTCAGGAGTCCGAGAGTTACCGGCGTGCTGCCGAGTTCGGAGTCAGGCATTTTCAAGCTTGGCTAAGCGATGCGCTCAGGGGCCCGACCTTTCGCCTTGCAGATCCGGCGGTGCGCATCGTCCGGTCCGAGAAGAACGCAGCTTGGTTTCGCTCCACCCAACGACACACCGGCTACAGCGCATTCTATCGCAATACGGTGGATGAACTCTTGCGTATGGGCGTTGTCCGATTCAACGATCCCGCCTCACGCTTTTTGGTCTACGTCGATGCTGACCATGCCTGCGGACAATCCGGCGCTGGTGGCAGTGGCGTCGCCGTTGTCTCGGCCAACGACCTTCGCGGCTTATCTGGCGAGCGTATTGTTCCTGCCTGCGACAGGGCGAATGGAGCTGAAATTGCGGGAAGGTGCCGCTGGATCGGCGGTATCGGGCATGAGTTTCTGCACACGATCGGATTGATGCATCCGGACCGGTCACCAGCCTGCCAAACTGCCCAGTGTCGTGCCGAGGCCTTGATGATGCAGGGCTATATCACCTATCCGCGTGCGATTCTGCTCGATGAGGAGAAGGCGCAGCTTCTTCGCTCGCCGTTCATCGAGACGGGTATCCGGACGGAAACCCGTGACTGCACCGAGGTGATCGCCCCCTCGGTCCGCTGACCCTCGAACAACCTAACCATGCAGCTGCGCCAGCACCGCATCCCCCGCCGGGCTGGCAACGTAGCGCGTGCGCTGGGTCCGCGCGTTCCGGTCGGTCAGGGCGAGGAGCCCCGCCTCGCTCGCCAGCGTCTCGACGGCGCGCAGCACCAGGGCGTGCTCCAGGTCGAAGACGCGGGCGAAGCTGCGGCTGTCGCGGGCGAGGTCGAGGTGGAGGGCGGCGAGAATGCCGGCCTCCAGGGTCGAGAGTCCGGGCTGGAGGGCGACCACCGCGTCGGTGGCCGCCAGGAAGGTCTCCGCGTCGGCCGGCGGTTCGCTCATGCGGCGGCCGGCGCGCGCAGGCGCACCAGCACCGACTTCGAGGTCGGCGTGTCGCTGCCCTCGCCGAAGGTGGAGAGCGGCACGAGGACGTTGAGCTCCGGGTAGTAGCCGGCGAGCGATCCGCGCGGCATGTCGAAGGGCACGAGGCGGAAGTCCTCGGCCACCCGGGTCACGCCGTCGTCATGGGTGCCGACGATGTCGACCCGGTCGCCCGTTCGGGCCCGGATCTCGGCCAGGTCGTCCGGGTGTGCGAAGACCACGCGGCGCTCGCCGTAGACGCCGCGGTAGCGGTCGTCGAGGCCGTAGATCGTGGTGTTGTACTGGTCGTGGCTGCGGAAGGTCTGGAGCACGAAGGTGTCGCTCGCGCGCTTCGCCCGCTGGTGCTCCGTCGCCTCGGGCAGGGGATCGGTGGAGAAGTTGGCCCGGCCGGTCGGCGTCTCGAAGCTGCGCTCGGCGGCGAGGTTCTTCAGCATGAAGCCGCGCGGGCGCCGGACGCGCAGATTGTAGCCGGTGAAGCCCGGGATCGTACGCTCAATCAGGTCGCGGATGCGGTCGTAATCGTCGGCGAGGGCCGCCCAGTCGACCCGCGCGGAGCCGACCGTCGCCGCCGCCATGCCGGCGATGATGCCGATCTCGGAGCGCAGCTCGGCCGAGGCCGGCTTGTTGATGCCGCCCGAGCCGTGGACCATGCTCATGGAATCCTCGACCGTCACGATCTGGGTCTTGCCCTTCGCGTTCCGGTCGATCTCGGTGCGGCCGAGGCAGGGCAGCAGGTAGGCGACGCGGCCCGGCACGAGGTGCGAGTGGTTGAGCTTCGTCGCGATGTGGACGGTGAGTTCGCAGGAGGCCAGGGCCTTGGCCACAAGGGTGGTGTCCGGCGTGGCGCGGGCGAAGTTGCCCCCGAGGCCGATGAAGGCCTTCGACGAGCCGTCGAGCATGGCCCGGATGGCGGCGAGCACGTTGTGGCCGTGCGCGCGCGGGGCGGTGAAGCCGAATTCCCGCTCCAGAGCGTCGAGGAGGGCGGCCGGCGGCTTTTCGTTGATGCCGACGGTGCGGTCGCCCTGCACGTTCGAATGGCCGCGCACCGGGCACAGGCCGGTGCCGGGGCGACCGACATGGCCGCGCAGCAGCATCACGTTGGCGAGTTCCCGGACGGTGGCCACCGAGTGGCGGTGCTGGGTCACGCCCATGGCCCAGGTGCAGATCACCTTGTCGGCGGCGAGATAGACCTCGGCCGCGACCTCGAGGTCGGCCCGGGCCAGGCCGGACTGGTCCTCGATGGATTCCCAGGGGGTGGCGTCCACGGCGGCCCGGTAGGCCTCGTAGTCCGCGGTGTGGTTGCGCAGGAAGGTCCGGTCGAGCAGCGACGGCTGACCGACGGCCAGGGCCGCATCGTCGGCCGCGAACACCGCCTTGGCGATGCCCCGGAACGCCGCCATGTCGCCGCCGAGGCGTGGCTGGTAGTAGTGGCTCGCCACCGGCGCGCTGGCGCCGCGCAGCATCTCCACGGTGTTCTGCGGGTCGGCGAAGCGCTCCAGCCCGCGCTCGCGCACGGGATTGAACACCACGACCTTCGCGCCGCGCTGGGCCGCCCGCCGCAGGTCGCCGAGCATGCGCGGATGGTTGGTGCCGGGGTTCTGCCCGACGACGAAGATCGCGTCGGCTTTCTCGAAATCCTCCAGCAGCACGGTGCCCTTGCCGACGCCGATGGCCGCCTGGAGGGCGATGCCGCTGGCCTCGTGGCACATGTTGGAGCAGTCGGGGAAGTTGTTGGTGCCGTAGTGCCGGGCGAAGAGCTGGTAGACGTAGGCGGCTTCGTTCGAAGCGCGGCCCGAGGTGTAGAACTCGGCCTGGTCCGGGTGGTCGAGCCCGCGCAGGGTGGCGCCGATTTCCGCGAAGGCGGCGTCCCACGTCGTGGCGACGTAGCGGTCGCTGGCCGCGTCGTAGCGCATCGGATGCGTCAGGCGGCCCTCGCCCTCCAGGGCGTAGTCGGTCCAGCCGCGCAGCGCGCTCACGGTGTGCTTGGCGAAGAACTTCGGCGGCGTGCGCTTGTCGGTGGCCTCCCAGGACACCGCCTTCACGCCGTTCTCGCAGAACTCGAACGAGGACCCGTGCGCCGGATCGCCCCAGGCGCAGCCGGGACAGTCGAAGCCGTCGGGCTGGTTGGCCTTCAGCATGGCGCGCGCACCCGACAGGGGCGCCCGGCTTCCCAGCAGGTGCTTGCCGCAACTTTTCAGGGCCCCCCAGCCGCCAGCCGCGGAGGAGCGCTTCGGGGTCGCGACCGGATGATCCATGACGGGGTCCTGGGGGGCAGGGCTCGCATGGCCGACGATCGGCCGCGAAGCGGAGCAGTCTCGCCCCAGCGATATCGCGATGCACAGCGCGCGCTCAATCGCGCGAAAACGCAGGCCAGTCATGCCGTTAGGGGTCCCATGCGTTTTTTGCAGAGCCGATGAAGACCGGGTTAAAACCGTTCCAGGCCGCAATGTGGACAATCGGGACCTTCCTCTCCGGCCCCGGTCCCTGGCGGAGGGCGGGTCGATCGCCTAACCCTCGGGCCGGATCGGCCGCTGGAAAGCGGGGAAGACGGGAGCGGGGGAGATGCGGACGCCGGTGAGGATCTTCGCGGCGGCGGCCGTCGGCCTCGCGGTCGGCCTCGCGGTGATGGCGCATGACCGGCAGATGGGCGCCGAATGGGCCGTGTCGGCCGAGCAGATCGCCGACGCGCAGGCCTACGGCAAGCCCGGCGTGGAGCTTCCGCCGGGCCACATGGTGACCGCGCCCCAGCGCAGCGAGGGCGCGGAGCGCCTTCCCCTGAAATGGATCCTCCTCGGCCTCGCGGCCGGTGGCGCGGTCCTGGCCGGCACGGGCCACCGGCGCGCGCCGGCGCGGAAACCGGATGACCGACCCTGACGCCCGACGCCTGTCGCCTGCCGGGCACACCGGCCCGAAAACCCCGCGCGGCCATTGACGCCGTCACCGCGTGTCGGGCTTCCTGGCGTCGGACGGTTCCTCCCCGGAGGATCAAAAGGGAACGCGGTGAGGAATTTTGTTCCAACGCCGCGGCTGCCCCCGCAACTGTAAGCGGCGAGTTCCTCATCAGCACGTCACTGGGTGTCTCGACATCTGGGAAGACGATGAGAGGGCGGTGACCCGCGAGCCAGGAGACCTGCCGTCAGTCGTGGTCACACGCGAAACGCATCGGGCGGGGTGTCCTGGTGGGTGTCGGGGCGGATGCCGTGCGGCATCCGGGCCGGCCTCGTTCGCGGTGACGTGCCACAGACGTCGCCCGAGGTCCCATGTCGTCCTCCCGTTCTCGATCGTTTCCCCGTTCACGGCCCACCGCCCGATCCTGGCTCCTCGGCGCCTGCGCCGGTTTCCTGCCCTACGGCGCCGGTATTCCGGACGCGTTCGCCGAGACTGCGCAGGCGGACCTCGCCGAATTGTCCGTGACCGCCGAGGCCCCGGCCAGCGGTGGCCGCGGGCCAGCCGCCCATGCGGGATTCGTCGGCGGCGTCACCGGCATCGGCGGCGGCCTCCGCAGCGTCGATGCGGCGAGCGCCGGCGTGATCTCGGGGGCGGCACTCAACAGCCGGCCGATCACCCGGCCCGGCGAGGCGCTCGAGAGCGTGCCCGGCCTCATCGTCACCCAGCATTCCGGGGAGGGGAAGGCCAACCAGTTCTTCCTGCGCGGGTTCAACCTCGACCACGGCACCGACATCGCGCTTCACGTGGACGGCATGCCGGTGAACATGCGCACCCACGCCCACGGCCAGGGCTATGCCGACCTGAATTTCCTGATCCCGGAACTCGTCGGCGCGGTCGAATTCCACAAGGGACCCTACTTCGTCCGCGACGGCGACTTCGCCTCTGCCGGCTCGGTGCGGATCGACTATCTCGACACGGTCGCGCGCAACCTCGCGCTGACGTCGCTCGGCAGCTTCGGCTACAAGCGCGCCCTCAGCATCGCCTCCGCGCCCCTCGGCGAAGGCCACCTGCTCGTGGCCGGCGAGGCCCAGACCTATGACGGCCCCTGGGACGTGCCCGACCGCCTCGCCAAGCTGAACGCCGTCGTCCGCTACAGCCAGGGCACGGCCCTCGACGGCTTCGCGCTAACGGGCATGGCCTACTGGGCCAAGTGGAACGCCACCAACCAGATCCCGGAGCGCGCCGTGGCGGAGGGGATCATCGGCCGCTTCGGCTCCCTGAATCCCACGGACGGTGGCGACACCGGCCGCTTCTCCCTCTCGGGCCGCTGGAGCCGGACGACCGACGCCGGCATCACCCGGGCGAGCGGCTATGTCATCCGCTACGGCATGAACCTGTTCAACGACTTCACCTACTTCCTCAACGATCCGGTGAACGGCGACCAGTTCCGCCAGCGCGACAGCCGGGTGCTCGGCGGCGGCGAGGTCAGCCACACCGTCGAGGGCACCCTGTTCGGCTTGGCCGTGGAGAACGAGATCGGCCTCCAGACCCGCACCGACGCCATCCGGGTCGGCCTGTTCAACACCACGGCGCGGCAAACCCGCTCGACCGTGCTCGATGACCGGGTGCTGGAGGCGAGCGCGGCCCTCTACGTCGAGAGCCGGATGCGCTGGACCGACTGGCTGCGCACCAGTGTCGGCGTGCGCGCCGACGGGTTCTCCGCCGATGTCCGCTCGGACACGCCGGCCAATTCCGGCACGGCCCGGGACGGGATCGTCAACCCGAAGCTCGGCCTCGTGCTGGGACCCTGGTTCGACACCGAGGTGTTCGTGAATTACGGGGGCGGCTTCCACTCGAACGATGCCCGCGGCGTCACCGCCACGGTGGATCCGGCGAGCCCGCTCTTCAACATCAGCCGCTCGCCCTTCCTCGTGCCTTCGACGGGCTCGGAGATCGGCCTGCGCAACCGCAGCCTCGCCGGGCTGGAGACGGCGGTGACGCTGTTCCAGCTCGACTTCGCCTCCGAGAACCTGTTCCAGGGCGACAGCGGCACCACCGAGCCGAGCCGTCCCACCCGCCGCTTCGGCGTCGAATGGACCAACCGCTACGCGGTGACGCCCTGGCTCTCCCTGGAGGGGGACCTGACGGTGACGAATGCCCGCTTCGCGGACCGCGACCCCGTCGGCAACCGGGTCCCGGAGGCGCCCACCACCATCGCCTCGGCCGGGTTCACCTTCGGCGAGGGGCCGGGCTGGTTCGGAGCGATGCGCCTGCGCTACTTCGGGCCGCGGCCGCTGATCGAGGACAATTCGGTGCGCTCGCGCCCGACGGCGCTGGTCAACGGGCGGGTCGGCTACAACTTCGACAACGGAATCAGCCTGTCCCTCGACGTGTTGAACCTGACCAACGCCCAGGCCGACCAGATCACCTACTTCTACACCTCCCGTTTGCCCGGCGAGGCGGCGGATGGCGTCGCGGACCGGCACTTCCACCCCGTCGAGCCGACGGCGGTGCGCCTGACCCTGGCGGGGCGGTTCTAGGTCACATGCCGGGTGAAAGTCTGTGAGATGACTTTGCCATGTTGACGAAGCGTGGAACCACAGCTTACGCGGCTGTCATGCGTGCTTGGCGGCCAGATTGGGGATTCTGCCGTGCGGTCATCGCCCTGACCGTCCTCTACGCGCTTTGCCTGCAGGCGTTGCTGGGCTCCATGGCGCCCGTGCCCCAGCTGAGCTTCAACACCATCATCTGTGCCGAACACGCCGGAACGGACGCTCCGGCGGACGCGGCACTGCCCTGTCGGCATTCGTGCTGCACCCTGGTGCAAGCCGTCATGGTGCCCGTTCTGGTTCTCGCCTTCGTTGCCGTGCGCTGGTCGCCCGGCGATGCGGTGCTCCGCGCCTGGCGGACCGGAGACCCGGGAACCGCACGGGCGCCGCCCGATCCATCCGTCAGTCCCCGAGGTCCGCCGACCGCCTGATCGATCCGTTTGTCCCAGATCGCTCCGTGCCGGACCCCCAACCATGTCTCAGTCCCTCCAGGGTGACGCGACGGCCTTCCGCGCCGTCGTTTCTGCCCGCCCGATGCAGGATGCCGTCTATCGCGCCGTCTGGCGCTGGCACTTCTACGCCGGCCTGCTCTGCCTGCCCGTCCTGATCCTGCTCTCGGTCACCGGCTCGCTCTACCTGTTCAAGGACGAGGTCAACGCGACCCTGTTCGCGTACCGGACAAGGGTCGCCGTGCAGGCGAGCCCGCCCGTGGGTGTGGACGTCCTGCTGTTCAACGCCTCCGAGGCCGTGCCGACCGCCGTACCGGTCTCGTTGACCGAGCCCGCCGATCCGTCCGCCTCCGCGGTCGTGACGATGGCCGAGGGATCCCGCAGGATCCTGGTCTACCTCAACCCATACGACGGCTCGGTGCTGGACCGGGTCGCCCGGGACGACGAGTTCATGATGGTGGTGCGAGGCCTGCACAGCCTCGCCTACTTCGGACCGGTGGCCAACGGACTCATCGAGGTCGTGGCCGGGTTCACGATCATCCTGGTTCTGACGGGCCTCTATCTCTGGTGGCCGCGCCAGCAGGGCGGCGGGGTCGTGCGTCTCCGCGGCACGCCCCGCAGGCGCGTTTGGTGGCGCGACCTGCACGCCGTCACCGGTCTGGTCGCCGGGGCCGGAATCTTCTTCCTCGCCCTGACCGGGCTGCCCTGGTCTGCCTGGTGGGGCCAGCACCTGCGCAGCTGGTCCAACGCGGCCGGCGTCGGGCAGCCCAGCGCCCTCTGGGCCAACAAGCCCATCTCGACCGTGCCCATGCGGGAGATGCTCACCACCACCGGATGGGCCATGGAGGACGCTCCGCTTCCGACCTCGCAGCCGGCCGCCACCCCCACCATCGGGCTCGCGCGCGCCGTCGACATCCTGCGAGCCCTCGGGATGCCGCGCGGCTTCGAGGTCTCCCTGCCGTCGGGGGAGACCGGCGTCTACGCCGCGGCCGCCTACCCGAAGGACGTGACGGGGCAGCGGATGATCTCCCTCGACCAGTACACCGGCACGCCGCTGGTCGACGTCCGGTTCGCGGACCTTGGCGGGGTCGCCCGCGCCATCCAGTACGGCATCGGCCTCCACAAGGGCGAGCACTGGGGTCGAGCCAATCAGTTCGCGATGCTGGCCTTCTGCCTGGCGACCATCCTGCTCGCCGTGACCGCCGCGACGATGTGGTGGAAGCGGCGCCCCGCCGGTCGCCTCGGCGTACCACCGTGGCCACGCGACCGGCGTGTCGCGGCCGGCGTGACCCTGATCGTCCTCGTCCTCGGGGCCCTGTTCCCCCTGACCGGGCTCGTCATCCTCGGCATGCTGCTGCTCGACCTCGGCTTGCAGGCGCTGCGAACCCAGGCGAGGACCTGAGGCAGCCGAAACGGGCGGCGTTCCCGTGCACCCCATCCTTCCCGTGCTGATCGGCCGCCGCGGCATCCTCGGCGTCGTCCTGATCGCGCTCGCGCTCTGGACACAGGTGCTCGCGCCGGCGGCGGCCCTGCGCATGCTCGCGGCGATGTCCGATCCGCTGCGCAATCCCATTCTCTGCGGCCCTGCGGTCGATGGGGGCGAGGAGGTCCGTTCGAACGTGGGGGTGCCCGCCCCGGCACACCCGGGCTGCGCCCTGTGCCAGTTGTGCTGTGCAGGGGTCGCCCTCCCCACGCTGCCATCGGGCCCGGCCGCCATACGGAGCGTGCACTGGCATCCGGTATCGTGGCCGATCCCCCCTCCCACGCGCACACGGCCTCCGTCCCGTTGCCTGGGGCAGCCCCGGGCTCCGCCTCACCTCGTCTGATCGCCGAACCACCCTTCCTCACCGCAGCGTGCCTGCGCAGCGTCCTCCCCGATCCGTCGAGCTTTCCCCATGTTCCCGTACCCAAGCGCCCGCCGGCCCATGCGCGCCCTGGCGATCCTTCTCGGCGCAAGCCCGCTCGCGATCGCGATGGCGCAGGCCCAGACCGCCGGTCAGGCCGTGACCCTGGAAGAGCTCTCCGTCGAGGGCCAGGGCGGTGGCGCCGGACAGGGGCGGGGTCGGACTGCCCTCTCGCCCGCCGCCGCCGCCGCACCGACACCCATCGACCGCCCCGTCGGCGAGGTCGTCACCAGCCTCGGGCGAGACGGCATCATCGAGAACCGTCCGGCCACCAGCATCGGGTCGGTTCTGGCCAACAGCCCCGGCGTGACCGTGCGCCAGGGCAATGGCGGGCGCGACGTGGTGATCTCCATCCGGGGCAACAATGCCCGCTCCACCGGCGTGATCAAGAATACGGTCGTGCTGGAGGACGGCTTCATCCTGACCCAGCCGGACGGCGCCTCACGCTTCGACCTCGTCGATCCGCGCGCCTACGGCCGCATCGACGTGTTCCGCGGTCCGCAATCAGCGCTCTTCGGCAACTACGCCACCGGCGGCGCGCTCGCCTTCCGCACCCGGACGGGCCGCGAGATCGACGGCTTCGAGATCGGCACCGATGCGGGCAGCTTCGGCTACCTCAGCAATTACTTCACGGTCGGCGGCGTCAGCGGCCCCGTCGAGATCAGCCTGTTCGCGAGCGATGTCCGTGCCAACGGCTATCAGGATCACGGTTCCTACGACACGCAGACGGTCAACCTGCTGGCCAATTACACGCCGACGCCGGACAACCGCTTCACCCTGAAGGTGATCAACAACACGCTCAATGCGAATCTGCCGGCCCGGTCCTCCCTGAACCAGTATCAGATCAATCCCTACCAGCGCGGTTGCGGCACGGCGGCGCTGGCGGCGCCGGGGTGTACCCTGACGAACCTCTTCGTGAATGGAGCCTTCGGGCGGACGGTGGGCGTCACCGCCGATGAGGCAGGGTTCGGGCGCGACGACCGGCGCACCATCGTCGCCCTGCGCTGGGAGCACGACATCGACGCGCAGACGACTTGGCGCACCCAGCTCGGCTTCGACGAGCGCAACTTCAACCAGCCCTTCTATACGACCTCCTCGCGCGGCTCCTATCCATCCTGGAACTTCCTCACAGACCTGACCCGGCGCTACGATCTGTTCGGGCTGCCCGCGGTGGGCTACGTGGCGCTGGCCTACAACACCATCGACAACCACATCACGACCTTCAATCGCGCGCCCGGCGGTGGTCCGCTGCTCGGTGCACTCATTGGGAACCAAGAGGCCGTCCAATCCAACCTCGGCGGGCGGGCCCGTACCGAGGTGGCGCTCTCCGAACAATGGACCGGCGTCGTCGGCGTCAGCGCGGAGAACACCGCGATCACGGGACGCAACGTCGCCTACGCCTATTCGGCCTCAGGCGTGACCACGACCGTCGCCGATGCCAACCGCAGCTTCCTCAACGTCGCGCCCGAACTCGCCCTGGTCTATCGGCCGACCCCGGAATGGGCGGTTCGGGGCCGGGTCGCGACCGGCTACACGACCCCGGCCGCGAGCAATCTCTTCATCACCGCAGCCGGCCTCCCCGGCAACAACATCCAACTTCGCACGCAGGAAAACCTCGGCTTCGACCTTGGCGTCGACTGGAGCCCGAGCGAGACCCTGCGCCTCAGCGTGACCGGCTTCTACGAGTTCTTCCGGAACGAGCTCGTGTCGCAATCTCCCGGCGCCGGCCTGATGAGCTACACCTTCAACGCGCCGGCCTCCGAGCATCGCGGCATCGAAGTGGCGGCCGATTGGGCGTTCGCACCCGGGTGGCGCGCGGTCGCCGCCTACACGTTCGACGACCAGATCTACACGCGCTACGTCGAACGGCTGAGCGCCGGATCTCTCAGCCGCCAATTCGACCGCTCCGGCAAAACGATCCCCGGTGTCCCGGCCAACCAATTGCTCGCCCGCATCGGATACGATGTCCCGGCCGGACCGCTCGCCGGCCTCGGAGCGTTCGTCGAGACCGTGTTCCAGGACGACTTCTTCATCGACAACGCCAACCAGCTCAGGGCGCCGGGCTATACGATCGTCAACGCCAACATCCATTACGCCACGGAGCTCACGAGCGGCTATGCCAAGCGCTTCACCGCCTATGCCGAGGTGCGCAACGTCTTCGATACCGTCTACGTCGCTTCGGCGCAGAACCTCGCGAATTCCATCAGCGCGACCACGGGCCTGCAGAACGGTGCGAGCGTCCTCGCAGGAACCACGGGGTCAGTGTTCGCCGGAGCGCCCCGTACCATCATCGCGGGAATGAAGCTGGCGTTCTGACCGTCCGGCATCGGATGATCCGCAGGTTCGGCAACGTTCTCTCATCGAGGAAGGGAGCCGAACAGGCCTGTCCGCAAACGCGTCCTCCGCCTCGACCATCGTTATCGTGGCGTCGAACGCTGCGCTTGCCCCCTGATCGATAGGATCAGCTTCCTCACCATCGGACATCCCTGGACCGGTGCGACGCCGAATGGGGCAAGCGTCGGTGGCGGCGATCCGACCGTTGCGAACACCGGTCCGGACGCGGACGAGTGGGTGGATCACCCGTGGGGGCAGGATGAGGTCCACGAGTCGCCCGCTCTTTCAGACGCGAAGAACGATGCCGCGGCTTCAGCAAGTCCCCTGGGACGCTCGATAGCACCAAGGCTATCGCTGGCGCGCACAGCCCCCCGAATTTCGGCCGCAAAAATCTCCGCACTGAATTCGAGCGAACGATCACGAAGATCCGCCGAGCCTCTGTATGTCTCCAACAGGTCATGATCCATGATCTTTTGCGTCAGGTTTTGACATCCCAAGACGAGCGGGACACTCACTGGACGAGCACGGCCTGGTCGCAGCGTGTGCCTTCCACGGTGAGGTCGGCGTAGCCCAGGCGGATGCCGAGGACCCGGAGCGTGTTGTCCAAGACCTTGTCCAGCGCGGGCGTCACCGCCGCGAGACCCGTGGCGACCGTGCTCTTGATCACCCCGGGCGCCAGGACGCCGAGACCGTTCACCTGAAGGTCGAGATCGTTGATCAGACGGCCGGTGAGGGATTGGAAGGACCCGCCTGAGGACACTGTCCGGACGGTGTGGCGGGTGATGTCGTCGTCACTGAACGTTACGAGCTGCGTGTAGGCGTTTCCGACCGTGACGCGGCTCTGGCCGGTCACCGTCAGGGCGGGAGCGACCCGCAGGAGCGTCGCCGGCTGATTGAGGTCGGGCACGCGCGCATTGGGGTCGAGGAGCGCCTTGGGAATGTCGGCCACCGCGAGGTCTGCGACGCCGGTCTGGGCTTCCAGGACGACCTGTCGGCTCTGCCGGTCCGACCAGGGGCAGGTCACCGAGCGCAGCCGCCCCTGCGCCTTGGCGACCTGCACGTAGAGAGGCAGTTGGAGGAGGCCGAGATTGAGCGGCAGGGCCAGGCTGGCCTCGATGAGGAGGCGGGTCTGCGCCGTCTGCACCGTGGCCTTCGAACTGCCGGGCTGGACGTAGCCGGAGCTCTGGCGCTTCTCGCCGATCCCCAGCGTGACCTGGGTCCGCAGCAAGCCCGGTATGCTCGCGCCGAGATCCGCGGAGACCTGGCGATCGCCGTTCGCCACCAGGATGGCGGCCGACAGGGTATCCATCAGGCCGATCGATGGACCCTTGACCCCTGTACTCGGCGCAAGGTTCGCGGCATCTCCGAGATCGATGATTCGCCCGAGGCGGACGGATCCGCCGGCACCTCGAACGACGTTGTTCAACTGCCCGAGGGCGGCTGCTGCCGCAGCGTTGCCTGCGGTCGTGGCCGCGACCGACTGGAGCGCCGAGAGCACCTGTCCCAGCGTCGCATTCGCGGTGACGACGTCGTTGTAGTTGTCGACTTTGAGATTGAGGCCGGGCTGGAGGGTATCGAGCACGCGGAAGCCGTCGACCTGGGCCGCCGCCAGCGCCTCGTAATCCCCGACAGACAGGTTGAGCGGCTTCCCCAGCAACGCGCCGAGAACGCCGTTGAGCACCCCGGCATCCAGACGAAGCAGTCCGGAGCCGATGCTGAAGGAGGCGAACCGCGCCGAGGCGGCGGTCCCACGCACATCGATCTGCACGTCGCGCTTGAAGCCGAGAGCCGGAGCGAAGAAGGTCGGCGTCTGCGTCCGAAGATCGACCCGGACGGCACTGTGCGAGGCGGCGTTGGCGACGAAGCGATCCGCCACTGGAACCTTGGCATCGCCCACATACACACCCGGCTGGACCGTGATCACCGCAGCGGCCCCGAAGCCATTGTCGGCGAGCGATTGGCGCGCCAGCAGGTCGGCCCGCTGCGGATCGGAGGCCGCCAGGGTGGCGGCGAGGTCGACCGCCCCTTGCGCCTTGCGCCGGGCGACGACCATGAAGCCGTAATCCACCCCAACGGCCGTCGCCGCGAGGAGTGTGGTGAAGGCCAGCGCGGTGAAGACCGCGACAGCCCCACGCGCGTCGGGCGCGAAACGGCCGATCACAGGCCGCCCCGGCGCACGCTGACCGTGCTCTGGATGAGGTCTGGCGGGAGTGGGATCAAGCCGGAGAGTCCCGAGAACCCGAGCGACTTCGCATCGAACGTCAGGGTCACGGTGAAGAGGGAAGCATCCTGGGCGTTCGGGCCAACCGTCACCATCACGGTGCCGGGCTTGAACATGGCCCCCTCCGTCAGGGCCGCCGCCACTCTCTGCCGGGCGAGAGCGGCGCGCTCCTGATCGCTCACGCCGGCGATCGAAGCCCGGGCCGCCTCCGACGCGATATGCTTCAGGTTGTGCGAGGCCCCGAGATAGATCCCGAATGCCACGATACCCGCAAAGAGCGCCAAGAGGGCGGGGACGACCAGGGCGAATTCAACAGCAGCGCTTCCTGCCTGAGCACGCAAAGCACGCCCAATCCACGCCTGGAAATTGTATTCAAAACGCATGAGAAGGCACCCGTCATGCACAACGGTTATTGATCGATGTTATGTTTTCACGGATTTCCTAACGAGACCTTTATACGACGACATCCGAGCGGCCGGATACGTCAAGATAAAACCAATAACATTGATCAATACAAGATAGTGAAATACAGGCACTATACAAAAATGTCAGGTCCGCCGTAGCGTGATTCAGTCCTGCAATTTCTGGTTTAAGTGACGCTAGCCCTCGAATGAGGAAAACAAAGCAATTTTAAGTCGTCCAGCCTCCGGCAGTCTGCCACTGTCAAATGCGACAGCGCGTCCTCGATCCCGGTGGGGCAGGGCGCTTCATCAGCCTCACAATCGGCGCGGACGATATCCTCGGGCAGGTTCTGCCCCCCGCCTCGTCCTGGCCGCCGGGCACCGAATCAGGACACGGCGTACACCGCCACGAAGAACCTCACGGCCCTCTCCGAACGCAGTCGCAGGAGCCACGCTCAGTCCGAGCATCAGCGTCGGCGCTGGTATGCCTGAGCTAAGCATTGGCCCAGGCTCGCCACGGGAGGCCGCCGACTGTGCGAGCTTCGATGGCAAGCCCAGAGACGAGTGCCTCCGCCAAGAGATCGTCTAACCGCTGAAGGCGGCGCAGATCCTCATCGGGATCCGGGAGAGCGCCTTCAACCACCTCCAGCCGCACGCCTCCTTGGGTGACCGCCCACCCGCGCCCGGCACCGTCCCGGATCTCGCTTTCCGGCGGCCTATGGCCGCCGCCATTCTAACCCCGCGGTTCCGGCTCGCAGAACCGAAGCTCCAGAGCGGACGCAGAGCCGGCTCCAACCCTTCTCAGGTTCTGAGACCGATCAGCCTTTCGGCCAAACTTGCCGAGGCGAAGTCGCCGCGATTGAGGATCTGACTCGCGCCGCGAAGCTTGCTCCGGTCGTCCGCCGAGAATTCTCGCCCTGTCAGGACGATCACCGGGATATCCGAGCAGCCGGGAATGGCGCGAACGCCTTGCAGGAAGCCGAAGCCGTCCATGATCGGCATGTTCAGGTCGACGATCACGACGTCCGGCCTGGTCTCCGTCGCCTGCTGCAGGCCCTCCTTACCATTCGAGGCCTCCAAGACCGACCAGCCTTCGTCCTCCAAGCTGGCGCGCATCGCCAGGCGCGTGACGGCCTCGTCCTCGACCAGGAGCACGGTGCCGCGCCGGTCCGGCTCCGCCAGCCTGAACTGGTTCACGATCTTGCCGAACCGCGTCCAGTCGACCGGCTTCAGCATGTAGTCCGAAGCGCCGAGGGAGGCCGCGAGATTGCGCTGGTCGACGGACGTCACCATCACGACCGGGATCTGCGCCAGCATTTCGTCCGCCTTGATCTGGCTCAACACCGACCAACCGTCCACGCCCGGCATCATCACGTCCAACAGGATGGCCCGTGGCCGCAACCGTCGGGTGATCTCGAGCCCGCTCCTGCCGTTCGTGGCCGTCTGGACCTTAAATCCCTCGCGATGCAGGAACCGCGTGGTGAGGGCGAGCTGGTCGCTATCGTCGTCGATGACGAGGATGACATCGCCTTCCGCCACATCGGCGGCGATGACGTCCGGATCGGGCAAGGCTTGCGCGTCGACCGGAGGAACGAACGTTGCCGGCACGGTGAAGGTAAAGGTGCTGCCCCGGCCGGGGACGCTGGACACCGTGATGGTTCCCGCGAGCATGTCGGCGAAGGCACGGGTCAGCGAGAGGCCAAGCCCGGTCCCCCCGAAGTTGCGCGTCGTGGACGCATCGGCCTGCTCGAAACGCCGAAACAGGCGCGACACCTGTTCGGCCGTCATCCCGATCCCGGAATCCGAGACCGAGAACGAAAGCCGGTCGACCCCCGAGGCGTCGGTCATGCGGGAGGCCGCCAGGGTGATGGTCCCGCTTTCCGTGAACTTGGCCGCGTTGCTCAGAAAGTTGAAGAGCACCTGCCGGGTCTTGGTCAGGTCGGAATGCATTCGGCCCAGCCCAGGCGCGAGCTTCGTCTCCAGGGCGTTGCCCTTCTTGTTGACCAGCGTCGCGACCGAACCCGCAACGTCGCGCAGCATGTCCCCCACCGAGAAATCCTCGGCGTAGACCTCCATCTTGCCGCTTTCGACCTTGGAGAGGTCCAGCACGTCGTTGATGAGCCCAAGCAGGTGACGGGCGTTGCGCTCGACCTTGCCGATATCCGCCACGAGGTCCGACGCCGCGCAGCCATCGGAGATCTCCTCTCCCATCATCTCGCTGTAGCCGATGATGGCGGACAGAGGGGTGCGGAGTTCATGGCTCATGTTCGCCAGGAAATCGCTCTTCGCCGTGTTGGCCAGCTCGGCCGCCTCCTTGGCGGCTTCTGCGGCGGCATTGGCGCTGGTCAACGCCGCCTCTCTGTCGACGAGAACGTGGTTCGCAGTGTTGAGCCGCTCTAGCGTGGCTTCGTTCTGCGCCACGGACCGGCGCAGGGCATGGCAGATCCACACCATGGTCGCGCCGACCAGGAGGTATTGCCCCAGCAGGGCGACATCCACGCCTCCGAGGACTCCATCCCGCGTGTAGAACCACGTCGCAATCAGGGTCGATAAGAACAGTGCCAACGCTCCTGCGCGCCAGCCGAAAGCCAAGCTCACGACCAGGAGGACCGGAATGTACAGGAGGAACGGGGCGACATAGGCTGGAGCCAGGAACCGAATGAACGTCATGGCGCCCACCAGCAGCAGCGTGACACCGTAGTCGGTGATTGTTGATGGACGTCGGAGGGCGACCGTCCCGATCAGTGTGTTCAAGCTGCTCATGGGGTGTGAGTGTCACGACCGGTGTCCTTTGGAAAGCGACCGGTTCCCGCCCCTGCCCAGCCTGAATGAAGACATGGGTCCCATCGGCCGCGTTGTCGCCGATCCGGTGGTTTCTCGTGCAAGAATTGCAATGCCGTTGGAAGCGTTTCGAGCGAGCAAGCTTAGAATTGGGGAGCAGGCGCCGCGTCGCCCTTTGGAGATATCCTTAAATTTTACAGATCATGCTTGTCTGCGTTTAATTATTTTCAATCAACTATTCCAGTGCATGGTTGGGGTGGTTCTTAGTCAGATGGATATGTGGTCCTGCAACCAGTCCCGTGCGGGCGTTCCGGCACGGGCGGAACTGAAAATATTCGGTCTTTGTGGAACACTGAATCGGGTGTTTCCGGTGGATTTACACGACATCTTGCCAAACAGCTTAAAAGTTGCGGTCATGGCTCTCCATGAGAAGGGTCGCGTCATCGAAACGAATTGATACACTTTGGAGATCTCGTCGTAAAAATGACGGACTATGGTCGCATATGAATTTATTGAAAATCTAAGGTTATGAATAATTGCCATTACATGGTCCGCAGCAATTTTATTTGTTGTAGGCAATGGGCTAGAGCTCTTATGCTTTCACGTTGTGGTGTCTATCCCGATGCGCTGCGGTGTCCTCAGGCGGATGCCGGATTCAGACGAGAGCAAGATCGGCCAGCGAAAGTGCGCCTTCCCGCGTGTTGAGGCTGAAGGCGCTGGCTGGTATTTGGGACACCAGAGAGTATCCGCTTAACACTTTCCCGTAATGATGCGCCGCCACTGCATCGGACCTCTCCGCTCGGTAGCGCCGGGAACTCATCGTGTCTGTCAGAAATCTGTCTATCCGCGCCAAGCTGATCGCCGCTTTCTCGCTGCTGACACTGCTTGCTGTCGGGTTAGGATTGCTGGGGGTGATTGGCACGCACCGCATGCGGCAGCAGGCGCTCAACATCGAAACCAACTGGCTGCCGAGCATGCGCCTCCTCGGCGAGATTGATACGCTCACTGCACGGACCAGCGCTCTCGTCCTGCGTCACACGCAAGCCGTCGACCCGGCACTCGTCGCACGCATCGAGACCGACATGGAGCGCTTTGGCAAAAAGCTCGACGAGAAGAAGTCCGCTTTCGAGCCGATGATCGACACGTCTGACGAGCGTGCGCTCTACGAGACGTTCACGCGTGAAGCCCGGAATTTCGAGGGCGTGCGCCAGTCCATTCTTCAGCTCTCGCGTGCCGGTCAGAAGGCTCAAGCCTACGCGCTCTATGAAAGTCAGGGCATCATCCCCCGCCGTGCAGCCTCCGCAGCCCTCGACAAGCTCGTTGCCATGAACAACGAGGGCGCCAGTGCAGCTCAGGCCGAGAGCAAGACCGTCTTCGAGACGACCCATACCTGGGGGCTCATCGCCATAGCACTGTGTCTCCTCATCTCCACCGTCTCTGCAACGCTCATCATCCACGGCGTCACGCACGGCATTCGCGCCGTGGTCCGGCCCATGCAGGCGCTGGCGGGCGGCGACCTCTCCGTGACCATCCCGCACCAGGGCGCCCGGACCGAGATCGGCACCATCGCGGACGCCGTCCAGGTGTTCAAGGACGGTCTGATCAGAATGCGGGCCCTTGAGGAGGACACGGTCCAGGCGCGGGCGGGGGCGGAGGCGCAGCGCCAGGCGGCGATGCGGGCGATGGCCGACAGCTTCGAAGGGGCGGTGGGCGGCATCATCGGCATGGTGACGAGTTCGGCCACCGAGCTGCAGGCCAACGCCCAGAGCATGGCCGGCACGGCCACCCAGACCGCCAACCAGACGACCAGTGTCGCTGCCGCGGCGGAAGAAGCCGCTTCCAACGTCAACACCGTGGCGGCCGCGGCCGAGGAGCTCGGCTCCTCGGTGCAGGAGATCGGCCGCCAGGTCAGCACGTCCGCCACGATGGCGCAGAGCGCGGTTCGAGAGGCCGCCGAGACGGCTGAGCTGGTCCAGCAGCTCAACACGGCCGTGGCGCGCATCGGCGACGTGGTGACGATGATCACCTCGATCGCCGGCCAGACCAACCTGCTGGCGCTCAACGCCACCATCGAGGCGGCGCGGGCCGGCGAGGCGGGCCGGGGCTTCGCGGTGGTGGCCGCCGAGGTCAAGGAGCTGGCCAACCAGACGGCGCGGGCCACGCAGGAGATTGGCGGGCATATCGCCCAGATCCAGGGCTCGACAGCGCGCGCCGTCTCGGCGATCGGCAGCATCACCGCACGTATTCAGGACATCAGCGGGGTTGCAACGACGATCGCGGCGGCGGTGGAGGAGCAGGGGGCGGCCACCCAGGAGATCGTGCGCAACGTCGCGCAGGCCGCGATGGGGACGAGCGAAGTCACGAGTAACATTTCGGGGGTAGCCGGCGCCGCCGAAGAGACGGGCGCGGCCGCCGCCCAGGTACTGGGCGCCGCCTCCGAGCTGTCACGTCAGTCCGAGCACTTGAACGCCCAGGTCCGTCAATTTCTCGCAACGGTGCGGGCGGCATAGATGGCCGGCAAAGCGCCGGACACGGTGATGTGGTTCCCATCGACGAGACGGTGCAGCCCTGTTTCGGGACGTCTCGGACCACCTGCGGTGTTCGTAGGACGACAGTGTTGCCGGACTGGCGACGCTACAAAGCGACTGTTTCCTGGCAGGTCGCGTGCCGCTCCAGTGCAGCGATGATCGTGGAGGACAGGAGTTCTGCAGCCGGTGAGAGGGGGCCGGGCGCCCGGTAGAGGACGATCTCGGTGTCCGGCAGCTTCGGCAATCGTAGGCGATTGCCGACCGAGACCAGTCCTGCCGGGATCATCTCGGTCGGCAGCACGGTGACACCGAGTCCCGCCTGAACCGCCGCTTGAAGGCCCGCCAGGCTCTGGCTCGTGTAGACCACGCGCCAGGGGCGTCCACTCGCATCCAGCGCGGACAAGGCGCGCCGGCGGTACACGTCGGGCGAAGGCGGAAGGACGAGCGGCACCGGATCGCTGGCTTCCGTGAGGAGGCGGGGCGATGCGGCCCAGTCGAGGATTTCCCGCCAGACCTTCGTGCCGCCGCCGGACCCCTGAGGCTCGCGCTTGAACAGCATCAGGTCGTAGCGGCCCTTCGAGAAATCGTCGAGCAGGTTCACGGTGAAGTCGCAGCACACCTCCAGCGCGACCTGCGGGTGGGCGCGCGCGAAGCGGGCCAGGATGTCCGATAGGTGCACGGTGGCGAAATCCTCGGGTGTGCCCAGCCGAACCACGCCCCGCACATCCGGTTCGACGATGCGAGAAAGGACCTCGCTCCCGAGCTTCAGCATCTGCCGCGCATACGTCAGCAGAACCTCGCCTTCGGGCGTCAACTGCAATTCCCGACCATCCCGGTCGAACAGGCGTTGTCCAAGGCCCTCCTCCAGCCGCTTGATCTGCAGGGAGACCGTCGACTGGGTCAGCTCCATGCGCCGGGCGGCGCGGGTGAAGCTGCCATTGTCGACGATGGCCACGAAGGTGCGCAAAAGATCGAGATCGAAGGGGAGCGATGGCATCGGCATCCCTTTGATGTCGAGGCCTTCATTCGCCGTACAAGAAGCTGGGACAAAGTCTCGCTGAGCAGATTGACCGAATTCGGTTCCCGTGTGACGGATCGCACATGAAGACTGAAGTGTATGCTAGTGGGTATTTTGAATACAATGACTTCTGCCGTATCGTAAGCGGCGGTGATCGCTCCATTTGAAAACGCAATGCTTTGTATTGTGACGGAGACATTGTCGATTGCCTGGGCTTATCCAAATCTCTGTTGTGGCAGCACGGGACCGATGCGGCGGACAGAGGCCGCTTCGAGCCCCAGCCCAATCACGCGAACCCACCGGTTCGCGTGCCCCAAGCCCAAGCAATGGAGATGAGCCATGAAAGCCGTGATGAAGACCTTTGCTGCGACGCTCGTGGTCGCCCTCGGTGTCGCCGGGGCGACCTCGGTGGCGATGGCCGACTACCGGGTCGGTCCGCAGCAGCGCCCCCTTCCCCCCACCACCTGGGACGGTCTGGTCACCGGCGCGATCACGCTGCCGACGGATCAGGGCTACAGCGCATACGGTTGCCGGCGGAGTTCGGCTCAGGAAGGGAACGCCAATCAGCAGAACTTTCCGTTCCAGCAGTACGGCCAGGTCTCGGGTGGTTATCGCTGCTGACGCCCCTGCCGCCGGCCCATGGGCCGGTGGACGACGCTGACCCCGCGGGCCGCCGGCCCGCCCCCCTCGGTTCGCCAAAGCCGACAGGCTTCTGGCGAACCGCTACGCGAGCGCCCGCCGCACATGCGTTCCAAGACCCCCGCATAGCCCTGCATCCGGCAGGACCGCTTTTCCCGCGGCTGCCTGGAGTGCGAGGCGCCCGTCAGGCGCCCAGCCGACCGCCCGTTGCAGAGCGGATCGGTCGAGTCCGCGCGGACGCGCAGCCGGGGCAAAGGCTGCGCCGTCCTCATACGAAATCCGAGCACTGGCCGGTCGCGGATCGCGAGCGGCTGCGTGCGCCACCCTGGAACGATGTGAACCATGATCGCGCCGCCGCACACACCGCTGACCTTGGCAAAGGCCTGCAAGCTGATCGGACGCCTCCTGAAGCCGGAGGCCGGATACGTCTGGATGGCGGTCGTCTACGGGGCCGCCATCGCCCTCCTGGGCCTTGCCACGCCCATCTCGGTCCAGTTGCTGATCAATTCGGTCGCGAACACCGCGCTGCCGGCGCCCCTGTTCGTGCTGTCCGGACTTCTCCTGCTCCTGCTGGCGATCGCGGCGGCGCTCAGCGCCGCCCGGGTCTACCTCATGGCGCTGTTCGAGCGGCGCGTCTTCGGCCGCATCGTGGCGGAGATCACCCTGCGCGCGGTCCACGCCCGCAATCCGTTCTTCGACGACGCCCAGCGGGGCGACCTGTTCAATCGGTTCTTCGACCTCATGACGGTCCAGAGGGCGGTGCCGCACCTTCTGATCGGCGGCTTTGCCATCGTCCTCCAATCGACCCTCGGCCTGATCCTGACGAGCTTCTACCACCCTTTCTTCCTGGCCTTTAACGGGGTCCTCGTCGGCGCGCTGCTGTTCCTGTGGCTGGTCTGGGCCGGCCCGGCGATCCGCTCGGGTGTGCGGCTCAGCCACGCCAAGCACGACACCGCCCGCTGGCTGGAGAGCGTGGGCGGCTCGAACGGGTTCTACAAGAGCAGCCGCCACCTCGACTTCGCCCTGCAGCGCTCGGAAGCCGTGACGGCCGCCTATGTGCGGGCGCACCGCCGCCACTTCGGTCACACCTTCGCGCAGACCCTCGGCTGCCTTACGGTCTACGCCGTTGCCAGCGCGGCCCTGCTGGCGCTGGGCGGATGGCTGATCCTGCAGGGCCAGCTCTCGATCGGGCAGCTCGTGGCGGCCGAACTCGTCCTGTCGGGGGTGTTCTACGGCATCTCGCAGCTCGGCTCCTACCTGGAGAGCTTCTACGACCTCGTGGCCGCGCTGCACGAACTGTCGCTGTTCTACGACATCGAGCAGGAGAACGACCTCGCGCGGACGGGGGCGGTGCCGGCGACCGGCTCCCTTCGCCTACGCGACGTCGAGGTCGAGGGCGGGCGCCTGGACTTCGCCGTCGGCAGCGGCGAGCAGATCGCCGTCACCGCGGAGGCGCAGGTCGAGCAAGCGGTGGCCGCGCTGCTCAAGCGCTCGGTGCAGCCGCGGCGCGGGTTGGTGATGATCGGCGGGGCCGACATCGCCTCCTTCGAGATGTATCGCCTGCGCTCCGAGATCCTGGTTCTCGACCGTCCGACGCTCGTCGAGACCACGATCCGCGCCTACCTCGCCCTCGCGGACGACCAGGGAGGAGCCACGACCCAGGATTGCCTCGACCGCCTCGGTCTGTCGGAGCGCATCCTGCAGCTGCCGCAGGGCCTCGACACGCCGCTCTCGTCCTCGGGCTGGCCGCTCTCGACCCGCGAGATCATGGCCCTGAAGCTGGCCGCGGCGGTGGCGCGGCCCCCCAAGCTCCTGATCCTGAGTACCCTCTACGACCTCGTGGCGCCCGAACACGTCGCGGCGGCTCTGGTGGCCCTGCGCCAGGCGGGCACGACGGTTCTGCACTTCACCCAACGTCCCGAGATACAGGCCTACGACGGCTATCTCTGGCTCTGCAGGCGCGACCAGGTCCGGTTCGCGGATCCCGCGGGTCTGCTCGCCCGCGCCAACGACAAGGAGACGTCCCGTGCTGTCGCGGCCTGAACACCTGCATCACTTCCCGACGCTGACCGCGATCCGCCCGCCCCGTGCCGCCCTCGCGCTCGCCTGGATGCTCGGTATCGGCCTCGTCCTGGCGGCGCTGATCCTCCTCACCGTGCCCTGGGTCCAGACCTCGGCCGGAACGGGCCGCGTGATCGCGCCCAACCCGGCCGACCGCGTGCAGACGATCACGGCCCTCGTCCAAGGGCGGGTCGAGCACTGGTACGTGGAGGATGGCCAAAGGGTCCGGGCGGGCGATCCGATCGCACGGCTTGCCGACAACGACCCCTTCCTGCTTCAGCGGCTCGGGGCCGAGCGGGAGCAGATCGAGGCCGAGATCGCGGCCGCCGAACAGGCGGTGCGGGTGGTCGAGAGCGAGGTCAGCCAGACCCGGGAGGCCGCGGACAAGGGCTTCGTGACGCGGCGCAACTTCGAGGCCGCGCAGATCCGTGTTGCGGAGCGCCGCGTGCGGCTGGCCGAGGTCAGGGGGAAGCTGAGTCGCCTGGATGTGACGGCGAACCGTCAGGCGGCGCAGCTGGTGCGCGCACCACGCGATGGGCGGATCCTGCATATCAACGCGGCGGCCGGAGCGACCCTGGTCAATGCCGGGGACATCCTCGCCACCCTGGCTCCGCACGCCTCCACGCGCGTGGTGGAACTGATGGTCGATGGCCGCGACGTGGCCCTGATCCGGCCCGGGCAGCCCGTGCGCCTCGCCTTCGAGGGCTGGCCGGCCATTCAGTTCAGCGGCTGGCCATCGGTGGCCCACGGCCTGTTCGATGGGCAGGTTCGGATGATTGACCCCTCGGCTCAGCCGAACGGCCTGTTCCGGGTCCTGGTGGAGCCGGCACCCGGCAAGATCGCCTGGCCGGACGTCGCGTTCATTCCCCTGGGCGCCAAGGTGCGCGGATGGATCCAGATGGAGACGGTGACGGTCGGCTACGAACTCTGGCGCGTCCTGAACAACTTCCCGCTGGAATTCCGCAGGCCCGGTCGCGAGGGGCAGGAGGCGACAAGATGAGACGCCGTCGGACAGCACGCCCGTTGTCTTCCCCGATGGTCGGAAGGCCGATGGCGGCCATCCGCGCGGTTCCTGCGTTCGAGGATTCCGATCCCGGATGGGGTGTCGAACGCCTGCTTCCCAGCATCGCCTCAAGGACGCTGAAGGGCAGGGGTGGGTCGAATGCGGATGGCCCGCGTCACGATGCGGTCATACGCACACCGGACGGCAACGATGTCGGGAAACAGCGGTCGTTCCGACATCAGACGTCGCCGAGGCGGCTGTCAGCCGACCTTCAGGCCGGCCTGAAACGCGAAGGCCCACCGTTTCGGTTCGCGGTCTTCCGGTGAAAGGTAAGGAAGCTTTAACCACCTTGACCGAAACTGCATCTGTCAGATCGGAGATGAGGTGTTTGCCTCGGTCCAAGCCGATCACGCTGCTGGCCGACACGGCCGGCCGCAATACTGTACGACTGAAGCCGGTTGGTCCGATGGGAGCGGGAGCCTTGCTCGCCTGTCGCGCTGACCGGCTTCGCCATGCCTGGGACAGGCGTAACATGTTGCGGGAATAGCGCTTCCACGTGATCAAGCGTAGGCTCGCCGGATGTTCAGGTGGCGCATCTACCTTGTGACGACAGCGGTGCTGGCACTTCCCATCAGCGGCTTCTGGCTTCATGCCTGGCACATCGGGGCCGGCTTGAGGTGGCTTGAGCCGGACGTCGATTTGTTGGTGATCGCAGCTCTTTCCGTCGGAGCCAGTGCGTTTCTGGCCTTTTCCGTGACGAGATCGATTGCGCGGTCCTAGGCCCGTCAGGAATTGTAGCTGACGAGCGCGACCACCCACGATCCGTGGTCCTTCACGAGGGCCTGTGCTCCAGCCTCGCTGGCCGTCGGAGCATGAGAGCCGGATGGCTGGATCTCATAGACGTCATAGCTTGCCGCCGTGCTCGTTGGCCCGACGTGACCAAACCCGCGAGCCGCACGGCCATGATGGCGGTCAAAGAGAAAGACCGCATCATCCGGGGAAGCCACGTTCCCGGCTTGACCAAAGCGTGCCGTATCGCCGTAGACGCGGCCCGTAGCTCTCTCGATTGCGATGTAGTGTGCCATGCGAAATCGTCCCGCCCTTTCTGATTACACACGGTCGCCGCGTGCCATCTCGAACGCGCGGTCGATGGCCTGAACGACCTGCTTTGGCGCAAGATGATGGATCATGTGGCCCATGCCTGGGACGACGATGAATTCGCTCTGAGGCAAGGCGTGGTGCAATCGCTCGGATTGACGTCCGACATCTGCGATCTGATCGTCGGCCCCGGCGATGATGACGACGGGCAATTTGAGTTCGCGGTAGTGCGCCTGCAGTTCGACCGTCACCGGGGTCATCAACGCAGCATCCTCAGCGGATGCTCGGAGCTGCAGAGGTCGCAGCATCATCTCCTTGGGGAACTCCCGATCAAACCGCTCCGGCACGCGAGCCGGCGCAAACATCCCCTTGATCATGCCCGGCATGAGAGCCCGACCAACGAGTGGCGATACGGTGTAGCGCAGGACGTCCCCAATGCCGGGGATCGCCGGGGGTGAAGCCAGGATCACATCGGCCCGCAGCGTCGGGTAGTAGTAGCCCGAAGCCAAGACGAGGCTCCGCACGAGGCTTGGCGCCTGCAGCGCCAGCGCGATGGCGACAAGGCTGCCCCAGGAGTGCCCAAGGACCACCGCGTTCGAGACGCCAAGCCGCTCCAGAGCCTTTTCGTACAACGTCGCATGAGCCCGCGGGGTCCAGATCCCGCGGGGCCGGCTGCTGTAGCCATAGCCCGGCCGGTCGAAGATGATGACCCGGTAGCGCTTGGCGAGTTCGTCCACGATTCCGCTGACCAGGAAGTCCTGGATCATCGTGCCGTTGCCGTGGATCAGCACCAAGGGCTGACCGTGGCCTCGGACGATGTAGTGCAAGCGCACACCATCCACGGTCATGAAGTCGCCGATGGGCCGCGTGCGCCGCTCGGCTTCGCGGGCGCTCACGACCGCAAACAGCGCGGATGCACCAAGAGCAGCAGCAGACCCGATGAGAGCGGGAACCAGCCAGGGCGTGGTCGAGCGGCGCGTCATAGTGTGATCCTCTGTGGTGAAAGTGGCTCCCTGATCGAGGAGACGGTGCGCGTGCGACGGGGGTCGAGCGTTCTCAGGGACGAGGGGCGGTTTCCAGGAGCCGGGGTGCCATTGCGGCGAGAGCCAGGAGTGGCCCTGGCATCACGACGCCGGCCCGCCGCATGGTCTGAGCAGCGGCTCGGCAACCCTGGATGTCGTTCGTGCCCGCCGCGCTCTCGATCTGCTGCACGTTCTCGGCGGAAGGTTTGGGAGCCGCGGGCGCAGCCGGGACCGTCGCAGACGCAACCTTCGCAGGTCCCGATGCCGTGGCCGTGGAGCCTGCCGGAGCGGCCTTGTTCTGCGCCTCACCCTGGGGGCCAGCCGCACCCGGTCCGGAGGCCGTGATCTGCCCGCTCTGACCCGAGGTGTTCTGGGGCGTGCCCGGAGCTGAGGGCTTCGCTGACGTATCGTCACTCTTCTTGGCCGTCACCGCCGTAGCGAGCTGTGGCGGTGCCTCCGCGGCCTTTGTCGCGGCCTCGGGCTGTTTCACGAAGGCAACGAGTTCCGTGCAAAGGTTCGCAGGTCTACCGGTTCCGCCGCTGCTATCGGGCGTGGGCTGACTCAATGCGCCTTGAGCGCGTGCAAGGGCTGGGTTCAGAACCAGCGCGGCGATCGTCATCGCCTTTAAAGCCCGCATGTCGATGTCCTTGGATCAGCCGGGAACGGCGCAGACGCGTTCGGAGGTGCTGATCACAAGAAACTGATCGCAGGGTGATTGGTTGCGATGGAACCTCGATGATGAACCCCAGAAAGCACTAGGCATTCGCTCGAATGGCCGGGATGTCGAAGATCCGATTGTTTTCCGATTACCCTTGCCGGGTCCGATCTACGCACCCTCGAGACGCCCCATCTCTGTCGGGAAAGATAGGATTGGATTTCCAGTGCGGATGAAACGTACCGGAATCACGATCCCGATATGCCCTCGTCTCGACCCTCGACCTGCAGCGTGATGCGCTGACACGAGCCGGCTGCGAGTGCCTGCTCGAGGAGAAGACGTTCGATAAGGCCGGGATCAAGGGCCCCGAGTTCGAGGCGGCCCTCGCCTCACTCCGCCCCACCGACGTGCTCGTCGTCTGGACGCTCGCTCGTCCAGATGATGCGCACCATCGACTCTCTCGATCGCGGCCATCGCCACGCGCCTCGGGGTCAGCCGGGACACGCTCTTCAGCGAGTTCCTCCAGGCCCGCCCCCGCAGCGAGGCAGACGTAGCGGATCCGGCGCGAGCACCGCTTCGTCTACCCCACCGACTGGCCGCATCTCTCGGCCGTGATCCGCTTCGAGCGAGCCAAGGGACGTTGCGAGGTCTGCGCCCGTCCGCATGGACGGCGCGTCTTCCATCTAACGGATGGGCGCTGGTGGGACGGAGGGGAGGGCTCCTGGCGTGACGGGGCAGGGCGCTTCGTCTGTCCGGCGAGTGGGGCCGACGATGCTCTGGGTACCGTACGAACCACACGCGTGATCCTGACCACCGGCGACCGCGACACGACGAACAACGCGACCCGGGACCGTTCGGCCTTTGGCCAGCGCAGCCTCATGAACCCCGATCACCCGAGCACCAGCGCCGGCGCTGGTATACCTTGTTCAGGCGCAACGCTTTTGGTGATCTCTTCTGAGGCCCGTACTAGATTTGCATGTACCCAATGTCTCACAGGAAGTTCCGCAGAGACACAAAATTCTTTTCCCGGGTAATTTCATTGTTTGTTAACCCGGCAATCGGGATATTGGCTCGAGTTTGATGTATTAATGCAACAAAATGGTATAGTAGATGCCCGATCGGCGGCGATTCAAAAGACAGCAATGCAATCTGGAGGCGAGGATCTTCGTTCCGCTCTCAAGTAACGCTATTCCTTGCCTCATCACAGATATCTCCACTCACGGAAGCTTCGTGCGTACGCCGAAGAACGCGCCCATCCCGGCAAATTTCGATCTTGCGATCGGCTTGAGCAGCCTACCCCGTGCGTGTCGCATCGCCCGGCGAGAAGCGGACGGCTATGGCATCGAATTCCTTGATCCTGTTCGTCATGAGATAGAGGAAATCCTCATCGAGACCGCGTTCAAGGAAGACCTCGTCTTCGAAGCGCTCAACCCAGCCCTGGACAGCGAAGCCACGATGACCCGGGTGCGTCTTCGTCGAGCCGTCGACGCGGTGATGGATCTGATCGAGCGGCGCAACGCCATGGGCTGGGCGTATATCGAGCCCTTGCCGGATCCGTTTGATCAATCTCGGGAATCGCTTCGCAGCACCAGCGCGGCTCTGATGCCGGCCTCGACCGCAAAGCTCTTGGCGCCTCCCTTCAGCAAGGGGCAAGGCCGTCGTTCGGCGGCTTTGTGACCGCCGCACCACGAGCGATGTTTCTCGTTCGTTCCGCAGGCCGAAGGTCTCGCCTCAGGAGGGGTCTTGGATCAGAAGAGGGGGCATTCCAGCTTCTGGTCCCGTGTCATGCTCCTCGCTTCCCATTCCGTCCTCCGGCAGCATCGCGAAGTCGTCGCCGTGATGGCCACCTATGGGATATTCCTCGGCGGCATGCTGGTGCTCGCCTGGGCGATCTCCTGAGGGAGTCCGTGGATCGGTACGAGGCCATCGTGCATCGCGCGGCAGGGATCCGCGGCCGGGGGCCGCGCTGTCCCGGGTGGTGGCGTTCAGCGAGCTGAGATAGACCCGCCGCCCCAGGATGGGTGTGATAGGGGACGGAATGAGCGACCAGCGCAGCGCCGATTTCCTTGCCGTGGTCATCGAGAATGCGGAGCTGCGCCGACAACTCGCGGAGGTTCAGGACCAATGCGTCGAGCTGGCGGTCGACGCGGGTGAGCAGCACGCTGAGAACGAGGCCTTGCGTCTCCGACTGGCGCAGGCCGAGCGCGAGTGCGATGCCTGGCGCGCAGAGGCCGAACAGGGGCGGCGCACGGGCTGACTGTCGGGGGGACCGCACCATTCGACCACCAGTTCGACTGATCGAGGCTCGTGAAGCCGGTCGTTCCCGCGCAAGCCAAAAGGCCTCCCTGGCGTTCCATGTCGTGCCGACGGCGGCCAAAGCCGAGATGCCTGAACGGGGAGGGCATACGAACGGGTTGCCCGCGGAGACGGTCGAGGTACGCGATGACGTGATCGCCCGGGGCGAGGCCCATCGGAACGAGCCCATGGCAACCCTTCATGCCCTCGGCAGCCGGGGGGAGCGTTCGACGGCGAACCTATGAATGCGAGGGCAGATCGAGGGCACGCTCGCCGCGATGCGGTGGCGTCGCGCCTGACTGCACGCGCTAGAGCCACGCACCGGGTAACCCGCCTGCCACGCGGCTCATTCCCAGTCGATCTCCAGGGAGCGCTCGAACGCCCCATCGCCGAGCTCCTTGCCTTTGGGATCGACGACCACGACGTCCCGAAAGCCTCGCCGCCGCAGCTCCCACGTCTTCTCCATCGCCTGTTCGTCCGTGCCGCAGGCGAAGGTCATCACCCTGCCACTCGGATCAATCCCCTTCACTGTGAACACGACATCGTCTCCGCTCTCGACCGGGATATGGGGTTGGCATTTGCGAGATCGTAGCCCGGATCGGATCACAGGTGGCCAAGTGGGGCAGCCTGGATCCTGGATCGGAAACGTCCGCTCAGGCAATGTCTCTGGTATACCTCTATCAAATGCAACGCCTTGGGATGTCTCTTCGGTGCCCCGTGCCTGACCAGCCGAGGCCGGATTTGCGACGCTCAGTTTTAATCCGGTGCAGTGCGTGTCCCCTGGCACGTCAAGAATGAAAACGGCTCCCCATATTGGTTTCAGACACAGAGAGAAACGAACCAAGACATTGGTTCGTACTGTGAAGGAGCTCGTAAGCTTTAATGAAGACCCGTATCGCCGCCCTCGCCACCGCCCTTGTCCTTGGCGTTGCTCCGATCTCGTCCGCCATGGCCTATGACAGCCCCTCTCGCTACACGTCGTTCGCACCCTACGACGTCGAGACCACGGGCTCGGTCAACGATGTGCGCCGTCCTCCGGCCTATCTCGGTTGCCCGATGAGCTCGGCCGCCGAGGGCAACGCCAACCAGCAGAACTTCCCCACCCAGCAATACGGCCAGACCTCGGGCGGAAACCGCTGCTGATTGGGCTCGCGACGGAGACTCCCATGCTGCTGAAAGGCTTCTCCACCGCGATGATCGCTGCCTTCGCGGGTGGCATCGTCTGCAGCATCGTCGGCTCGGCCAACGCCTCCTTGAGCCTGTAAAGGCCGAGCCCTACGGATATGCCTTCGAGACCCGCCTGGCCCTGGCCGCGGCGGGTCTCTTGCTATGCTTGACAGCTTTTCGAAGCGCAGCGTGACGCTCCCCCTGGCAAGGCGTTTCTGCCCTCTGTCCCCGGTCTGCACAGGTCGTCCACAAAGCGTTTGACCCGCGCCCGTCCAGAATGTTCCTGCTTTGTACTGAAGGTAGGACAAGACCCATGACCGCAACGCAGATCGCCGAGATGGCGTCCATGAGCGAGGCCGAGATGATCGCTCTGGCCTACGCAGAAGCGGCCGGTGGCGATGCCCGCCGGGCCCTGCTGCAGGCCATCGAGGACATCCTGAGCTTGGAGGCGAAGCTGGCCACGGCCGAACGGCGGATCTCCTATGGCTACGTTCGCGGTGCCGGACCCGGTCGGGGCACCTGACGTGGAGCGCCTGTGCGATGTCCGCGCCGAACGCATCGTCCTCCTGTGCAGTCCCTGCGGACGGCGCGGATCCTATGTGATCGAGCGACTGCGCCAGCGCTTCGGCGCGCATGCCTCGGTGCTGGACGTGTACCTGGCCCTCACGCAAACCTGCCGCTTCCAGCGCGAGGTTGGAAGCCGGACCCCCAACGTCTACGGCATGACGTGCCGGGCCAAGCTCGACACCACGGGTGGCCCTGAACCCGCGGGGCTGCCGTCGAGGACCTGAGCCATGTGCAACCTCTACAGCCTGATCACGCCACAGGCCGAGATCCGCGCTTCCTTCGGCGTGTCGGTCGATCGCACCGGCAACCTGCCGCCGCTGCCGGGCATCTTCCCCGATCAGCGCGCGCCGATCGTGCGCGTGACCGAGGACGGCGAACGCGTCCTGGAGATGTTGCGCTGGGGCATCCCGGGCCCGAAGTCGTTCGGCGAGCATCCTGTGACCAACGTGCGCAACGTGAAGAGCCCGCACTGGCGGCCCTGGCTCAGGCCGGAGTACCGCTGCCTGGTACCGGTGTCCTCGTTCAGCGAGTACGCCGACACCAAGCCGCGAAAGACGCCGACCTGGTTCGCTCTCGGCGAGGACCGGCCGCTGTTTGCGTTCGCCGGCATCTGGCGCCCCTGGACGGGGGTGCGCGGCACGAAGGCCGAGAACCCCGACCGCATCGAGGAGGAGCACCACCTGTTCTCCTTCCTGACCTGCGAGGCCAACGGTATCGTCGGCCCGATCCACCCGAAGGCCATGCCGGTGCTGCTGACGACGCCGGAGGCGTGGAGCACCTGGCTCGCGGCCCCGACCGAGATTGCGCTGGAGCTTCAGCGTCCCCTGCCGGATGCGATGATGCGGATCGTGGCGACGGGATCTCGAAAGGATCCGGCAGAGTGAAAAATCGAGCGGCTTCGCAAATTCCTACCTTGACATTTGATTAACTTAGCTGCCAAACAAGCAAATCAGATTAAAGACGATCTTCGCCGGGCTACGTTATCAATCCATCTGGTCGAGAGAGAAAAAGATCTACTCATACAACGCCTGATGGCAGAAGCGAAAAACTGCGATGATCCACCAGCTTGTTTATTACAGCCGCAACGTCGTCCTCGGCAACGACCGGGCGATGCTGACGAATTTGCGGGAGATCGTCACAGCCTCACAGCGCAACAACAGCCGAGACGGGATCACCGGGTTCCTGATCTTCGACAAGACCTGGTTCATCCAGATCCTGGAGGGTGAGCAGGCGCAGGTAAGCGCGACTTATAATCGTATTGCACGGGATCCGCGCCACACGACGGCGACCATCATGGATGCGCGCAACAGTCCGAGCCGCTCCTTTCCCAACTGGACCATGGGCGGCGCCATGCGGACGCCGGAGGTGGAAGAGGTCTACCTGCAGCATGGCATCGGCAGCGCCATCGAGCCCACACGCCTGAAGAGCACGCAGGTCATCAACCTCGCGCTCGACCTCCAGGCCTTCGATACCGCCAAGCGTCAGGCGCAGCGTCTCGCCAGCTAACGGTATCCCACCGTCATTCTGGTGGCGCCGATCACCACTCTGGCCTTACTGGAATCGAACGCCGTGGGAGGCCTCGGTCGCTGTTCAGCGGCTGAGGCGCAGCCCGAGATCTCGCCGGTCGTTGGAGCGGAAGACCGAACGCCGACGAGGTTCAGGTCTTGACGCCCGTGAAGGTCTTCGAGATCGGCGGCTGGGCTCGCGCTTCCCGATGTTCACGAGCGTCGGGACCGAACGCGCAGCGGCGATGGGCGGTGTGACAATCACACCCCTGGCCTGATCAGGATCGTTCACTAGAACGCTTCTGATCACCGGGACGGCCGACACTTGAACGACTACGAAGACGGCGCGCGCATCGACGCCGAGATCACCAGCTCCGTCGTCGGCTCCGATCCCTTCGCCGCTGCCGTGCGCGCGACGCGCATGCCGATGGTGATCACCGATCCGCGGTTGCCCGACAATCCCATCGTGTACGTGAACGACGCGTTCGTGAAGCTCACCGGCTACGAACGCCCGGAGATCATCGGACGCAACTGCCGTTTCCTGCAGGGCCCCGAGACGAACCCCGAGGACGTCAAGCGGGTCAGGGACGCCATCGACCGGCGCGTCACCATCGAGATCGACCTGAAGAACCACCGCAAGGACGGCATCGCTTTCTGGAACCGCCTCCTCGTCTCGCCTGTCTTCGCGCCCGACGGCGAACTGACTTACTTCTTCGCCTCGCAGTATGACGTGACCCTCGAAAAGGAGCGGCTTGTCGTCCTCCAGAAGGACCGCGACGCCCTGGAGGCGGAGTCGGCCCGCCGCTCCCTCGAACTCATCGAGAGCGAGGAGCGCCTCCGATTCACCCTGAAGGCCGGACGCCTCGGAGCCTGGACGCTCGATCTCGGCGTCATGCGCTTGGTCTCGTCGGATGGGTTCAAGGAGAACCTTGGTCGCCCGCAGAACGAACCGCTGACCTACGAGGAGATGCTCAAGGCCATCCATCCGGAGGATCTCCCCAGGAAGCTCGCGGCCCGGGACGCCGCGATTGCCGGCCACTCGGACTACGACGTCGAGATCCGTGTCATCACTCCGCGAGGCGAGACACGGTGGCTGCAGTTTCGCGGCCAGGCCTCGTACCGCGCGGATGGCACACCTCTGAGCATCGCCGGGATCAGCCTGGACATCACGGACCGCAAGCGGGCCGAAGAGCACCGCGACCTCCTTGCGGGCGAGCTCAACCACCGCATCCAGAACACCCTGGCGACCGTCCAATCCATCTCCCGCCAGACGCTGCGGGGTGCCGCTTCCTTGGAGGAGGCGCAGGTCGCGATGGAGTCCCGCCTACGTTCCTTGTCGGCCGCGACGGAAATGCTGGCCCGGGGCAGTGGCGATTGGGCGACTCTGACGGAGGTCGTCATTGCGGCGCTGCACCCGTTCGGCGTCGAGCAGGGTCATCGCTTCAAGATCGGCGGACCGATCCTGCGCCTCGCACCGCGCGTCGCCCTGGCCTTCGCGCTCGCCATCCACGAACTCGCGACGAATTCCGTCAAGTACGGTTCCCTCTCGCGGGACGACGGACGGGTGATCGTGAGCTGGGATATCGTGGATGGGTCCAGTCCCGACCGGCTCTGGTTCCAGTGGCAGGAGGTCGGTGGACCTCGGGTCTCGCGACCGACGCGAACCGGCTTCGGCTCCCGCATGATCGAGCGCGCCCTGGCCCAGGAGATCGGGGGGACGGCCGAGATCGATTACCGCCCGCGCGGCGTCGTGTTCACGGCCGAGGCGCCGCTGCTGGAGATCACCCGAGACTGAAGGGGCGCCGTTCGGTCTGGCATCCTCATTCTGGTAAACGCCATCCAGATGTCAGGCCGCGTGGTGGATGGCGTCGACGACCTGGGAGGAGCTGTAGGGTTTGGCGACGAACAACCCGTGATCCGGCATGTCCCGATTCGCGAACCGGTTGCGTCCCGAGGTCACGACGAGCCGGATGTCGGGCCAGGCGTGGTGGACGCGCTCGGCCAGGGTCACTCCGCACATAGACCCGGGCATATCGACGTCCGTGAAGAGCACGCCGATGTCCGAACGCTCGTGAAGGATGAACCAAGCTTCATCGGCTTGACGTGCCTCGACCACCGAGAAGCCGGCATCCTCCACCATGTCGACCGCCATCATGCGGACGAGGTCATCGTCCTCGACCACAAGCACCAACGATGTTTCGGGATCGCGTTTCCTCGACATTGCTGTTCAACAAGCTACCTCCGGAACGGTTGCCTGTTGGATCGTTAGGCCCAGGGGCATTCCCGACCTTGGCCGCCTCGGTGTTTGATCCCGCGGTGTGGTGATATGGCTGAGCACCATGCTGCGAGGGACGCGCTCTGGTCCGGGTTCTCCCTGGAAGCGGGGCACTCCGTCGCGCGATCCGGTAACGTGAAGAGAGCGTAAGGGCGCTGGCCCGGCGCTGCGGCGTCAGCCCGGCAGCTTTGCCAGGGCGGCGGCGTCGCGCCCGACCACGGGGGCGAGCTGGGGCACGCCCTCGGCCTTCATGCGCTCCACCAGCCCGACCTTGATCTTCGGGATCAGCCCGGGACCGGCATAGACAAGGCTCGAATAGAGCTGGAGCAGGCTGGCGCCGGCCCGGATCTTGGTCCAGGCGGCCTCCGCCGAGTCGATGCCGCCGACGCCGACCAGGGGAAGCTTTCCGCCGACCCGCAGATAGGTCTCGGCGAGGAGACGAGTCGCCGCCGCGAAGAGCGGCCGGCCCGAGAGGCCGCCGGTCTCGTGGGCGAGGCTCGCCTCGCGAAGGGTCCCGGGCCGGGCGATGGTGGTGTTGGACACGACCAGACCCTGGACGCCGCGCCGCAGGGCGGTGGCCGTCATCGCGTCGAGGGCGTCGAGGGTGATGTCGGGCGCGATCTTCAGCAGGATGGCGGAGGCCGGATGGGTCGTGTCGCGGGCCTCGACCACCCGGGCGAGCAGCTCGTCGAGGAAGGCTTCGCCCTGGAGGTCCCGCAGGCCGGGGGTGTTCGGCGAGGAGACGTTGACGGTGACGAAATCCACCAGCGGCGCCAGGGCGCGGGTGCAGGTCACGTAGTCGGCGAGGCGGTTGGTCGAATCCTTGTTGGCGCCGATATTGACGCCGACGCGCCCTGGCCGGCCCTGGCGGGCGGCGAGGCGGCCTCGCACCACCTCGAGGCCCTCGCTGTTCAGGCCGAAGCGGTTGATGACCGCTTGGTCCTGTGCCAGCCGGAAGACCCGGGGGCGGGGATTGCCCGGCTGCGCCTTCGGAACGACGCCGCCGACCTCGACGAAGCCGAAGCCGAGTCCGAGCAGGGCATCGGGCACCTCGGCGCCCTTGTCGAAGCCCGCCGCGAGACCGACCGGATTCGGAAACCGGCGGCCCAGGGCCTCGACGGAGAGGCGTGCATCGTCGGCCGGCGGCCGGCGCGGGGGCAGGGCGGCGAGGCCGCGCAGCGTGAGATTGTGCGCCGTCTCGGCATCGAGGCGGTGCAGCAGGGGCTTGGCCAGGGGGAAGAGGGCGCCGATCATGCCGGGCGTCCTTCGGCTTGGGGGCCCGCGCCGGCGAGGGGGGCTGCGCCGAGATCGCTCGGGAAGACGTGGCGCCCGTCGGCCCCGAGGGGCAGGTCGGTCACGGACCGGACGGCCTTCAGGTCCAGGACGGCGTAGAGGTGCGGGAACAGATCGCCCCCCCGCGACGGTTCGTATCGCAGGGCCGGCCCGAGATCTTCGGCCTCCACGGCGACCAGAACGAGGTCCTCGACGCCGGCGAAGTGGCGGGCCGCGGTCTCCCCCACCTGAGCGGCGGTGGAGAAATGGATGTAGCCGTCGGTGCGGTCGATCGGGGCGCCCTCGAAGCGGCCGATATCCTCGGCCCTGCGCCAGAGGGCCCGGGGGGAGATCTTGTAGATGAGCGCCATGCCCGCTCCGTACCGGGTTTCGCAGGGCCGATCAAACGCCGCCGCGACGTCCGAAACTGCAACCTCACGGACTAAGTTGACATCATGAGTTGCCAGGACCCGGGGATGAAGCGACCGGCTGAATCGGCAGCCTTCGCACCATTGCCATCCGAGTAGAATAGTTCTACTTTCCTAACTCTAGGCTGGACGTCTTACCCGTAATACGCTTTGAGCTTTCGATGCTGTCTCATGAACAGATTTGGACCGCAATCGACCGCCTAGCGGAACGTCACGGATTCTCCGCGTCCGGTCTCGCTCGGCGGGCCGGGCTGGACGCGACGAGCTTCAATCGCTCGAAGCGCATCGGCCCCGATGGCCGCAAGCGCTGGCCCTCCACCGAATCGGTCTCAAAGGTGCTGGCCGCCACCGGGGCGAGCCTCGACGAATTTCTCCGTCTGATCGAAGCGCGCGATGGACCGCCGCGCACCATGATCCCGCTGATCGGCATGACCCAGGCCGGCGCCGGGCGCCTCTTCACCGACGAGGGCATGCCCACCGGCGGTCCCGGCTGGGAGGAGATCGAGTTTCCGGACCTGGCCGACGATCGCGCCTTCGCCCTGGAGGTGCAGGGCGATTCGATGGCCCCCCTCTACCGCGACGGCGACGTGCTCATCGTCTCGCCGACCGCCGGGGTCCGCAAGGGCGACCGGGTGGTGGTGCGGCTCGCGGCCGGCGAGGTGCTGGCCAAGGAACTGAAGCGCAAGACCGCACGCACCATCGAGCTCGCCTCGCTGAATCCGGACCACGAGGACCGGGTCGTCAACGTCAGCGACATCGCCTGGATCGGCCGGGTGATGTGGGTGCGCCAGTAGCGTCTCCGGCGCAGCTTTGCCGTTCTCCCGGTTGGGGCTATGCCTTGCGGCCGGAGGGGCCGCGTGCCCCGGATCGGCGGACAGGCCATGGCATCGCCCCGGACGGACGATCACCCTGCGGAAAGCGCGCCGGAGGCCGGCCTCGCCCGACTGCTGACCGCCTCGGCCGTGCCGGCCGCGCTGCTGGCGCCGGACGCGCCCGGCGGCCGCATCCTCCTCGCCAACCACGCCCTCCGCGACCTCGTCCGCCGGCCCGCCGATGCGCCCTCCGACGGCGACCTGCGCGACTGGCTCGGGCTCGCCGGTGACCGGGACTCCGGCGCCACCTTCGCGGCGGCCCTCTCCGGTGGGGCGCCCGAGGGCGTCGAGGTGCTGGCGCGCCCGGGCGGCGGTGCGGCATTCTGGGTGCAGGTCTACCTCGTCCCGGTTCCGGAAACCCCCTACCGGCTGGCGCAGGTCGTGGACGTCACCCGCCGCCACGACGCCGAGGGAGCCCTCGCACTCTCCCGTCAGCGCGAGGCGCTGGGCCTGCTCACCAACAGCGTGGCCCATGAATTCAACAACTTCCTCCAGATCCTCATCGGCTACATCGACGGGCTGAAGCGTCGTCTGGGGGACCGCGACGAGCCCTTCATTCAGCGCGCCATCGTCCGCTCCACGGACGCGGCCGAGCGCGCCACCACTCTGACCCGCCAGCTCCTGGCCTTCTCGCGCCGCATCGCGCCCGATGTCCGCCCGGTCGACCTGAACGGGCTGATCGAAGCGTTCGGCGCCCGGATCGGCCCGACGCTGCCGGCCCGGATCACCCTGGAGACCCGGACCACGCCGGGGCTCGCCTGCGGCCTCAGCAACCCGACCCAGATCGAGCTCGCCCTCAACCACATCGTGGCCAATGCCTGCGAGGCCATGCCGGTGCCCGGGCGCATCGTGATCGCGACCTTCGCTGTGCCCCCGGGGGACCGGGCCCTGCAGCGGCCCGGCGACGGCGCCGTCGGCATCACGGTGACCGACGAGGGCCAGGGCATGTCCCCCGAAATGGCGGCCCGCGCCCTCGCGCCCTTCGTCACCAGCCGCGAGGCCGGTCGGGGTGCCGGGCTCGCCATCGTCCACGGCCTCGTGAAGCGCCAGAACGGCACGGTGTCGATCGACTCGAAGCCCGGTGAGGGCGCCACGGTCCGGATGGTGTTCCCTGCCGCGCTCTGAGGGGAATCCAACAGGATTCTGCCAAGAACAGCGGACTAAAACTCCGGCGCGAACGTCACCATATCAGGAGCGGCGTCATCGCCGGACTTCCCAGTTGTTCACCAGAGGCGTTTTCATGCTCACCTCCACCACTCGCCGGAAGCGCGCGGCATCCATCCTCGCGCTCGCCGCGACGCTGGTTCTCGCAGCGCCCGTCGTCGAGGCGCGTCCAGGTAGCGGCAGCAGCGGTGGCATGGGCTCGCGCGGCTCGCGCACCTACGCACCGCCCTCGGCCACCACCACGGCGCCCGGCGCCCCGGCCCCGATCCAGCGCTCGCAGACCCAGCCCGGCCCCGCCATGGGCAATCCCGGCATGAACACCGCGGCCCAGCCCGGACGGCGCTTCGGCGGCGGCTTCATGGCCGGCCTGCTCGGCGCAGGCCTGCTCGGCGCGCTCCTGGGCGGCGGCTTCTTCGGCGGCCTCGGCGGCATCGCCTCGTTCCTCGGCCTGATCCTGCAGGTCGGCCTCGTGGTCCTGCTCGTCTCCTTCGCCGTGCGCTGGTTCCGCCGGCGCCAGGGCCAACCGGCCGCGGCCGGCCTGTCCCGCTCCAATCTCGACGGCGCCGGCGCGAATCCGGGCCCGTTGGGTGGCGCACCCCTGGGGGGCGCCCCGACGGGCGGCGGCTACGGCAACGCCCAGCGCGGTCCCGCACCGGTCCAGCCCGCGCAGGCGCGTCCGGTCCAGATCGGACCGGGCGACTTCGAGAGCTTCGAGATCGCCCTCAACGACGTGCAGGCTGCCTATGGCCGTGAGGATGCGGCCGCGCTCCGCAACCTCGCCACCCCGGAGATGGCCGGCTACTTCCTTGAGGAGTTGCGCGCCAACGAGGCACGCGGTGTCGTCAATCGGATCTCGGACGTGAAGCTGCTGCAGGGCGACCTCTCCGAGTCCTGGGGCGAGGGCAATGCCGAGTACGCCACGGTGGCGATGCGCTACGCGATCAAGGATGTGACTCTCGACCGTAAGACCCAGCGGGTCGTCGAGACCGGCGAGCCCGAGGCGGTCGAACTGTGGACCTTCGTGCGCGAGCGCGGCGGCCGGTGGATCCTCTCGGCGATCCAGCAGGGTCGCTGAACGACCGACATCGGCGATGAGCCGCTGAAAACGAAGGGCCCGCGCGGAGATGTCCGCGCGGGCCCTTCCGCGTTTCAGGAGGCGGCGATCAGGCGGGCCTGTAAGCCTGCGCCATCGCCACGAAGGCCGAGACCGGCACTTCCTCCGCCCTTGCCGTCTCGGGGATGCCGGCCGCGTCCAGAAGCCGGGCCGGATCGGGCACCGCCGCCTTGAGGCTCTGACGCAGCATCTTGCGCCGCTGCCCGAAGGCCGCCCGGGTGATCGCCTCCAGGGCCTGAACCGAACAGGCCAGCGGCTCGCGCCGGGGCGTCAGCCGCACGATGGAGGACGTCACCTTCGGTGGCGGCACGAAGGCCGAGGGCGCCACGTCGAAGAGGATGTGGGCCTCGGTCCGCCAGCCGCAGAGGACGCCGAGGCGGCCGTAATTGGCGCGGTCGTCCTGGTCGGCGACGATGCGCTCGGCCACCTCGCGCTGGAACATCAGTGTCAGGGAATCCCACCAGGGCGGCCAGGCTGCGCTGGCGAGCCAGCCCACCAGCAGGGGCGTGCCGATGTTGTAGGGCAGGTTGGCGACGATCCGTACCGGCCCCGTGCCGATCCGCGGCACCGGGTCGAAGCTCAGGGCATCGGCATCGACCACGTCGAGGCGCCCCGGATAGTGCGCCGCGATCTCGGCCAGCGCCGGAAGCGCGCGGGGATCGCGCTCGATGGCGATGACCCGGGCGGCGCCCTCCGCCAGGAGCGCACGGGTGAGGCCGCCGGGGCCGGGGCCGATCTCGACCACGGTCACGCCGTCGAGCGGGCCGGCCGAGCGGGCGATCCGTCCCGTGAGGTTGAGGTCGAACAGGAAGTTCTGCCCGAGCGCCTTCTTGGGCTCCAGGCCGTGCCGGCGCACCACCTCCCGCAGGGGCGGCAGGCCATCGCTGCTGATGCTTCCGTCCTCGCTCACGCGCCGGCCTTCACGAGACGGGCGGCGAGGCGGAGCGCCGCCATCAGGCTGTCGGGTCGGGCGATGCCCTTGCCGGCGATGTCGAAGGCGGTGCCGTGGTCCGGCGATGTCCGGATGAAGGGCAGGCCGAGGGTGACGTTCACGCCCTCGTCGAAGGCCAGGGTCTTGATCGGGATCAAGGCCTGGTCGTGGGTCGGCGTCAGGGCCACGTCGTAGGTCTCCCGGGCCCGCGCATGGAACAGGGTGTCGGCGGGCAACGGCCCGCGGATGTCGATGCCCTCGCTCTGCAACTGCAGCACCGCCGGCTCCAACACGTCACGATCCTCCGTGCCCATGGTGCCGTTCTCGCCCGCATGTGGGTTGAGGCCGGACAGGACGAGGCGCGGCCGGGCGAGACCGAAGCGCCGGCGCAGGTCCTCCGCCACGATGCGGGCGGTGCGCAGGACGAGATCCTGCGTCAGCAGGTCGGGCACCCGCCGAAGGGCGACGTGAATGGTCACCGGAACCACCGCCAGGGTTTCGCTCCACAGCATCATCACGGGAAGCGGCGGGATCTCGCCGGGCTCCACCGCGCAGGCGGCCAGGAACTCGGTATGGCCCGGATGCGCGAAGCCGACCTGCGTCAGGACGTACTTGGCGATCGGGTTGGTGACGAGGGCGGTCGCCGCCCCGGCACGGACGAGGGTCACCGCCGTGGTGATCGATTCCAGCGTCGCACCGGCATTGGCGGAATCCGGCCGGCCCGCCATGGCATGAATGGCGGCGCCACTGGGAAGGGCCATCACCGGCAGGGCGCGCCCGAAGACTTCGGTGGCGAGATCCGGGCCGACATCCGCGATGGGAACTCGCAAGTTCAGTTCGCTTGCCCGCCGCTCGATGAAGGCGGGGTCGCCGATCAGGAAGAAGGGCGGCAGCCCGGGCCCGGCGTCCCGCAGGCGCCAGGCCATGAGGGCGAGTTCCGGTCCGATACCGGCCGGATCTCCGAGGGTGAGGGCGATCGGCCCGTGCAGGCTGCTCACCGCAACACTCCGTGTCGTTCCAGGGGCCAAGCCGCCTCAGCGGACCGTTGAGATGCCGTCGGCCGTGATGGCCGTGTTCAGGTTCTGGCGGAAGTCCGCCTCGCCCAGGGTCTTCAGTTCAAGCCGGAGCAGGACGGTCCGGTTGCGCTCGCTGGTGCCGAGGGCCGCCGCCACCGGCGAGACGATGTAGTTGACCGACACCGTCGTGCACTCGTCCTGGTATCCGCCGCCGATGCTCATGCCCGAGAGATAGGCGCGTCCCGGGTTGCGGTAGACGGGCGCGTCCCCGACGGGGTTCGCGAGGTAGGAGGCGTAGGCGGTCTGGAAGTTGTCGCGCACGTCGAGGTAGTGCGACAGGTCCACCAGGGCCGAGCCCGTGACGAACCAGTTCGGCGTCACGTGATAGGTGGCCGAGGCGGTGACGCCCTCGCGACGGTTGGCGAAGCCGAGGGCGGGCTGGGCCTTGTAATAGGAGTAGAACGCCGAGAGATCGATCGGCGCGAAGGGAGCGAGGCGGGCAATTACGCCGGTCTCGACCCGGTTCACGCCGAGATCGGCGTGATCGAAGCGCCCGCGGGTAATGAAGGTGATGTGCTGGTTGGGCGACAGCTGGAACCGGCCGACGAAGTCCGAGGCCCGGCTGTCGAGGCCGGAATCGAGGCCGACATTGGCGATGTCGCCGCGGCGGAACGAGTTCACGCCGGCGATTTGGATCGATTCGCCGAACATCACGTTCGCGTACCAACCGGCGGGAGTCACGACGGAGTACTGCGCGCCCAGATTGGTGCGCATGCCGCCCTCGACCCGGTCGTAGCCCGAGAACTTGTCCCACTCGAACAGCGAGGTGTCGTCGAAGATCAGGCTCTGCGCGTCCTCGTTCGGCAGCCGGCCGATCCGCGTCTCGCTCGGTCGCGCGATGACCTGCGCGATCGGCTCGATCGTATGCACGCCCAGCGGCCCGAAATTGCTGACGAACGGGTAGCGGTAGTCGATGCCGACGGCGGGCAGGACGCGCCCCGAGAAATCCGCGTCCTGCGTCGCGATGTTGGCGGACAGGGCGTTCTGGTAGCCGGAGGTGCGCGGGTCGACGAAGAACGCGTCCGTGCGCAGGTAGGCGAAGGGCGTGAAGACCTGGCCGACGTCGTCGATGAAGCTGCGGCGCCAGGACAGCTGGGCCGAGGCGCGGGTGTTCGTGCCGGCGAGGCCCCGGATCACGCACTGGCCGCGCGAGAAGGACGTGCATGTCTCGTAGAGGTAGTAGGTCCGGCCATTGATGGTCGGCGTCTGGAGATAGGCCGTCGGGCTCTGAACGGCCTGGAAATCCGTCGCCTGGCGGGTCAGGCTGGTGATGTTGGCCTCGAACCGCACCTCGCCGCCCAGGAAGCCGGGTCCGTTGATGCGCTTGTCGTAGTCGATCACCGGCGCGACGAAGGGCTGCTCCTTCTGCCAGTCGAAGCTCGACAGGCCCTTGAAGTAGTAGCCCCTCGCCTCGAACCACGAGCGATCGCCCTGACCGATCAGGTAGGCGGTCGACACGGCCTCACGGAAATAGTCCGTGGTGATGCTCTGGTTGCGGATGCGGTAGTTGTCGAGGAACCACTTGTCGGTGACGCCGACGACGTCCCAGCCCGTGCGCCAGCGGTCGTTGATGTAGAACTGGCCCTTGGACTCCACCGAGCCGCGGAAGTCGCGGTCTCCCGCCCCGAGGGGGCCGGGCAGGAAGGCGCTCGGCGTGGTCTGGAAGATGCCGGAGAGGCGCAGGTTGTAGGAGCCCGTCTCCAGCCGGTGCCGGAACTCCGCCTGGCCGAGGACGCCCTGATTGCTCAGGAAGGCCGGCGACAGCGTCAGGTCGTAGTTCGGCGCCAGGTTGACGAAGAACGGGGTCGCGAGACCGGAGCCCAGGGCCGTCGAAGTGAGGAAGCGCGGCGTCAGGAAGCCGGTCTTGCGCTTCACCGTCGGGTCGGCGGTCTCGAAATACGGCAGGTAGGCGACCGGGATGCCGCCGATCTCAAGGGTCGATTCCTCGAACGCGACGGTGTGGGTCTGATTGTTGTGGACGATCTTGGTGGCGCGGATCTGCCAGAGCGGCGGCGTCTCCGGATTGTTCTTGCAGGGTTCGCAGGCCGTGTAGGTGCCGTATTCGAAGCTGGTGCTGTCGCCCTCGATCCGCTCGGCGCGGGGCGCCGAGAAGCGGGTGCGGACGGTCTGCCCGTTGAGCTGGACGCTCTGCTGCACCCGGAGGGCGTCGATGAAGCCGTTCTTGAAGTCGTCGGTGAGCTCCATCTTGGAGCCGGTGACCACCGCGCCCGACGCTTCCGTCAGGCGCACGTTGCCCTCGGCGAAGACCCGGCTCGCCTTGCGGTCGTAGATCACCCGGTCGGCCTGCAAGGTGCGTGGGCCGTAGTGCAGCTCGGCGTTGCCGCGGGCCGTCACCGTGTTGCGGTCGTTGTCGTAGACGAGCTCGGCGGCCTCCACGAGAAGGCGCTCGGCCGGCTTTCCCGAGTCCGGCTTGCCGGCGTCCGCCTTCGAGGCACTGGCCCGCGGAGCCCCCTGGGCGAGCGCCTGCCCGCCGGTCGCCGCGGGGGCGACGGCTGTGAGCAGCGCCACGAACCCCGTGGCCAACGTGATGTCGGCGACCTTACGCAACGCCAGTCCCAACTCCTGCCAAGGCCTGCGCCCCTTCGCCACCACCGAGTCCGACATCAGCCGTCCTCCTGATAGAGAAGCGTGAGCGTACCAAGGAGACTCCCTACCACGGCCGGGAACCACGCCGCCACAGCCGGCGTCACGATTCCCGAGGCACCGAGGCCTTCCAGCACCTGTCGGGCGACGTACAGCACGAACCCCGCCGCGACGCCGCTCAGCACCAGTTTGCCGACACCACCAAAGCGGAAGAACCTTAAGGAAACGCTGGCCGCCACGAGCACCATGGCCAGGAACAGGACGGGCCGCGCCAGCAGGACGTCGTACTGGAGGCGGTACCGCGTGGCGTCGAGGCCGGCCCGCTCGGAGCGTGAGATGGTCTCCGGCAGTTGCCAGAAAGGCACGGATTCGGGCGGCGTGAAGCGCTGGCGCACCTGCGAGGGTACCAGGGTCGAGGCGATCAGGTAGGTGTCGAAGGTTTCGGCAGGCTGGCCCTTGGCCATCACCCGGGCTTGGCTCAGCTCCCAGTAGCCGTCGTGCAGGCTGGCCTTGGCCGCCTCGATCTGCGCGGTGAAGATGCCGGCCTCGTCGAAGGCGAAGACCGAGACGCCGGCCAGCGTGGTGGTGCCCTCCACCGCGGTGTCGGCGCGGATGATGGCCTGCCCGTCGAGGCTGCGCTGGCGGATCCAGAGATCCTTACCCGAGTTGGCCTTGGTCGAGCGGGCGAAGATCTTCGCCTCGATCTCGGTGGAGCGCTGCTTCATCAGCGCCGAAATGGGATTGTAGACCCCCACCGTGAAGGCCCCGATGGCCAGCGCCACGAACACGCCCGGCTGCAGGAATTGCCAGGCCGAGATGCCGGCGGCCCGGGCCACCACCAGTTCGAGCTTGCGCGAGAGCTGGAGCAGGGCGGCCATCGAGCCGAACAGGATGGCGAAGGGCAGTACGCCCTCGGCCACTGCCGGGGTTCGATAGAGCGAGAGCTGCGCCATCAAACCTGTGGACGCGCCTTCGGCGTCGCCGGCGCGTCGCAGGAGTTCGACGAAATCGAGGGTGTAGACCAGCGTGAAGACCGTGAGGAACACCCCCAGGATCGTGCGCACGAAGCGCATCGCGAAGTAGCGGCCAAGGGTGGCGCCGATCAGCATGGCGTCAGCTCCGCCTCACTGCACGCCGAGGCGCGGGCGCCGGCCGAAGCGGCCGACGAGCCCGGTCGCGGCCCGGCCCACCCGGGCGTTCCAGTCCCGCACCGCCGCGCCGTTGAAGATGATCACCGCCGAGATCAGGATGGCGAGGAGGGGCACGGCGTAGACGGCCACCACCGCGCCCGGACTGCGCGCCGCCGCGCTGGAAGCCGCGAAGCCGCCGATGCGCACAACCACCACCGCGAGGACGGCGCCGGCCACCGCGAGGCCGCGCCCCTGGCGGGTGGTGCGCGGGTCGCCGAGAGCCGCGAAGGCGATGAAGGTCAGGGCCAGCGGGTAGAGCCAGGACGAGAGCCGGTCGTGCAGCTCGGCCCGGAAACGACCCTTCTGCTGCTTGTAGTAGGTCTCGCTGGTGTCGGGGAACAGCAGCTGCGCCGTGGCGCGTTCGCGCGGCTTGTAGACCAGCTCGGCGTCGGGCGGCGTGAACGCGGCGAGGTCGACGGTGTAGCGCTCGAAGGTGATGATCGAGGCGTCGCGGGAATCTTTCTGCTGGCGGTGGATGCTGCCCTTCTCCAGGGCGAGATAGCTCTGGCCGCCATAGTCCAACGCCTGTCCGCGCTCGGCGAGGTAGACCACCGACTTGCCCGCCTCGCGCTTGTCCTGGATGAACAGGCCGAGCAGGGCGCCCCCCGGGCCGCGCTCGCGGAAATGGAAGGTGATGCCGCTGTCGAGGCTGGTGAACTGCCCCTCCTTGACCACGTTGGCGATAAAGTCGCCGCGCACCCGGGTCAGCACGTCGCGCAGTTCCTGGAACGACGATGGCATCACCTGGATCGTCAGGAAGGCCACCGCAAGGCTGACCGCGAGGCCGAGGCTGAGGAAGGGGCGCAGGATCTGCCGCGGTCGCATCCCTGCCGCCGACATGACGATGAGCTCGGAATCACCGTTGAGCTTGTTCAGCGCGTAGACGACGGCGATGAACAGCGCCACCGGAGCGATCACGGTGATCAGGGTCGGCAGCGAAAGACCGGTGATGAGGAAGAAGATGACCAGGGTCTGACCCTTGGCGGTGATGAGGTCGAGCTCGCGCAGGGCCTGCGTCACCCAGATCGTACCGGTCAGGCCGACGAGGCAGGCGAAGAAGGCCCCGAGCGCGATTTTGAAGATGTAGCGCTCGATCTGCGTCATGGGTTCTCGTGGATCGGCGTCTCGCGGATCGCCCCCCGCATCGCCCGGCGAGGCCTCGGCCCCACCCGTTTGTATCCGTCCCGCCCCCCGGCCGTCGACTCCGATCCGGGCGCGCCGATTTGGGCGCTTTCACGGCCGTCCGGTCGCGTTGCGTTCTGTGCCTCAACAGGTACACAGAAGCGCCGGGAGTGGCACGTCCGATGCCGTGCCGCTCCGCACATCCTGCACGCACCACTTCGAACGCACGGTTCGTTCGAGCCCAATCCTCGGAAAGCTAGCGTCATGGCGGACGGAATTACGATCGCGTTCGGGCCCCTCGGCCCGGTGGGCCGGGGCGACGTCGTCCTCTTCGTCGGCGACGATCTCGCCCTGGCTCCGGCCGTGGCCCAGGCGATCGGCGGCGGCGTGGCCGATCTCGTCGCCCGTGCCGCCGCCAGCGAGCGCTTCAAGGGCAAGTCCCTGTCGGCCCTGGCACTGCCCGCACCCGCAGGCCTCGACGCCGACCGCCTGGTGGTGATCGGCCTCGGCTCGGAGAAGGACCGCGCCAAGATCGACTGGCCTGCGCTCGGCGGCTTCACCGCCAGCAAGGTCTCGGGCCGGAACGCCCAGGCCGCCCTGATCCTCGCCGGTCTCGATGTCACGGCCGAGAACGCTGCCGATTTCGCCCTCGGGGCCCGCCTGCGCCACTACAGCTTCGACCGTTACAAGACCAAGAAGAAGCCCGAGGGCGAGGATGCCAGGGCCACCGCGCTGACCCTGATGGTGGCTGATGGCGCCGCCGCCGAGGCGGCCGCGAAGGTCTCGGAGGCGGTCTCCGACGGCGTCATCCTGGCGCGCGAGCTGATCAACGAGCCGCCGAACGTCCTCTATCCGGAGGAGTTCGCCCGCCGGGCCGAGGCACTGACGCAGCTCGGCGTCGAGGTCGAGGTTCTCGGCCCTGGCAAGCTGGAGGCGCTCGGCATGCGCGCCCTCCTCGCCGTGGCGCAGGGCTCGACGAAGGAGGCCCGCGTCGTGGTGATGCGCTGGAACGGCGCCGCCGACCCGGCCGAGGCGCCCCTGGCCTTCGTCGGCAAGGGCGTCTGCTTCGATTCCGGCGGCGTCTCGATCAAGTCTGCCGGCGGCATGGAGGACATGAAGGGTGACATGGGCGGAGCCGCCTGCGTCGTCGGCACGATACACGCGCTCGCCAGTCGGAAGGCGAAGGTGAACGTCGTCGGTGCCATCGGCATCGTCGAGAACATGCCGGATGGCAACGCCATGCGCCCGAGCGACATCATCACCTCGATGTCGGGCCAGACCATCGAGATCATCAACACCGACGCCGAGGGCCGCCTCGTCCTCGCCGACGTGCTCTGGCACATCCAGAGCGCCTACAAGCCGAAGTTCATGATCGACCTCGCGACCCTGACGGGGGCGATCATCGTCGCCCTCGGCCAGGACATCGCCGGGATGTTCTCCAACGACGACGCGCTCTCGGCCAAGATCACGGCCGCCGGCGAGGCGACGGGCGAGGCCGTGTGGCGGATGCCCCTGATTCCGGCTTACGACAAGGCGATCGACTCGAAGTTCGCCGACATGAAGAACTCCGGCGGCCGCCATGGTGGCGCGGCGACCGCGGCGTCCTTCCTGAAGCGCTACGTCAACGACGTGCCCTGGGCGCATCTCGACATCGCCGGCGTGGCGATGTCCTCGTCGGCGAGCGAGATCAACAGGAGCTGGGGGGCGGGCTGGGGCGTGCGCCTGCTCGACCGCTTGGTGCGCGACAACTACGAGGCCTGAGCCGCGTGCTGCCGGCCGTGACTCCGCTGGCGGCAGCGCTCCTGGCGATCGCGCTTACTTTCGCCACGGGGTTCGACCAGCGGGTGGCCATGCCGCCCGAGCTCGACGCCCGCTTCTACGGCTTCTTCCTCGATCGCTACCCACTCTTCGCGGTGGCCATCGTCTACGGGCTCGCCTGCCTCGGCCTGCGGATCCTGCGGCCGGGATCGGCCGGCTGGCCCCGCCGCCTCATCGGCGGGGCGCTGGCCGTGGCCCTGTTCCTGGCGGCCTGCCTCTATCCCACCTTCGGCGGCGTAGCCCTGCGCCTCGCATTCGCCAGCGGCGGCACCGCCTTCATCACGCAGCAGCCGATGCCGGCGGCCTACGCCCTCGGATCAGCCCTCGCCGCGACGGTGTTCGGAAGCGTCCTGGGGGTCGGCGCCCTGCTGATCGGCAACGGTCCTGCGGGTCGATCCCAGCCCCGGCGCTGGATGCGGGCCGCGGTCGACGTCCTGCTCCGGTACCTCGCCCTCTGGTTCGCCCTGGCCATGCTGGGCTTCGCCCACGCGGCGGGGTTCGGCATCTGGCCGCGCCGATCGATGACGATCGGGGATGCCCTGTTAGCGGGTACCCTGGCCTGCATCGCGTTTCTGCCGCACCTGAGTTGCAACGGGCTGACGACGCGGCAGGATCGTTTGCGCCTGTCCCGCGCCGACGCTTGATCCCGCCGCCGGAATGCCTGAGGATAGTTTAGGTGTGAACTAAGGAGGCAGGAAGCCGCCGGGTCGCATCGCAGGGAGGATCGACATGGCCGAAACCCGGAGCGCCGTGCGCCCGTGGCTGTCCGCGTATCCGCCGGGCATTCCCGCTGAGCTCGATGTCGACGGCCTCGGAACGCTGGTCGACCTGTTCGAGGAGTGCACGGCGCGCTCGGCCGCGCGGCCCGCGCTGGAGAGCTTCGGAGCCCGCATCTCCTACGCGGCCCTCGGGGCGTCGGCGGAGGCCGTCGCCGCGTGGCTGGCGGCGCAGGGCCTGACCAAGGGGGATCGCGTCGCCATCATGATGCCGAACGTCGCCGCCTATCCGGCGACGATCTTCGGCGTGCTCCTCGCCGGCTGTATCGTCGTCAACGTCAATCCCCTCTACACGCCGCGCGAGTTGACGGCGCAGCTGAACGATTCGGGCGCGCGCATCCTCTTCGTCCTAGAGAATTTCGCCCATACCGTGGTGCAGGCCCTGCCGGACCTCGCCCTCGACCGCGTGGTCCTGGCCGGTCCCGGCGACGGCCTCGGCCTGAAGGGGCGGCTGATCACCCTGGTCTCGCGCCATGTGAAGAAAGCCGTTCCGGCCTATCGCTTGCCCGAAGGACTCGCGGTCCGCTTCGACGCGATGATCCGCGCGGGCACCGGCAAGCCGAAGGTCCGGGTTCCCGTCGTGCCGGACGACTTGGCGTTCCTGCAATATACCGGCGGGACCACGGGGGTCGCCAAGGCCGCGATGCTGACTCATCGCAACATCATGGCCAATGTCGAGCAGAGTCGGATCTGGTTCCGCGTCTCGGCCGAGGACGGCGCAGCGCGCGTCATGGTCACGGCGCTGCCACTGTATCATATCTTCGCCCTGACCTGCTGCTTCTTCTTCTTCATGAAGGTCGGTGGCTGTTGCCTGCTGATCGCCAACCCGCGCGATGCCGACGGCTTCATCAAGACCCTCAAGGGGACGCCCTTCACCCACTTCTCAGGGGTGAACACCCTGTTCAATCTGCTCATCAACCATCCGAAGATCCGCGAGGTCGACTTCTCGAGGTTGGATTTCGTCATCGCGGGCGGGATGGCGGTGCAGGCGGCGGTCGCCGAGAAGTGGAAGGCGATCACCGGTCGCGCCATCGTGGAGGGCTACGGCCTGTCCGAGACCTCCCCGGTGGTCTGCGTCAACCCGCCGGATCTCTCCGCGTGGAGCGGCACCATCGGGTATCCCTTGCCCTCGACCGACGTCTCGATCCGAGGGCTCGACGGCCGCGAGGTCGATATCGGCGAGCCCGGCGAACTCTGCGTGCGCGGCCCCCAGGTCATGGCCGGCTACTGGAAGCGCCCGGACGAGACGGCCCACGCCACCACCGTCGATGGCTACTTCCGCACCGGCGACGTGGCGGTGCTGAACCCCGATGGACAGGTCCGCATCGTCGATCGAATGAAGGACATGATCCTGGTCTCGGGCTTCAACGTCTACCCGAACGAGATCGAGGACGTGCTCGCGAGCCATCCGGGCGTACTCGAATGCGCCGTGGTCGGCGCGGTCAACGACGAGACCGGCGAGATGGTCGTCGCGCATGTGGTGCGCAAGGACGACGCGATGACCACCGACGCACTCCGGACCTTCGCCCGCTCGCAGCTCACCGGTTACAAGGTTCCCCGCCGGGTCGTCTTCCACGACGCCCTGCCCAAGACCAACGTGGGCAAGGTGCTGCGTCGGGCCCTTCGCGACGATCCGCCCCCTCCGTGATCGCGTTCCGCCCGTAACCTGCGGCCGCCTGCCGGCGAAGGGTGACATTGAGACGGCTTGCGCGCTCGCCGCGTCCGGCCAATGTCAGGACAACAGGCCGGCGCGCCGCGATTCGCGCTGAACGGAGGGAACGACATGAACATCAGACGCACCCACGCATGGGAGATGCCCGAACATCTCGCGACGCCGGAGAGCGTGTTCCTCGATCGCCGGCGCCTGCTTGGAGGGGCCGCGGGCCTAGCGGCCGCCTCGCTGATCGGGACGGAGAGCGCCCGGGCGGCGTCCGACCCGACCGCCGATCTCTATCCGGCCAAGCGCAATGAGGCCTATACCCTCGACCGCCCGCTGACCCCGGAGAAGTTCAGCGCCGACTACAACAATTTCTACGAATACGGCACCTCAAAGTCGGTCCTGCCGGCCGCCAACGCCCTGAAGACGCGGCCCTGGACGGTGGCCATCGACGGCCTCGTCGAGAAGCCGATGACCCTCGGAATCGACGACCTCATCCGCAAGATGCCGCTGGAGGAGCGCCTTTACCGGCACCGCTGCGTCGAGGCCTGGTCCATGTCGGTGCCCTGGACCGGATTCCCCCTCGCGAAGCTCGTGGCGCTGGCGAAGCCCACCTCAGGCGCGAAGTACATCCAGATGCAGACCTTCCTCGACCGGTCGATGGCGCCGGGCCAGAAGTCGTTCCTGTATCCCTGGCCCTACACCGAGGGGCTGACCCTGGAAGAGGCGGGCAACGACCTCGCTTTCGTCGCCACGGGCGTCTACGGTAAGCCGCTCGCCAACCAGTTCGGCGCGCCGATCCGCCTCGTTGTGCCGTGGAAATACGGCTTCAAGTCGGTGAAATCGATCACCAAGATCTCTTTCGTGGCCGAGCGTCCGAAGACCTTCTGGGAAGGGCTGCAATCGGCCGAGTACGGCTTCTGGGCCAACGTCAATCCGGCGGTGTCGCATCCCCGCTGGAGCCAGGCCACGGAACGGGTCCTGGGCACCGACCAGCGCGTGCCGACCCTGATCTACAACGGCTACGGCGAACAGGTGGCCGGCCTCTACAAGGGGCTGGAGAAGGAGCGCCTGTTCGTCTGACGGGCCCTGCGGCGGGGTAGGTCGCTGCCCCGTCCGCTCAGGCGTCCGGTGTCGCTTCTAGTACGTCCAGCGCTGGGCCTTGGCCACGAGGAAGTCGCGGAACGCTTGGACACGGGCGACGGACCGCATCTCCTCGGCATAGACGAGATAGCTTTCCATGTGCGGCATCTCGGTCTCGCGCATGACCTGAACCAGGCCCGCCTGACCCTCCGCCGCGTAGTCCGGGAGGATGCCGATGCCGGCGCCGGTGTCGATGGCCTGCTGCAGAGCCGTGATGTTGTTTACCGTGAAGTGGATCGTCCGGCGCTCCTGTCCCTCGCGGCCGACGGTGGAGAGCCAGTGCGTCGCCAGCAGGTAGGACGGCTCGTTGCCGCCGAACGAGACCAGGCGGTGATTATCGAGGTCGGCGATGGATTTCGGCTCGCCGAAGCGCTTCACGTAATCCTGCGAGGCGAAGGCGTGGTAGTGGACCGTGAACAGGCGCCGCTGGATCAGGTCCGGCTGGGCCGGACGCCGCATCCGGATCGCCACGTCGGCCTCGCGCATGGCCAGGTCGAGTTCCTCGTTGGTGAGGATGAGTTCGACGCGCACGTCCGGGTAGAGGTCGAGGAATTCGGCGACGCGCTGGGCCAGCCAGGCCGTGCCGAGGCCGACGGTGGTGGTGACCTTGAGGTCGCCGGTCGGCCGCTCGCTCGTTTCGACGAGGCGCGCCTTGGTGTTCTCCAGGCGCAGCTTCATGTCCCGCGCCGCGCGGAACAAGAGGTCGCCCTGTTCGGTCAGGATCAGGCCGCGGGCGTGGCGGTGGAACAGCGGCGCCTTCAACTCGCGTTCGAGGGCGCTGATCTGACGGCTGACGGCCGACTGGCTCAGGCCGATGTCGTCGCCCGCTCGCGTGAAGCTGCCGGCTTCCGCCACGTTGAGGAAGATGCGGATCTTGTCCCAGTCCAAGGCGTCCACTCCCGTACGCAACCCGACGCCGGCTGACCAAGCTTCCCGTCTCGCGGCGTGCGAGTCGGCTATCCGTGCCTGGCCCGAGCGACCCGGACCCTCCGGCCCACGCGGGACGTGGACGGAAAGGTTCGAGTCATGCGGGTGACGCCGACGGCTCATGCCGTCAGCGCTTAGGTTAGTGGGTCGACCTTGCGATTGTCTTGACGTCGCGCGCAAGACGCATGGCGCCGTCGTCCGCCAGAATCTTCCTATTCTGCGGCGGCTTGCTGGGGTGTTTCGCCGACTTCGAGGGCGGCCAGGTACTTCTCGGCGTCGAGGGCAGCCATGCAGCCCATGCCGGCGGCGGTGATCGCTTGACGGTAGACGTCGTCGGTGACGTCGCCCGCGGCATAGACCCCGGGGATCGCCGTATGCGTCGTGCCCGGCGCCGTCTCGATGTAGCCGCCGTCGCGCATGGCCAGTTGGCCGTCGAAGATCGCGGTCGCCGGCTGGTGGCCGATGGCGATGAACACGCCATCCGTTCGGCGCTCCGTGATTTCGCCGGTGCGGGTGTCTTTGAGGCGGACATGGGTCACCGACGGCGGCTTCTCGCTGCCGCAGATCTCCTCGACCGCGTGGTGCCACACCACTTCGACGTTGGGGTGCTTGGACAGGCGCTCCTGCAGGATGCGCTCGGCGCGGAACTCGCCCCGGCGGTGGACCACGATGACCTTGGCGGCGAGGTTGGCGAGGTAGAGCGCCTCCTCCACGGCGGTGTTGCCGCCGCCGACCACCACGACCTCTTTGCCCCGGAAGAAGAAGCCGTCGCAGGTGGCGCAGGCCGAGACGCCGAAGCCCTGGTATTTGGCCTCCGACGGCAGGCCGAGCCACTTGGCCTGGGCCCCCGTGGCGATGATGACCGCGTTGGCCGAGTAGGTTTCGCCGGAATCGGCCTCCAGCCGGAACGGCCGGACCTGGAAATCCACCCTGGTGATGTACTCGGACACGATCTTGGTCCCGACATGCTCGGCTTGGGAGCGCATCTGCTCCATCAGCCAGGGACCTTGGATCGCCTCGGCGAAACCCGGATAGTTCTCGACATCGGTGGTGATCATGAGCTGGCCGCCGGGCTGGAAGCCCGAGATCATCAGCGGCTCCACCATGGCACGGGCGGCGTAGATCGCGGCGGAGTAGCCGGCGGGGCCGGAGCCGATGATGATGAGTTTGGAATGGGTGTGCGCCATCGCTCTCGTCTCCTTCAGGCCCATCGCGCGCGGTGCTCGGCATAGGCCTTGGCCATCGCGCCTGCGATGACGGGGGTCGCATCCAGGGGCTGGTAGTGCAATTCCTCCAGGCGGCCGACGAAGGGCTTCAGGGCCCCGGCCATCGCGAGTCCCGCGAACAGCCGCCTGTGGCGGATATAGGTCTTGGGCAGGTCGAACAGGAGGACGGGAGCTCCGGTGCTTACAGCCTCCCCGACCATGTTGGCCGAATCCGAGGTGACGACGATCGAATCGGCGATCGCCAGCATCGAAACATAGGGATTCGGGCTGCCACCGTCCCAGAAGAAACCGCCTTTCGTCGCCACCATGGTCCGCAGAGCGTCCCGCAGGTTCTGCGGCGTGCGCCGGGACACGGTGACCATGAGGGAACAGCCGCCCTCGGTGAGCTTGTCGAGGTCGCGCAGGAGCCTGCGCATATCCGCCGGGCGATAGCTCAAATGTCGGCTGTCGCCGCCGATCAGCACCGCGATGCGGGGCCAGGGCAGGGTGGACAGGCGCGGGTCCGGGTGCGCGCGGGCCTCGGCGAGACGCTCCGGTGTGACCTGGTGCGGCGGTGTCAGGGTGGTGAAGACGTTGGGGCCGCGCAGGTCGTCGTAATCGGGCACCCAGACGAAGTTCGCCGCGTCGTGGCCGATGCGGGGATCCTTCAGGAAGGCCGTGAAGGTGCGGCCCTCGGACACCGTGCGCACGGCGCGGAGGTACGGGACGGACCGGCGCCCGGACGCGATCAGCAGATCGGGGAGGTGCCCGGACAAGGCGCCGCGTGCGTTGCCCGGCCGGTCCCGCGGGTCGATCGGTCCCCAGGGTGCCATCCAGCCGAAGGGGGGGCGGGGCGCGATCCGACGGATCTCGAACGGCAGGCCGAGGGTTTCGGCGAGGCCGACGCATTGGTTCTCGTCGCCCGCCTTGCCGTCGGTGACGATCCAGGTCCTGGCCTGAGCGAGGTCGGGAAGCGGCGCAGCGGCGCCGGTGGTGGAGGGCATCGCGGACGCTGCCGACATCAGGTGATCCAGGTCAATCCTCGAGCGGAGTCATCCGCCACGCCGTCCACTCAATCCTGGGGCAGGGCGCGCCGGAGCCAGCCCGCATAGTGCTGGGCGATGGCGGTCACCCGGCGGCGCTCGGAAGCCGGGTCGTACCAGGCCCCGCCCGAACTCGACGGGACCGCGGAGAGCTGGGGATGACGCGCGAGGATCTCGCCCCGACGTCCGATGAGCAGGGCCTCGCCGTCAAGATAATCGCTCTGCGTGCCACCGCCGAGGCGGCCACGTCCGCCGTCGCCACCGGCATAGGGATTGATCGAGAGGCCCGTGATCCGCACCAGTAGCACGGGCCCGCGGCCGCCGAGCTGGTCGGCGAATTCAGCTTTCAGGGCGGAAAGCAGATCCTCACGCAGCGCCAGGGCCGGAACGCCGCCGCCGAGGGCAAGCAGGGGTCGGACATCGACGTCGACGCCGGCCAGGCGCTCGCCCCCGAGGCTCGGCAGGTCCTCGGCCCAGGCCGATCCGAGCAGCGCGACGAGACCGAACAGCGGAGCCGCTGCCCGGAAGGGTCCCGATCGCATGGGCGGCTCAGCCGCCGTACTGGACGGCGACGACCTCGTAGGACTTTCCGCCGCCCGGCGTCGTCACCTCGACGGTGTCGCCGACGCCCTTGCCGATCAGCGCGCGGGCGATCGGAGAGGTGATGGAGACCAGGCCGGAGCGCACGTCCGCCTCGGGCTCGCCGACGAGCTGATAAGTCTTCTCTTCCTCGGTGTCCTCGTCGAGGAGCTTCACCGTGGCCCCGAACTTGATCTTCGTCCCGGAAAGCTTCGACACGTCGATCACCTCGGCGCGCGAGATCATGCTTTCGAGCTCCAGGACGCGGCCCTCATTGTGGGACTGCGCCTCCTTGGCGGCATGGTACTCGGCATTCTCCGACAGGTCGCCCAGGGCGCGGGCCTCGGCGATGGCCTGGATGATCCGCTGGCGCTCCACCTGCTGGCGGTGCTTCAACTCCTCCTCCAGCGCTGCGTAACCGCGCACCGTCATCGGAACCTTGTCTATCGTCATCGTCTCGCGCCACAATGAATAAGCCCGGCCAGGAGCACGCCGCTCCTTCCGGGCCAGAGTAAGTTACTCCTGAACCGCCAACAACACGGCTTCCGTTCAACACGGAAGCCGCGCGAGACTTCAGGCCGCGAAGTATTCCTGCAAGGCGCGGACCTTGAGATCGCCTCCGAGATAGGCCTTGATGCCCTCGGCCGCAGCCATCGCTCCTGCAAGAGTGGTGTAGTACGGCACTTTATGCAAGAGGGCCGCGCGCCGGAGGGACCGCGAGTCCGACAGGGCGCCCGCCCCCTCGGTGGTGTTGAAGACGAGCTGGATGTCGCCGTTCTTGATCGAGTCGACGACGTGCGGCCGGCCCTCCAGGACCTTGTTCACGCGCTCGGTCGGGACGCCCTGATCGGCCAGGTAGCGCTGCGTGCCGCCGGTGGCGATGATGGTGAAACCCAGCTCCGAGAGCAGGCGGATCGCCGGCAGGATGCGCTCCTTGTCGGCGTCACGCACCGAGACGAAGACCGCGCCGCCCTTCGGCACCAGGGTGCCCGAACCGAGCTGGCTCTTGGCGAAGGCGACCCCGAAGCTCGAATCGAGACCGATGACCTCGCCCGTGGAGCGCATCTCCGGCCCGAGCAGCACATCGACGCCGGGGAAGCGGGCGAACGGGAACACCGCTTCCTTGACGGCGATGTGATTGAGGACCTTCGCCTTCAGGTCGAAGCTCGCCAACGACTCGCCGGCCATTACGCGGGCGGCGATCTTGGCGATCGGATCGCCGATCACCTTGGCGACGAAGGGCACCGTCCGCGAGGCGCGGGGGTTCACTTCGAGCACGTAGATCGTGCCGTCCTTGATGGCGTACTGGACGTTCATCAGGCCGCCGACCTTCAGCGCCAAGGCCATGGCCCGGGTCTGCCGTTCCAGTTCGGCGATGATCTCCGGCGACAGCGAGCGCGAGGGCAGCGAACAGGCGGAATCGCCCGAGTGGATGCCCGCCTCCTCGATGTGCTCCATGATGCCGGCGATGAAGACGTCCTTGCCGTCGCAGATGGCGTCGACGTCGATCTCGGTGGCGTCCGACAGGTAACGGTCGAACAGGAGCGGGTTCTTGCCCAGGACCGTGTTGATCTGTCCGGTCTTGTCGTTGGGATAGCGTGCCTTGACGTCCGACGGGATCAGGCTCGGCAGGGTGTCGAGGAGGTAGTCGGCGAACTGCGCCTCGTCGCGGATGATCGCCATGGCGCGGCCGCCCAGGACGTAGCTCGGACGCACCACGAAGGGCAGGCCGAGATCCGAGGCGACGAGCCGGCTCTGCTCCACTGAGTAGGCGATGCCGTTCTTGGGCTGCTTCATGCCGAGCTTGTCGAGGAGGCGCTTGAACTGGTCGCGGTCCTCGGCGAGGTCGATGGCATCCGGCGAGGTGCCGAGGATCGGCACGCCGGCGGCTTCCAGGGCGCGGGCCAGCTTCAGCGGGGTCTGCCCGCCGAACTGCACGATGACGCCGTGGAGCGTCCCGGCCTGACGCTCGGTCTCGATGATCTCGAGCACGTCCTCCTGGGTCAGCGGCTCGAAATAGAGCCGGTCGGAGGTGTCGTAGTCGGTCGAGACCGTCTCCGGGTTGCAGTTGACCATGATGGTCTCGTAGCCGGCCTCGGAGAGCGCGAAGCAGGCGTGGCAGCAGCAATAGTCGAACTCGATGCCCTGACCGATCCGGTTCGGGCCGCCGCCGAGGATGATGACCTTCTTGGCGTCGGTCGGGCGTGCCTCGTCCACCACCGTGCCGGCGAAGGGCGCCACGTAGGTCGAGTACATGTAGGCGGTGGGCGCCTGAAACTCGGCGGCGCAGGTGTCGATGCGCTTGAACACCGGGCGCACGCCCAGGGCGCGGCGCGCCGCCCGCACGCTGTCCTCGTTGGTCTTGGCGAGCACGGCCAGGCGGGCATCGGAGAAGCCGGCCGCCTTGAGCTGGCGCAGCGCCCCGGGGGTGTTCGGGATGCCGTGGGCCTTGACCCGGTTCTCCAGGTCGATGATCGCCTGAAGCTGTTCCAGGAACCACGGATCGATCTTGCAGGAGGCATGGACCTCCTCGTGGCTGACGCCGAGGCGCAGGGCTTGGCCGACCTTCAGGAGGCGATCGGGCGTCGGGGTTCCCAGGGCGGCCTTGATGGCGTTGTGGTCGTCGCCCTTGCCGAGTCCCTCGATCTCGATTTCGTCGAGACCGGTGAGGCCGGTCTCGAGGGAACGCAGGGCCTTCTGGAGCGATTCCGCGAAGCAGCGGCCGATCGCCATGGCCTCGCCCACCGACTTCATGGCGGTGGTCAGCGTCGGCTCGGCGCCGGGGAACTTCTCGAAGGCGAAGCGGGGAATCTTCGTGACGACGTAGTCGATCGACGGCTCGAACGAGGCCGGTGTCGCGCCGCCGGTGATGTCGTTGGCGATCTCGTCGAGGGTGTAGCCGACGGCGAGCTTGGCCGCGACCTTGGCGATCGGGAAGCCGGTGGCCTTCGAGGCCAGGGCGGAGGAGCGCGAGACGCGCGGATTCATCTCGATGACGATCATCCGGCCGGTGGCGGGGTCGATCGCGAACTGGACGTTCGAGCCGCCGGTCTCGACGCCGATCTCGCGCAGGACCGCCAGGGATGCGTCGCGCATCACCTGGTATTCCTTGTCCGTGAGCGTCAGAGCCGGCGCGACGGTGATGGAATCGCCGGTATGGACGCCCATCGGGTCGATGTTCTCGATGGAGCAAACGATGATGCAGTTGTCGTTCTTATCGCGAACGACCTCCATCTCGTATTCCTTCCAGCCGAGGACGCTCTCCTCGATCAGGACCTCGTTCGTCGGCGAGGCGTCGATGCCGCGCTCGACGATGTCCAGGAATTCCTCGCGGTTGTAAGCGATGCCGCCGCCGGTGCCGCCCATGGTGAAGGAGGGGCGGATGATCGCCGGCAGGCCGACTTCGGCCAGCGCGATCAGCGCCTGCCCGATGGCGTGCTCGCCGTAGCGCTTGCGCCGCTCGGACTCGCCCCGGTGCCAGGTCTTCTCGAAGGCGGCGAGGGCGGCGGCGCGGGCCTCGCCCTCGTTCGCCGCCTCGATGCGGGCGACCTCGGCCAGGTACTTCTCGCGGTCGGCCTTCTTGGCCGCCGAGGCGTTGGCCAGGGCCGATTTCGGCGTCTCCAGGCCGATCTTGGTCATCGCGTCGCGGAAGAGGTGGCGGTCCTCGGCCTTGTCGATCGCCTCGGTGGTGGCGCCGATCATCTGGACGTCGAACTTCTCCAGAACGCCCATTTTCTTGAGGGACAGGGCGCAATTCAGCGCCGTCTGGCCGCCCATCGTCGGGAGCAGGGCGAAGCCGCCCGGAATGGCGTGGCGTTCTTTCTCGATGATCTTGGCGACAATCTCGGGCGTGATCGGCTCGACGTAGGTCGCGTCCGCCATGTCCGGGTCGGTCATGATCGTGGCCGGGTTCGAATTCACCAGCACGATCCGGTAGCCCTCCTCGCGGAGGGCCTTGCAGGCCTGGGTCCCGGAATAATCGAACTCGCAGGCCTGACCGATGACGATCGGCCCCGCACCGATGATCAGGATCGAGGAAATGTCGGTGCGTTTCGGCATCGGGCGCCTTGGCTGCAGGCACGCGCGCCCGGCCATGCGCGGTGCCGGAGAAGCGGCACGGGCCTGGGGGCGCTAGCGGCGTGGATTGTCGTTGATCCTGGCACTTACACGCAGCCCGCCGCCATTGGAAGGGCGCGGGCCGAAGGTGAAGCGCTGAAGCGTCTCAGAAGCCCAGGTAGAGAGCCGAGACGGCGCGGTCGATGGACAGGTAGAACACCCCGAAGGCGACCACGGCGGCGGCGGCGAATTCGAGTGCCGCATTGGAGAGGGTCTGGCTCCGGCGGAGCATCTCGCGGCCGAAATACAGGCCAATCCAGGCCAGCGTCATCACCACCGGTAGCGCGAACAGGAAGGACCAGGTGCTCTCGACGCGGTCGAGGCTCGCGGCCGGGTCGATCAAGGCGCGGATGTTGCGGACCCACGGCGCATAGCAGGCCGAGTAGAGGGCGGTCATCCACGCGAGGCTGACGGCCACGCCGAGATGGAACGTGAAGAGGCGATGCAGGCGCGAGAAGTCGTCGCGCGCGTCGTCGAACGTCATGTGGAAATCCCCGGCAAGCGTCGGAACCGACCCGGCGACGATCTTCGAACGCCGTCCTTAGCGGGCCGTTAACGATGCCGGGATGCCCCGGAATGCCGGATTTTTTGTGACGCGGCGGGAACCTTCTCGCGGTTGGCATCGCCTGCGTGCAGGGCTGGCCTGCCGCCGCCGCGGTGGCCGGAAGGGGCATCGCCTCCGTCCGGCCATACGAATCAGTCGGCGGTGGTGACCAGGGTCTCGGGCTTGCCGGCCTTCATCAGGGCGACGAAGCGCTCGAACAGGTAGTGGCTGTCCCGTGGGCCGGGCGAGGCCTCCGGGTGGTGCTGAACCGAGAAGGCCGGCCGGTCGGTGAGGGTGAGGCCGCAATTGGAGCCGTCGAACAGGGAGACGTGGGTCTCTAGCGCCGTCTCGGGCAGGCTCGCCGGATCGACCGCGAAGCCATGATTCATCGAGACGATCTCAACCTTTCCTGTGGTCTTGTCCTTCACCGGATGGTTCGCCCCGTGGTGGCCCTGCGCCATCTTCACGGTGCGGCCGCCCAGCGCCAGGCCCATCAGCTGGTGCCCGAGGCAGATGCCGAAGGTCGGCACCTTCTCGGCGAGCAATGCCCGGATCACCGGGACCGCGTATTCGCCGGTGGCGGCTGGATCGCCCGGGCCGTTCGAGAGAAACACGCCATCGGGCTCCATCGCCATGATCTCGTCGGCGGTGGTGGTGGCGGGCACCACGGTGACGTCGCAGCCGGCCTCGGCCAGAAGCCGCAGGATATTGCGCTTCACGCCGTAGTCGATCGCCACGACCTTGAGGCCGGTGCCGGGCTTGCGGTCGCCGTAGCCGGCCTTCACGTCCCAGATGGTCTGCGACCATTCCGAGCGCTCACGGCTCGTCACCGGCGGCACGAGGTCGAGACCTTCCATCGGCGCGAGAGCCGCGGCGCGGGCCTTCAGGGCCTCGCGGTCGAACCGGCCCTCCGGATCGTTGGCGATGACGGCGTTCGGCATGCCGTTGTCGCGGATCAGGGCGGTGAGCGCCCGGGTGTCGACGCCGGTGATGCCGACGATGCCGCGGGCCTTGAGCCAAGCGTCGAGGTGGCTCGACGAGCGCCAGTTCGATGGCTTGGTCACGGCGGACGCGATCACGGTGCCGCGCACGCCGGAGGCCGGCGCCGCATCGAGGCTCTCAAGGTCCTCGTCGTTGGTACCGGTGTTGCCGATATGCGGGAAGGTGAAGGTGACGATCTGGCCGGCATAGGATGGGTCGGTCAGGATCTCTTGGTAACCGGTCATCGCGGTGTTGAAGCAGACCTCACCGTCGGCGGTTCCGGTCTGGCCGATGCCGAAGCCCTCCAGCACGGTCCCGTCCGCCAGGACCAGAAGGGCTGTAGCCAGGGGCTCGGCCCAGGGAGCGGGGGGCGCGGGCACGGCAGGCGTCTGGACGCCATCATCTTGCAGCATCGGCGTGATCTCGCTTATGTCCGGCCGATCCCGGCGCCGTATAGCGGCGCATGCGGGCGGCTTGTCGTGCGGCGCTCATAGCGAGCGTGCCGTGTTAGGGTCAATGTGGCCCTCGCGTCGGCGCGTCTCAAGAACCCTGGTTCGCGCAGCAATTCGCAGACCACGCCGTTGATCCGCTGCCCTGGGTTCATTTTTCAGGAGTCACACGATGCTGCGCGCCCGTCTCACCACCGAGATGAAGGAAGCCATGAAGGCCGGCGACAAGGCGAAGCTCGCCACCGTCCGGATGATCCAGGCCGCCTTGAAGGACAAGGACATCGAGGCGCGCGGCCTCGGCAAGGAGCCGGCCTCCGAGGAGGAAATCCTCGCGCTCCTGCAGAAGATGATCAAGCAGCGCAACGAATCGGCCGCTGTCTACGACCAGGGTGGCCGGCCCGAGCTCGCCGAGAACGAGCGCAACGAGGTCGCGATCATCGCCGGCTTCCTGCCGCAGCAGATGGACGAGGCCGAGACCCGGGCGGCCATCGACAAGGCCGTGGCCGAAGTGGGCGCCGCCGGGCCCAAGGACATGGGCAAGGTCATCGCCGCCCTGAAGGGCGCCTATGCCGGCCGCATGGACTTCGCCAAGGCGAGCGGCCTCGTGAAAGAGGCGCTGAACGCAAAGGCCTGAGGGCGTCCCAGCGCCCCGCATCGGCGTTGGGGACTCTTTAAGCCCGGGTCGCTAAGATGGGCGGCCGCAGAGGTCCGGTTCTTGCCGTGCGTTACCCGCCCCACATCCTTGAAGAGATCCGTGCGCGCCTGCCCGCATCCGATATCGTGGGGCGGCGCGTCCGGCTGAAGAAAGCGGGCCGCGAGTGGCGCGGTCTGTCGCCGTTCAATGCCGAGAAGTCGCCCTCGTTCTACGTGAACGACCAGAAGCAGTTTTATCACTGCTTTTCCTCGGGCAAGCACGGAGACGTCTTCACCTTCCTGATGGAGACGGAGGGCTTGAGCTTTCCGGAGGCGGTGGAGCGTTTGGCGGCGGAGGCCGGCGTGACCCTGCCGGCGCCAAGCGCCGATGCCCGCGAGCAGGAGACCAAGCGCGCCGGGGCCTTCGACGTCATGGAGATGGCCGCCGCGTTCTTCGAGGAGCAGCTGCGCGGCCGCGCCGGTGCGGAGGCACGCGCCTATCTCGACCGGCGCCAGCTCGGCTCGGAGACCCGGAGCCGCTTCCGTCTCGGCTACGCGCCCGGTGACCGCTACGCTCTGCGCGACCACCTCGCCGCCAAGGATGTCGACCGCGACCTGATGGTCGAGCTCGGTCTGCTCGTGGCCGGCGAGGACATCCGCGTTCCCTATGACAAATTTCGCGACCGGGTGATGTTTCCGATCGCCGATTCGCGCGGGCGCGTCATCGCCTTCGGCGGCCGGGCGATGCAGAAGGACGCCAAGGCGAAGTACATGAACTCGCCGGAGACGCCGCTCTTTCACAAGGGGCAGCTCCTCTACAATCTGCACCAGGCCCGCAAGCCTGCGCACGATCGCGGCGTCATCATCGCCGTCGAGGGCTACGTCGACGTCATCGCCATGACCCTGGCGGGCCATCCCAACGCGGTGGCGGGCCTTGGCACGGCGCTCACCGAGGAGCAGATCGGCCTTCTCTGGCGCAACGCCGACGAACCGATCTTATGCTTCGACGGCGATGGCGCCGGCCAGCGTGCGGCCTTCAAGGCCCTCGATGTGGCGCTGCCCGGCCTGACGCCGGGCAAGTCCCTGCGCTTCGCCATGCTGCCCGAGGGCCAGGACCCCGACGACCTCCTGCGCGCCGAGGGAAAATCGGCCATCGACCGGGTGCTCGACGCGGCCCGGCCCCTCGTCGAAGTGCTGTGGTCGCGCGCCACCGACGGGGCGCCGCTCGATACGCCCGAGCGGCGAGCCGGTCTCGCCAAATCGCTGCGCGAGATGGTCGCCTCCATCCGCGACGAGACCGTGCGGGGATTCTACCGGGACGAGATCGAGGGCCGCCTGCGCGCTCTCTCTCCGCAGGCCGCCTCCGGGCGCCGCGGCCCCTGGGAGCCGCGGGCGGCCTCCGCGCGACCCGCCTTCCAGCGGCAGCCCCGTCCGGGCGATCCGCCACCCTCGCCGCGAATCACCACCAAGTTCAATCCGCTCTATGCCGGCGAGACCAGCGCCTCCGGCCCGGTGGCGTTTCGCGACCGCGAGGCGATGATCGTCTCCAGCCTCCTCGTCCACCCCGAACTGCTCGGGATCGAGGCGGAGGATCTCGCCGAGCTCGAACTGGGCGACCCGGATGCGCAGGCGTTGCGCTCCCTCCTGCTCGACAGCCACGCCGACGCGGATCAGCCCGGCGTCGCGGTTCTGGAGAGCCGATTGAAGCGGGCCGGGCTCACGGAAGCCGCCTCCCGGCTCGCCAGTCATGTGCGCCCGGGCGATCGATGGACCCTTGACGCGCATGCCGATCCTGTGCGTCTCGAAGACGCATTGCGTCAGGCCGTGATCTTGCACCGCAAGTCTGGAGCGCTAAATAGCGAACTCCGCTTGGCTGAGCGGGCCCTGGTCGAGGACGAGACGGAGGCGAACTTCGCTTGGCTGTGCGACGTAAAGGCCCGTATGGCCGTCATCGCTGGTGCGGAGGCGGACGAGGTGGTGCCGGATGAGGCGTCGACACCCTGAGACGCGCACCGCGAACGAATTCGGCCGCCATTGGCGGCTCATGGTTAACAATCGGTCAAGCGTCTCGCTTGCATACCGGGATCTGACTTCGACGCGGCTGTCACTTCGGCGGACCGCACATCACATGCATTTCAGCGTCGACGACGCGGAGTGAGCGACATGCTCCCGCGCGACGCTGACACGACAACCATAGGCGGACCATGGCGACGAAGGCAACGGAACGGGACGAGACGGATGCTGCTCCGGAGCAACAGACCGACGGGCCGCTCCTCGATCTGACGGATGCCTCCGTCAAGCGGATGGTGAAGCTCGCCAAGAAGCGCGGCTACATCACCTATGAGGAGATCAACGAGGTTCTGCCCGACGGTCAGTCCGACCCCGACCAGATCGAGGACGTGCTGTCGCAGCTCTCGGAGATGGGCATCAACGTCGTCGAGGCGGAGGAGACCGAGGAGACGACGGAGGCCAAGGGCAACGGCGAGGCCGACGACGAGGACGGGGCGGAGGGGACCGAGGTCGCCGAGATCGCCCCCACCAAGCCCGTTGCCCTGCGCGCCGAGACGACCAAGGAGCCCACCGACCGCACGGACGATCCCGTGCGCATGTACTTGCGCGAGATGGGCTCCGTGGAGCTCCTGTCCCGCGAGGGCGAGATCGCCATCGCCAAGCGCATCGAGGCCGGTCGCGAGGCGATGATCGCCGGGCTCTGCGAGAGCCCGCTGACCTTCCAGGCCATCATCATCTGGCGGGACGAACTCGTCGACGGCCGGGTGCTCCTGCGCGAGATCATCGACCTCGAAGCGACCTATGCGGGCCCCGACGCCAAGAACGCGATGCAGATCGCCGACGGCACGGAGGAGAGCGAGGACGCTGAGAGCGACGCGCCGACGCCGCCCGAGGGCGACGACGAGGACGACATGGAGAACAACGTCTCCCTGGCGGCCATGGAGACGGAGATTAAGCCGCGCGTCCTCGAGACGTTCGACAACATCGCCAACAACTACCGTAAGCTGCGCAAGCTGCAGATCGAGCATGCCGAGCTCAAGGCCTCGGGCGGCACCCGCACCGATGCGCAGGAGCGTAAGCAGGAGGAGCTGAAGGACGCCGTCGTCACCGACGTGAAGTCGCTCTCCCTCAATGCCAACCGCATCGAGGCCCTCGTCGAGCAGCTCTACGACATCAACAAGCGCCTCATCTCCCATGAGGGCCGCCTGATGCGCTACGCCGAGAGCCACGGCGTCGCCCGCGACGAGTTCCTGCGCCACTACCAGGGCTGGGAGCTCGACCCGAACTGGATGGAGCGCGTCGGCAGCCTCGGCGGCCGCGGCTGGAAGAACCTCGTTGAGAAGGGCTCGAACGAGGTCGCCCGCCTACGCGAGCAGATCCTGACCCTCGCCTCGGAGACGGGCCTGGAGATCGGCGAGTACCGCAAGATCGTCAACATGGTCCAGAAGGGCGAGCGCGAAGCCCGCCAGGCCAAGAAGGAGATGATCGAGGCCAACCTGCGCCTCGTGATCTCGATCGCCAAGAAGTACACCAACCGCGGCCTGCAGTTCCTGGATCTGATCCAGGAGGGCAACATCGGCCTGATGAAGGCCGTCGACAAGTTCGAGTACCGCCGCGGCTACAAGTTCTCGACCTACGCCACTTGGTGGATCCGTCAGGCGATCACCCGCTCGATCGCCGATCAGGCCCGCACCATTCGCATCCCGGTGCACATGATCGAGACGATCAACAAGATCGTCCGGACCTCGCGCCAGATGCTGCACGAGATCGGTCGCGAGCCGACCCCGGAGGAGTTGGCCGAGAAGCTGGCCATGCCGCTGGAGAAGGTACGCAAGGTTCTCAAGATCGCCAAGGAGCCGATCTCGCTCGAAACCCCGATCGGCGACGAGGAGGACAGCCACCTCGGCGACTTCATCGAGGACAAGAACGTCGTACTGCCCATCGACGCGGCGATCCAATCCAACTTGCGGGAGACCACGACGCGCGTGCTCGCCTCGCTCACGCCCCGCGAGGAGCGGGTGCTGCGCATGCGTTTCGGCATCGGCATGAACACCGACCACACCCTCGAGGAGGTTGGCCAGCAGTTCTCAGTAACCCGCGAGCGCATCCGTCAGATCGAGGCGAAGGCCCTGCGCAAGCTCAAGCACCCGAGCCGCTCGCGCAAGCTGCGCAGCTTCCTCGACAACTGACATCTTCGTTTGCGCTGGCTCGCCCCGGGCAACGAACCCTCCGAATGAGCCGGCTCCTCTCGGGGTCGGCTCTTTCGTTTCGACTTCCCGGCCATCGATGCGCATGAAGCGCGCCGAGCGGCGTCGGCTCCGGCGTCCGGCCCGGTCTGCACTGTTGAAGCGGTGACGCCGGCACGATACGCACGAAACCAGAGCGGTGGCCGTTGCCGGACGCCATCTTCCAACCCACCTTGGCCATATGCTCGATCAAGGCCCGCCCCAGCCTTCCCCCACCGCCGAAGCCGATGGCTCGGAGGCGGCCGACGTCCCCTTCGGAGCCCTCCAGCAATGCGTGGCCCTGCGCGACTGGCTGCTGAGCGAGGGGGCGCGCATGCCGAAAGCGGAAGACCTGCTCTCCGGCCTCGCCGAACGCCTGATCGCGCTGGATGTGCCGGTGGACCGCGCCACTACGGCTATCGACGCCCTGCACTCCGAGTATTCCGGTGTCGGGCGGTTCTGGACCCGCGAGACGGGCTCCACGGTCCGTCTGTTCCCGCACGGGGAAGCGTCGGACAAGGCCTATCGGGCAAGCCCGTTCTTCCGTGTTCACGAAACCGGCGCGTGGCTGATCCTCGATCTCGCCGAGACTCCGGATGAGGCCTTCGCGGTCATTCCGGACCTGAAGGCCGAGGGCTACCGGCACTACATCGTCGCGCCGCTGTTCTTCACCAACGGCACGCGCAACGGCATCTCCTTCGCCACCCGATCCGAAGCGGGGTTCCGCGACGAGGACGTGGCGATTCTCCGCTTCGTCATGCCGACACTGGCGGCGGTCATGGAGATGCGCAGCGTCAACAAGCAACTGGATCACGTCCTGCGGATCTATGTCGGCGACGAGCCGCACAAGGCGATCCTCGGCGGCTCCATCCGTCGCGGTCACGTCCAGCGCATCCGCTCGGCGATCCTGTTTGCCGACATGCGCGATTACACGCGCATCTCCGCCGACATGACGCCGGAAGAGGCGGTCGACCTCCTGAACATCTTCTTCGACTGCCTGGTGCCGGCCATCGAGCGCGAGGGCGGCGAGGTCCTGAAATATCTCGGCGACGGTCTGCTGGCGATTTTTCGCGAGCCCGGAGACGATTTGGGTGGTGCCGCCAAGGGGGCGCTCACCGCCTCGCAGAGCGCCATGGCGGCCCTCGCGGAGGCCAATGCGCTCGGCCGCTTCGCCAATCCCGTGGCCGCCGGCATCGCCCTGCATCACGGCGAGGCCGCCTACGGCAATGTCGGCTCCGGCGCCCGACTGGACTTCACTGTAATTGGACGCGACGTGAACCTGGCGAGCCGCGTCGCCCGGCTGAACCGGACGCTGGGCGAACCGATCCTGATGACGAAGCCCTTCGTCGACTTCCTCTGGGACATGCCGGAGCCTCTCGGCGAACATGCGCTCGATGGGTTCGCCGAACCCATGGGTGTCTATCGGCCGGCGCGCCCGCCCGCTGCCTGAGACCCGCGCGGGGATTGACCCCGATGCGCGGACGGCCCACATCAGGGGTGTTCCAGGGAGATCCCCGGCAAGGGGCTGAGAAACCGATGGCCGTCCGCTCGCGGATGGCGGCGCGGAAATCCTTCGAACCTGACCCGGTTCATACCGGCGTAGGGATTGGACCGCGGGATTCTCCTCGAGCCCGGCACGCTTCACGACGCGAAGCTGCAGCCCCACCAATCTCGACGCCTGTTGCGGAGATTGTGTTGGACGTGACCCCGAACGCCTTCCTCAACCTGCGACGGACGCATGGCGTTGCGCCGCCGGCCGCCGTTGCCCCGGCACGCAGTGACGTGGTCATCGTCGGCGCCGGCCTGATCGGGCTGTCGATCGCTTGGCGCGTGACGCAGGCCGGGCGATCCGTGACCGTGCTGGAGCGCGACACCGTCGGCGCCGGGGCGAGCCTCGCCGCCACCGGTATGCTGGCCCCCGCTGCCGAGCACGAGCCCGGCTCCGACCCGCTGCTGCCCCTGGCCCTGGAGAGCCTGTCGCGCTGGCCTGGTTTCCGCGATGCCCTTCAGGCCGCGGCCGGCCTCGACATCGACTACCGAGAGGAGGGCACCCTGGTGCTGGCCATCGGCCGCGACGAGGTCGAGCGCCTGCGCTTCCGGCACGATCTGCAGAAGCGCTCCGGCCTCGACGCTCGCTGGCTGACCGGTCCCGAGGCCCGGGCCCGCGAGCCGCGCCTGCGCCCCGCCGTCACCGCCGGCCTGTACTGCCCGCACGACCATCAGGTCGATCCGAGCCGGGTAATGGCCGCCCTCGTGCGGGCCTGCCTCGCCGCAGGAGTCGCCATCGTGGAGGGCTGCGCGGTCGAGGCGCTGGATTGGAGTGCCGACCGGGTCACTGGCGTCCGTACGGCCCAGGGCATCAGCCGGGCCGACACCGTCGTGCTCGCCTCCGGCGCCTGGAGTGGGGAGACGGGACTCCTGCCCGATCATCTCGCCCTGCCGGTCCGGCCCCTGCGCGGCCAGTCCCTCGCCCTACGGACCACGGCCCGCACCGGCACCCTCGCCCACATGGTCTGGACCGAGCAGATTCACATGGCGCCGAAGAGCGACGGCCATCTCATCGTCGGCGCGACGGTGGAGGATTGCGGCTTCGTCCCCGGCGTCACGGCCGGCGGCCTCTACGCCCTGCTGGAGGGCGCCCGCCGCGTCCTGCCCGGCATTGAGGAGATGGCAGTGGAGGCGATCTGGAGCGGCTTCCGGCCGACCTCGGACGACGATGCGCCGATCATCGATGCCCTGGCGCCCGGCCTCGTCGTCGCCACCGGTCATCACCGCAATGGCTACCTGCTGGCCCCCGCCACCGCCGATGCGGTCGCGGCCCTGGTCGCCGAGGGAACGCTGCCGGATTACGCCCGGGATTTTGGTCGAGCCCGCTTCGCGTCGGCACCGCAGAGGGTGTTCGCATGAAGCTCACGGTCAACGGAGAGGCCCGCGAGAGCACGGCTGCCGACCTCGACGCCCTGTTCCGGGAGGAGGCCGAGGAGACCGGCATCGAGAGCCCGCAGGGCATCGCCATCGCGCTCAACGGGTCCGTGGTTCGCCGCCGGGACTGGGCGCTCACCGCCCTCAGCGACGGCGACCGCGTCGAGATCGTCCGCGCGATGCAGGGCGGATGATCGAAAGGGGAGACATCATGACAGGAAGGTGGGAATGACCGAGATCGCGAATGACACTGACTCGCTGGTGATTGGCGGTGTGAGCCTGGGCTCGCGTCTTTTCATCGGTACCGCCGGCTACCCCACCCAGAGCATTCTGTTCGATGCGGTGGCGGCCTCCGGCGCCGAGGTGGTCACGGCCTCGATCCGGCGGGTTTCGCTCCAGGGGCACGGCTCGGATACGCTGCGCCGGCTTAAGGGGTACCGCTTCTTGCCCAACACCGCCGGCTGCGAGACGGCGCGCGACGCGATCATGACCGCCGAACTCGCCCGCGAGGCCCTCGACACGAACTGGATCAAGGTCGAGGTCATCGGCGATCGCGAAACGCTGTATCCCGACGTGGCCGAGCTGCTGGAGGCCTGCCGCCACCTCGTCGACGACGGCTTCACCGTGCTGCCCTATTGCAACGACGATCCGGTGGTCTGCCAGCGTCTCGCCGATCTCGGCTGCGCCGCCGTGATGCCCATGGGCTCGCTGATCGGCTCCGGCATGGGTGTGGCCAACCCGGCCAACCTGGAGCTGATTTGTCGGCGCTCGCCGGTGCCGGTGATCGTCGATGCCGGCATTGGCACCGCCTCCGACGCGGTCATCGCCATGGAGCTCGGCGCCGCCGGCTGCCTCCTCAACACCGCGGTCGCCAAAGCCGACGATCCCGTGCGGATGGCTCGTGCCATGCGCAACGCCGTCCAGGCCGGCCGCGACGCGTATCTTGCCGGCCGCATCCCGAAGCGGGGCCGGGCCGAGCCGTCGAGCCCGCAACTCGGTCTCGTGGGCTCGTGAGCTGGGTTGCGTCCGACGCGCCCGCTACCGGCGCACGGCGATGAGCGGCCTGCCCGCGCGGCTGCTGGTGGTGACGGACAGGTCGGCGACCGACGTACCGGAGGTCGCCGCCCGGAACCTCCGCGCCACCCTCGAACGCCTCCTGCGGGCCGGCGCCCGCTGGGTCTGGTTTCGGGAGCGCGACCTGGCGCCGGATGCACGGCGCGCGCTCGCCCGGGATATCGCGCGCCTGGTTCAGGCCGAGGGCGGTTCACTGACCATCGGCGCCGATGTGGCGCTCGCCGCCGAACTCGGGGCCGACGGAGTCCATCTGCCCGGTGGAACCACCGCGGCCGAGATCGCCGAAGCCCGCCGGCGCCTATCCGGCGGTCGCATCGGGGTTTCGGCGCACACACTGGAGGAGATCGCGGTGGCCGCGCGGTCCGGCGCCGACTACGCTACCCTCAGCCCGATCTTTCCGACGCAGAGCAAGCCCGGCTACGGTCCCGCCCTCGGAGCGGCGGCCCTGGAAACCGCCGCCGGGTTCGGCATGCCGGTCATCGCCCTCGGGGGAATCACGGTCGACCGCGTGGACGCATGCCGCGCTGCGGGCGCTGCCGGCGTCGCGGTGATGAGCGCACTGATGCACGGCGCGGACCCGGTGGCCGAGGTGCGCGCCTATCTCGCCCACCTCGGCGCGAAATCCGACGAGCGGTGACAGGCAAGGAGGCAGCGCATGTGGGGAAAGAACCGCTTTCTCGAGCGCGTAAGGGTGCAGCATCCGATCATCCAGGCGCCGATGATCGGACCGAAGCCGGCCCTTGCCGCCAGCGTCACCGCGGCCGGGGGCCTCGGCTCCCTCGCCTGCGCGGCGATGAACCCGGACACGGTACGCAACGAAGCGGCGGCGATTCGGGCGCGGACGGACGCGCCGTTCAACCTGAACTTCTTCTGTCACGTGCCGGACGTGCCGGATGCAGCGCGCGAGTCCGCCTGGCGCAGCCGGCTCGCGCCCTACTATGCGGAACTCGGCCTTGATCCGTCGGCTCCGATCGCGATGGCACAGCGGTCGCCCTTCGACGCTGCGATGCTCGCGGTCGTCGCCGACGTCCGGCCGGCGGTGGTCAGCTTCCATTTCGGCCTGCCGGAAGCGGCGCTCCTCGACCGCGTCCGGGCGCTCGGCTGCATCATTCTCTCGTCCGCAACCACGGTGCGCGAAGCGCGCTGGCTCGCCGAGCGCGGGGTCGATGCAATCATCGCGCAGGGAGCCGAGGCCGGCGGGCATCGCGGCCTGTTCCTCGGCGGCGATCCCGCGACGCAGGTCGGCACGATGGCTCTGGTGCCCCAGGTGGTCGACGCGGTGGACGTGCCCGTCATCGCGGCCGGGGGCATCGCCGATGTCCGCGGGATCGCCGCCGCCTTCATGCTCGGCGCCTCCGCCGTTCAGCTGGGAACGGCCTACCTGCGCTGCACCGAGGCCGGTCTCTCGGGGCCGCACCAGGAGGCCCTGCGCCGTGCCCGCGACGAGGACACCACGATCACCAACGTCCTGACGGGCAAGCCGGCCCGGGGACTCGTGAACCGCGTCATGCGCGAACTCGGGCCCTGGCACGCGGAGGTGCCGGTCTTCCCCACCGCCGCCATCGGGCTCCAGCCCCTGCGGATCGAGGCCGAGCGACGCGGCTCCGGCGACTTCTCGCCCCTCTGGGCCGGGCAGGGGGCGCCCCTTGCCCGCGAAACTGAGGCGGGTCGCCTGACCGTTGAGCTCGCGGAGGGCGCGCTCAGGCTCCTCGGCCGCGCGAGGGCGTGATCACTTCGCCGTGGCCGGGCCGTAGGGCGGCCGGGGGATCGCCCGATGGGCGGCACGCAGCGCCGCCGACCAGCGCTCCCGCAGATCGTGGAAGTAGCTCTCGCCGGCTTCGATCCGGTGGTTTACCTCGAGGTCGAGGGCGTTGCGGCGGGCGACCGCGATGTCGATGGGCAGGCCGACGCCGAGGTTCGAGCGCATCGTCGAATCCATCGAGACGAGGCCGACCTTAAGGGCGTCGTAGAGGTCGGTCTCGTACTTCACCGCCCGGTCCAGGATCGGCTTACCGTACTTGTGTTCCCCGATCTGCAGAAAAGGCGCGTCGCCGCTGCACTCGATGAAGTTGCCGGCCGAGTAGATCAGGTAGAGCTTCATCGGGTCTGAGCCGATCTGTCCGCCGAACAACAGCGAGACCGAGAAGCGCAGGTTGGCCGCCTCGAACCCCGCCTTCTCGATCTCGCGGACCCGCCGAATGGCGCGGCCCACGAGCTGGGCCGCCTGGAACATCGTCGGCGCCTCGACGAGCTTCATCTTCGGCTCGCCGGCATCGCCCTCGACACCTTCGGCCAGAAGGCTGAGGACCGACTGGGTGATCGAGAGATTCCCGGCGGAGGCCAGCATCATCACGCGCTCGCCCGGCACGTTGAAGTGGTGGAGCTTGCGGTAGGTCGAGATGTCGTCGAGCCCGGCATTGGTCCGGGTGTCGGCGATCATCACCAGCCCCTCCTCGACGAGGACACCGACGCAGTAGGTCATGGAGCGGTCTTTCTCGCGCGTCCGTCCGCGATCAGGACTGGACGGAAGCCTGTGCTTGCTCGACGCGAAGCGTCACGTCGAGTGTTTCTGTCCCGCCGCCCATGCGGCTGCCGCGAATCGGAGCCGCCCCGAGATAGTCGAGGGCGACAGCCACGCGGATATGCGCCTCGGTGGTGGCGATACCGTGGGCGGCGTCGAAGCCGATCCAGCCGAGCCCCGGCACCAGCGATTCAGCCCAGGCATGGCCGGAGCCTTGATCCGCATCCCGGTCGGCGTGGTGGTAGTAGCCCGAGACGTAGCGGGTGGGAATCTCGAGGTGGCGGGCCGCCGCGATGAAGAGATGGGTGATGTCCTGGCAGACGCCCTTCTCCTGCACGAAGGCCTGCGCGGCGTTCGTGCTGGCGCTGGCCGGGCCGGGGACGAAGGTGACCCGCTGGTGCACGGCGGCGAGCAGCCGGTGCAGACACGGTAGGGGGGCCGGGTCGCCGGCCGCCGCGATCTCCTGGGCGAAGGTCTGAATGGCGTCGTTGGCCAGGGCGAGATCCGAATCCCGCAGGTAGAACACGTCCGGCAGGCGCTCGATGGTGCCGCGCACGATGCCGTGCATCTCCAGGGTGTCGACCTCTCCGGTGACCCGGATCGACAGGGCCTCGGCCGGCTCGTCCGCCGTGAACCAGTGCACCACGTTGCCGAAGCCATCCTCGCGCTCGCTCACGCGGCCGTCAACGGAGGGCTCGATGCGCCAGCGCCGGACATACTGGCCGTCATGGTCGCGAGGACGCAGACGCAGGACCTGAATCAGCCCGCGGGCGGGCTGCTCATAGGTATAGTTGGTCTCGTGGAAGACGCGGATTCGCATGCGGCGACCTTTGCGCGGCGTCGGGCCGGGGCCGGCCCTATACCAGATATTGCTCGATGACCGCTGCGCCGAGGCGATTGTTCTCGACGATGAACTCCGTCACGAACTCATGCAGGCCGGATGAGAAGATGCGGTTGATGTTCTCGCCTTCCAGGCGTGCCAGGGTATTGCTAGCCAGGCGCTGGCTCGCGCCGCGCCGCCCGTAGGCGTCGGCGATGAGGTCGAGGTGCTCCACCAGCATACCGTAGCAGTTGGTGAATGAGCGCGGCATCTGCCGGTTCAGGATGAGAAGATCGGCCACCAGGAGTGGCTTCACGCTCTCGCGGTAGACCCAGTGATAGGCATTGAAGGCCGAGACCTCGCGCAGGATCGTGGTCCACTGGAAATAATCGAGGCTGCCGCCGATCTTCTCCGTGGCGGGGAGCAGGATGCGGTACTTCACGTCCAGGATGCGGGCGGTGTTGTCCGCCCGTTCGATCGCCGTTCCAAGGCGTGTGAACCAGTAGGCGTCGTTGCGCAGCATCGTGCGGTAGGCCGAACCGTCGAAGGCGAGGGAGACACCCTTCACCCAGTCGAGGAAGCGGGTGAACTCGTCGCGGTTGAGGTCGCGTCCCTCGTAGTTGCGCAGTTCGAGCCAGGCGCCGTTGATGGCGTCCCACATTTCGGTGGTCAGCGCCGTGCGGACGCTGCGGGCATTCTCGCGCGCGGTCTCGATGCAGGAGCGGATCGAGGAAGGATTGTGGGGGCTGAAGGCAAGAAAATCGCAGACGGTCGCTTCCGTGACGCTGGCGTAGAGCGGCTTGAACACGTCCGGATCACCCGCCGAGGCCAGAGCGGAGGCCCACTCGTTGGTCTCGCCGCCGCCGTAGCTTGACGGCAGGGCGGCCAGGCGCAGGGCGGCATCGAGGATGCGGGCGACGAACTCCGCTCGCTCGGCATAGCGCGAGAGCCAGTACAGGTTGTCGGCGGTCCGGGACAGCATGGGGTTCCATCGGGACGTCGGCTGGCGTCGGAAACGCAGGCCGCAGGGCGAAAAGGACTATGCCGGAGCCGGCACGGACTTGGAAAGGCACCCGGGACGGAAGGCCCCGCCGGATGCCGCGCGATGGCTCAGGCGTCGAGGACCCAGGTGTCCTTGGTGCCGCCGCCCTGGCTTGAGTTCACGACGAGCGACCCTTCCTTCAGCGCGACCCGGGTGAGGCCCCCGGGGACGATGCGGATTTCGTCCGAGCCGCACAGCACGAAGGGGCGCAGATCCACGTGCCGGGGTGCGACCCCGGATGCGACGAAAGTCGGGCAGGTGGAGAGGGCCAAGGTCGGCTGGGCGATGAAGCCGTCCGGCGCATGCTTCAGCTTGCGTCCGAACTCCTCGATCTCGCGCTTGGTGGCGTGTGGGCCGACCAGCATGCCGTAGCCGCCGGAGCCGTTGACCTCCTTCACCACAAGCTCGCTGAGATTGTCCATCACATAGGCAAAAGCCTCTTTCTCGCGGCAGCGGTAGGTCGGCACGTTGTGCAGGATCGGCTCCTCGCCGGTGAAGAACTTCACGATCTCCGGCATGTAGCTGTAGACCGCCTTGTCGTCGGCGATGCCGGTGCCGACGGCGTTGGCTAGGGTCACGGTCCCGCGCTCGTAGGCGTTCATGATGCCGGGGACTCCGAGCACCGAGTCCGGGCGGAAGACCAGTGGATCGAGGAAATCGTCGTCGAGACGGCGGTACAGCACGTCGACCCGGCGGGGGCCCTCGGTCGTCCGCATGTAGACGACGTCGTCCTTGGTGAAGAGGTCGGAGGCCTCGACGAGGTCGACGCCGAGCTTGTCGGCCAGGAACGAGTGCTCGTAGAAGGCCGAGTTGTAACGACCCGGCGTCAGCAGCGCGACGGTGGGGTCGCGGGTCGCCGTGGACGGCGCGAGGCTGCGCAGGGTCGCCAGCAGTGCGTCGGGATAGTTCTCTACCGGCGCGACGCGGTGGCGGGAGAACAGCTCCGGGAACAGCCGCAGCATGACCTCGCGGTTCTCGAGCATGTAGGAGACGCCGGACGGGGTCCGGGCATTGTCCTCCAGCACGAAAAAGTCGTTCTCCCCGGTGCGGACGATGTCGATGCCGGCGATGTGAACGTAAAGGTCGTGCGGCACCCGGAAAGCGCGCATTTCCATGCGGTAATGCGGGTTGCGGTAGACGAGGTCGGCCGGGATCACGCCGGCCTTGATGCATTCCTGCGCCCCGTAGATGTCCTTCAGGAAGGCGTTGATGGCGGTGACGCGCTGCTTGAGGCCCCGCTCCAAGAAACCCCATTCGGGCTTCGTGATGACCCGCGGGATGATGTCGAAGGGGATCAGCCGTTCGGTGGACTCGTTCGCGCCGTAGACCGCGAAGGTGATGCCGATGCGCCGGAACAGCATCTCGGCCTGGCTGCGGCGGGTGTTGAAATGCTCGGGCGGCGTGGTGTCGAGCCAGTGCTTCAGGCTATCGTAGGCTTCGCGCACGGCGGGGTTGCTCAGCGCCCCATCGGGCAGCCCGGTCATCTCGTCGAATGCAGCGAGCGCCATTCGCGTCTCCCCCTTGAACACCGTTCTTGTCTAGGCAAGAGGCGCGCCAGCGACCTGGGATCGGAGTCCGCGCCCACCGCCCTTGCGTGTAGGGTAGCACGTTCAGATCAACTTCAAGCCCTTGAAGCTGGCGTGACCCTCCCGACCCAGGATGATGTGATCGTGGATCAGGATGCCGAGGGGGTCCAGCACCCCGATGAGCTCGCGGGTCATCCGGATGTCGGCGGCCGAGGGAGTGGGGTCGCCCGAGGGATGGTTATGAGCCAGGATGATGGCGGTGGCCGAGAGCTCGAGGGCACGGCGCGCCACCTCGCGCGGATAGACTGGCGTGTGGTCGACGGTTCCCCGCCCCTGGACCTCGTCGGCGATCAGGTGGTTGCGCCGGTCGAGGAACAGCACGCGGAACTGCTCGCGCGCCGCGAAAGCCATGGTGGCGCGGCAATATTCCAGCACGGCGCTCCACGACGAGAGCAGAGGGCGGTCGGCGATCGCCCCGCGCGCCAGCCGATGCCCTGCCGCTTCGATGAGCTTCAGGTCGGCGATGACTCCGGGGCCGATGCCTTCAATTTCAGCAAGTCGCGCCGGCTCAGCGCTCACCACCTCGGCAAAGCTGCCGAAGCGTCGGATCAGGGCCTTGGCCAGGGGCTTCACGTCCCGGCGGGGAATGGCCCGGAACAGGGCGAGTTCGAGAAGCTCGTAATCCGGAAGGGCCTCAGCCCCACCCTGGGCGAACCGGGCGCGCAGGCGGTCGCGATGGCCGAGGTAATGCGGCTCGCCGTCCGACGGGTCGGGCGCGGACGGCGGCCGGGTGGTCATGAGCCCGAAATCAACCGGCGGTCGGCGCGGGCTGGTGCAGACCCTTGGGCGAGAGGGTGAAGATTTCCGCCCCCGTCTCCGTCACCGCCACGGTGTGCTCGAACTGCGCCGAGAGCGAGCGGTCGCGGGTGACCGCGGTCCAGCCGTCGGAGAGAACCTTCACCGCTGGCCGGCCGAGATTGATCATGGGCTCGACCGTGAAGAACTGGCCGGGCTGGAACTTCACGTCGTAGCTCGGCTCGACGTAGTGCAGGATGGTTGGGGCATCGTGGTAGGTGCGCCCGAGGCCGTGGCCGCAGAAATCCCGCACGACGGAGCAGCGCTCCGCCTCGGCATAGGACTGGATCGCCCGGCCGATATCCGTGGTGGAGCCCCCCGGCTTGATCGCCGCGATGCCGCGCATCAGGCACTCGTGGGTGATCTCGCACAGGCGCTGGGCCTTGCGCGGCACCTCTCCGACATAGGCCATCCGACTCGAGTCGCCGTGCCATCCGTCGACGATGAGGCAGATGTCGAGGTTGACGATGTCGCCCTCGCGCAGGGGCTTGTCGTTCGGGATGCCGTGGCAGACCACGTGGTTGATCGAGGTGCAGATCGATTTCGGATAGCCGCGGTAGAGCAGCGAGGCCGGATAGGCGCCGTGGTCCATAGCGAAGGTGTAGGCGAGCTTGTCGAGATGGTCCGTCGTGATGCCGGGAGCGGTGGCCTCCATCAGCAGATCCAGGGCTTCCGCGGTCAGACGGCCGGCCTTGCGCATGCCCTCGAAGGCCTCCGGTCCATGAATCGGCGGCTGGGGCGCGCGGCGTCCGCTCTCGGACACGGCCTGTTCGTTCTGGGTCATGGGGACGTTTCGCGGAGGGGAACCGGGGCGGGGCCTGCCCCTATGTACGGTGACGCGCGCGCGAGGCCAACCCTTCGCGCGCTGCGCACTAGGATTGCGCCGAGGGAGAGGCTAGAGACGGGTCCCGGCAGACCCCGACAACACGGATGCCCGCACGAGCACGATCCTTCCTCGAGGACGAGGCTTCGGCGGGCCGGCAGGCAGGACGAGGCGATGGCTGACAAGGCGGTCCCGCATTTCCACAACGAGCCCGGCGTGGCGGTCATTCACGTCGGCTCCAAGGAGTTCATGTGCATCGGGGCCAAGCCCCCCTTCGATCATCCGCACATCTTCCTCGACATGGGCACGGACGACGAGACCATTTGCCAGTACTGCTCGACGCTGTTCCGCTACCGGCCGACCCTGGCCGCTGGCAACGCCGATCCGGCGATCTGCGTCTGGGACGACCGGACCTCGGCCGCCGCCTGATCAGGCGAGGCGGCTCCGTGCCGGCCCTGAACATCGCTATCGTCGGCGCGGGCATCGGCGGCCTGACGGCTGCGCTCACCCTCGATTCCGCCGGCCATGCCGTCACCCTCATCGAGCGCCGCACCGGATTCAGCGAAGTCGGGGCCGGGATCCAGCTCTCGCCGAATGCCAGCCGAGTGTTGATCGGCCTCGGCCTCGGCGCCGCCCTGCGACGCGCGGCGAGCGAGCCGCCGGCAGTGGTGGTGCGGGCCCTGACGAGTGGGACGGTCATAGGCGGCGTCGCTCTAGGAGCCCATCTGCGCGAGCGCTTCGGCGCGCCCTACTACGTCATCCACCGGGCCGACCTGCAGACCCTGCTCCTCGACGCTGTGCGCGGCCGGCCGGGTATCCGCCTCCTGATGGGACGGGACGTGACCGGTCTGGCGGAGAGACCGGACGGTGTCGACCTGACCCTGGAAAGCGGCACGGGCACGCGGACCGAGCGGTTTTCCGCCGACCTCGTCATCGGGGCCGACGGTGTACGCTCCCGCCTGCGCGGCCACCTCGACGGCAAGAACCTGAGGTCCGGGCGTGCCGCGGCGTGGCGGGCCATCGTTCCGCGGGAAGCCCTGCCACCCGAACTTTCGGGCGAGGCCACGGGCCTGTGGCTTGGGCCGGCGCGCCACGTGGTGCATTACCCGATCCGGGGTGGCCAGCACGTCAACGTCGTCGCCGTGATTCCGGAGCGGAAGGACAGCGAGGGCTGGGGCCAACTCGGTGAGCCGGCCGTGCTGCGCGCCCGCTTTCGCGACGCGGCGCCGCCCCTCGCGGCCCTCCTGGCCGTACCGGATTCCTGGCTGGTCTGGTCGCTGGAGGATCGGGGTGCCGCCCGTCCGATGGCACGCGGACGGCTGGCCCTGATCGGGGATGCCGCCCATCCGATCCTGCCCTTTCTCGCACAGGGGGCCGCCCTCGCCATCGAGGATGCGGCGATCCTCGCCAGGGAACTGGGCGCGGACGGCGCCGATCTCGGTGCCGCCCTGGCCCGCTACAATGCGGTGCGGCGTGCGCGGGTGCGCCGCGTTCGCCGGGCCGCCCGTGCCAATGGCCGGACCTATCATGCGGGGGCTCTCGTCGGCACGATCCGTAATGTCGTGATGGGCCGCCTCGGGCCGGACGGAATGAACCGTCGCTACGCCTGGCTCTACGGCTGGACGCCTTGATCTGCGGAGGCCGCCCCGCTACCGCTGATGCCGGCATGCGGACGTGGCGAAACCGGTAGACGCACGAGACTTAAAATCTTGCGGCCTTTGGCTGTGCGGGTTCGAGTCCCGCCGTCCGCACCAACTCACGCGATCCTGTCTCTGCACTCATCGGCTTGCAGCGACGATCAGCGCCGCGACCGACGGAGATAGACGAAAAGCCCCACGACACCCGCGAGGGCCACGCCCGCGAGTGCCGTCGAACGCAGGGGCGCTCGGGTGGACATCTCGCCGTCCGCAGACAGTCGAGCCAAGGCGCGGTCTTCGTCGAGGATCCAGGCGAGCGAGCGCCGGAGTGCATCGGCGGCATCGCGGTTGAACCATTGGCCGTGCGCGAAGATCACCCGGTCCGGATGAAAGCCGACGAGACGCTGCGCGGCGCGGACCGTGTCCCGATGGTTCAGGCGCAGAAGGACTCGCAGGTAGAGCGGTGCCTTGCCATCCGGGGCGACGATGCCGAGCAGACGGGCCAGGGGGCGCGCGAAGACCGGCAGAAGGTCGCCCTCGAGGTTGATGATGAGATCCGTCAGCAGGAGGGTCCGGCTTGGGCGATGGAATAGACAGATTTCCTGGAACACGGGTCCGGCGACGAGGACCTGATCGATCTCGTTCGCCCAGACGCGTGGCGGCTGGTCTCCCAATTCCGCATCGATCGCGAGGCCAGATCGGCGCACCTGGCTCCGGTCTTCGAGCCCCGGCACCGCCCAGGTGATCGCGTTGGGGCAAGCGGTTTGCCAGTCCTTCAGGAACATCCAATGCCCGACACTCGGCGCTACAAGGTGCCCGATACGCCCGAGTCCCTCCACGGCACATTGAAGGCCCGGGTGGTGCGGAACGGGCGAGTGGAGCAACAGCTCACCGCCGGCCAGTCGCAGCACCGTCATCCGCAAAGGGAGTGGAATGCCGCCCGCACGAATCGGTGCGGCATCGACGATCCAGACGCCGTCCGCCACCTCCTTCGGTTGGTTCAGGGGCGGATAGCTGAGGTCATGCGCCAAGGTCCTGCACTCCACATCGACGTACACTCGGGGGAACGCTTCGGCAGAACCCGGAGGTCCATCTGTCATGCGCGACCATGACCATCCCTCGCGCCGGGCGCCGCCCGAAATCGTCGGGTACCACGCCCGCCCAGGTCGGTTCCGAAGGAAAGGGCGCATCTTCGCTTGCCGAGGCGTCATGCGTGTCGATGGGTTGAATCCGCGGGATGGTTTCCCGCCTTCGGCCGGCTTCTGCGATGAACCTCACACGCCCGGCGCTGCGCCCTCGGCTACGCCGGGACGCTAGCTCGGTCGTGATCGCCCGCCCCCTTCATAGTGCGGCGAGAGGACGGCGATCAGCGCTTCCAGAGCGTGTATCAGCCGATCGGGAAGGTCTCCGTCCATTTGAAGCGGAAACGAGAGCGCCAAGGCGCGGTCGACCCCGACTCGAAAGGGCGTCCGATTGCAATTGTCGGGGCGAGGAAAGCAAAGATAGAGGTATTCGAAATCCATCCTAACAGTCGGCTACGGCACCGTTCGCTGACGGATAGTCTATCTACCTGCGAATAGTGACAACGCGACTCGGCACAGACGGTTGCGCCGGCGTCCCTGGTGACGTTGGAAGGAGGCCGTCCGGTTCGCCCGGCCGGCCTTCGAGAGGGGCCTGACTACCAGCCGCCACGGCCGTAGGGACGGTCGCAGTCCGGACGATCCCCGTATCCGGCGCGGCGATAGCCGTATCCGCCGAATTCCTCACCATAGGTTCGGACCACGGTACGCGATCTGCGATAGACCGGGGCCTCGTCGTACCCGTAGTGGCGAACCAGCGGTGCCGGGCGGTCGCGCACGATGAGAGCCTCGTCGTCTTCGGCATAGCGGGGTTCGGGAGGGCCGTAACCGTAGCCGTAGGCAGGAGCCTAGTGAGCTTCCGAGGCGGCGGTTCCCAGGAGAGCGCCCGCCGCGAGCCCCCCCGATCACGCCGGCCAAGATGGCGCCGCCCTGGCCCCGGGCCTGCGCCTCTGGCGTTCCGAACGTGCCCATCGCCAAGAGCGCAACGGCTGTGAAAGCTGCCAACGTCTTCATCGCCCATCCCCTGCTTTGTCGAGGAGGCCGGCATCGTGCGCGGTCTCGGTGGCCCAACCGGTGTTGTCCCGGCTGTTCAGGTGGAGATTGCCAAAGCGGCGCTGCACCCAGGCTTAAGCACGTTGGCGGCATCCGTTCAGTTTCATCGGAGAAACGTCCGTCGCGGGGAATGCCCCTTCGCGAATCGATCCTATCACAGGTTAGGACAGGGTTCTCTCTTGTGGGATGTCGCTGCCGGGGCAAGAACGTCATACGCGGCGTTCGCGCCGCAATCCCTTCCTCCCGCGTAGAGCTCCGCATGACCCCGGAACAAGTTGTTCTCGTCCAGGACAGTTTCGCCAAAGTTCGGCCGATCGCCGGCGCTGCGGCAGACCTTTTCTATGGACGCCTGTTCGAGATCGCTCCGCAGGTTCGGCCGATGTTTCCGGATGACATGCGCGAGCAGAAGAAAAAACTGATGGCGATGCTGGGGCTTGCGGTCACCAACCTGCATAAGCCCGAGATGGTGGTGCCGGCGCTGCAGACGTTGGGCCGACAGCACGTCTCGTTCGGAACCCAGGCCGCGCATTATGAACCGGTGGGCGCCGCCCTGCTCTGGGCGCTGGAGCAGGGCCTGGGTCCGGATTTTACCCCCGCGGTCCGGGTGGCCTGGGTGGAAACCTATGCGCTCGTGGCAAATGTGATGAAGGCGGCGGCTGCCGAGGTTCGTCGACCGGAATCGACCGCCGACGCCTGATCCGCGCTGCGCTGGAACCAACGCGCGCGGCAAGCGTAAGCGTTTCAGATTCGTTTTGTGTTTTCGAGTATTCCGATGCGTTCCCGTCTGACGTCACTGGTCTCCGGTTTCGCCCTGGCGACGTTCTTGACCTGTCCCGCCTGGGCAGAGGTCCTGATCGCCGTCGACAAGGATGCGCAACGCATGACTGTGACGGTCGATGGCCAGACCCGCTACGACTGGCCCGTCTCCACGGGCGCGGACGGCTACGACACTCCCGGCGGAGCTCATCGGCCGTTCCGAATGGAGCGCACGCACTTCTCACGGGAGTTCGACGACGCTCCGATGCCGAACGCAATCTTCTTCACCGGGCAGGGCCACGCGATCCACGGGACCAGTCACACCCGTCGCCTCGGCAGCGCGGCCTCCCACGGCTGTGTCCGGCTCGCCCCGAAGAATGCCGCGACCCTGTTCAGCCTCGTCAAGGCTGAGGGCATGGGCAAGACCCGGGTGGTCATCGAGGGCAGTTCCGTGATGGCGTCGCGGCGCCGCCGCGGCGACGAAGATGGGGTGATGTCCGCGGGGATGCAGATGGGGCGCGAGTCTTACGGAACTTATCGGCCGGCTGCCGTCGTGCGATCGGTACCGCGCCGGGGCCCCGTCTACGACGTCCGAGATCCGGCCGGCGACGGGGACGCCTATGTCCTAGGTGACGGTTTCGAGCAGGCGGACTGACTGCGGCGCGGTTTTCCGCCGACATAGGGATGTCAGCCGAACGCGCTGGTTCGAACTCCATCGGAATTGGCCGATGTGGGTACCAGGATCGCGCATTCGACTCGGTTTCGGCCGCCGCGTTTGGCCCGGTAGAGGGCATCGTCCGCGGCTTTGAGGAGATCGGCGGCTGCGATGTCGAGGGATCCCAGGCTTCCATGGGCCGTGGCAACGCCGATGCTGACCGTGACGCAGCCCCCTTCGGGTAGACCCGGATGGGAATAGGTCAGGTCCTGGACCGCCAGGCGCAGGCTCTCTCCGATCTCCGCGGCCTCCGAAGGGGCTGCTCCCGGAAGGAAGGCGACGAACTCTTCGCCGCCGTAGCGCGCCACCTGTGCGCCATGGCGGAAAGCCGCCGCCGCGAGCGACTGGGCGACGCGTCTCAGGCAACGATCACCCTCGGGATGACCGGCGGTATCGTTCAGGCGCTTGAACGCGTCGATATCGATCAGCATCAGCGTGGCCCAGGTGCTGTCCGCGCAGGCGTCGACCCATCCGGCCTGTAACTGCGCATTGGCACTGCGTCGATTGCCAAGCCCGGTCAGGGTATCGGTCTCCGACAGAATCGTCAGGCGCGCATTCGCGGCGGCGAGGTCCACGTCGCGCGCCGATTTCTCCAGCGTGAGGAGAAAGGCTTCCTTGCAGGTCCACTCGCGCGAATAGGCGAGCTTGATGGGTACGAGGGTGAGGCTTCCGATCAAGAGGGGCAATCCGGTTCCCCGGCTGCGCGGGAGAACAAATCCGACGGCGTAGGCCGCGTAGAGGCAGAAGGCGCATCCGCAGAGGACGAGGCTGTGCCGGAAGGAGAGCGGAGCGATCATGCCGACCACCATCGGGACGATCACGGCGAGGATCAGGTAGGTGTCCGCATGGGTCTGCGGCGCAATCCTGGCGCTGTTCAGGACGATCGCCATGTCCAGCAGCGCAATGCCGGTGACGATTCCCGCTTGGCGCTTGGCACTGGTGATCCCGTGCAGCGCCACGATCGCCATCAGTCCGGCAGGCATGAACACGCCCAAGGTCAGGAAAGCGGGCACCGCGAACTGTTCAGGGCCGAACAGGTCGAAATCCATCTTCAGCGACAGAACATTGAATACGATGAAAATTAGGAGCCAAGATTGGATGTAGGTCGCCCGCGACCAGCGCGTCGTCTCGGCAAACTGTGCTTCGAGGTCTTCCGGTAGGCGCAGACGATACCAGGGCCTGCGGCGCGCAGCCTCGATCAGGCTAGGATTCGATTCGGGCATGAGGCTCGTTTACCGACGTTCCATAGATCTTACACGCGTTTTGCTTGCATGCGCGTGAACGACACTCGATCGCCGCTTGGAGGGCCGGTCTCCCGCAGGGCTGTTGCCGGTCCCGTTGCATCGCCGCATAATCCTGTTAAGACCCAGCGCATGCTGAAGGATCGAGCCAGATTGTACGCACGGCCCACGCCGCCGTAGCTCCGCTCTCCTCAGCGCCTGCCTCCCGTCTCAGGCTCCATCTCGGCCGTCCCGCGACGCATGTCCGGCGGCCCATGTCGCATTCCCTGTCTCGATTCCCAGCCGCCGACCGCGCGCGGGAACGATTGGATGGTTCGTTTCCATGACCCTGACCAACCTGCGGAGCCAGTGGGCTCCCAATATCACGCGTGAAATCCTGGCCGGCACCGTGGTCGCCCTGGCTCTGATCCCGGAGGCGATCGCCTTCTCGCTCATCGCCGGGGTGGATCCGAAGGTCGGCCTCTATGCGTCGTTCTGCATCGCGGTGATCACCGCCTTCGCAGGAGGGCGGCCGGCGATGATCTCTGCCGCGACCGGGGCCATGGCCCTGGTCATGGTGTCGCTGGTGAAGGAACATGGCCTCGGTTACCTCTTCGCCGCGACGCTCCTGACCGGCCTGCTGCAGATCGCGGCCGGCCTTCTGCGCCTGGGAAATCTCATGCGCTTCGTCTCGCGCTCCGTGGTGACCGGCTTCGTCAATGCGCTGGCGATCCTGATCTTCCTGGCGCAGATGCCCGAGTTGATGGGGCAGGGGACCACCGTCTACCTGATGACGGCAATCGGTCTCGGCCTGATCTACGGGTTGCCCTACCTGACCAAGGCGGTCCCGTCGCCGCTCATCACAATCCTCGTCCTGACGGCGTTCTCGATGGCCATGGGCCTGCCGATCCACAAGGTCGGCGACATGGGCGACCTGCCCACCGAGTTGCCGGTCTTCGCCCTGCCGGAGGTCCCGTTCACCTGGGAGACCCTGAGGATCATCCTGCCCTACGCGCTGACGCTGACCATGGTCGGGCTGTTGGAGAGCCTGATGACGGCGGCGATCCTCGATGAAATGACGGATACGGGCTCCAACAAGAACCGCGAATGTGCCGGGCAGGGGGTTGCCAATATTGGCGCCGGCCTGTTCGGTGGAATGGCGGGCTGCGCCATGATCGGACAATCGGTGATCAACGTCTCGTCCGGCGGCCGGGGCCGGCTCTCCACACTCTGGGCCGGGGTATTCCTGCTCTTCCTCATCGTCGTGCTTGGCCCCTACGTGGCGCAGATTCCCATGGCGGCCTTGGTGGCGGTGATGATCATGGTGTCGATTAACACCTTCCAATGGGGTTCCCTGCGGACCCTGCTTACGCATCCAAAGAGTTCGAGCGTCGTCATGGTCGGGACCGTCGCCGTGGTCGTGGCGACGCACGACCTCGCCAAGGGCGTCCTGTTCGGGGTGGTGCTGAGCGGCCTGTTCTTCGCCCACAAGGTCACGCGGTACTTCTCCGTGGCCTCCGAGCGGACCGACACGGTGCGGACCTACCGGGTGACCGGCCAAATCTTCTTCGCCACGGCGGAAGCCTTTCACGGCGCCTTCGAGTTTCGCGAAGCCGGGCTGACGGGGATCGTCCTCGACCTTACGGCGGCCCATTTCTGGGACATCAGCGGGGTCAATGCCCTCGACCGCGTGGTGCTGAAGTATCGCCACCACGGCGTGGCGGTGGAGATCGTCGGCATGAACGCCGCCACGGCCACGATGGTCGAGCGCCTGGGTACCCACCACAAGCCCGGCGCAACCCTCGCGGCTGGCAGTCATTAACGAACGGCCTGGCCCGCAACCTGCAGGAGGTGCTGGCCAGGCCGCCGCCCGGATGCCATTGACGGCGCGTGGGTCCGATTGCGATCAGGCCCCGCTTTCGCGCCCCTGTCGTGCTGGCGCGAGAGGTTGATGCAGGCGCGGGCCGCCGCCCCCGGCGCAAGCGGGCGTCGGGCATCGCCCGAATTCGAGGAGGAATTGGCCATGAGCGCGCTTCACCCGGAAATCGCGGCCGTTACGGCGCGCGTGATCGAACGCTCCGGACCGACCCGCAAGGCCTATCTCGACCTGATCGCCCGCGAGCGCGACTCGGGCGTTCAGCGCCCGATGCTGAATTGCGGCAACTTGGCCCACGGCTTCGCGGCCTCCGGCGAGGACAAGGCCGTCATCAAGTCCGGCCGGGCGATGAACATCGCCATCGTCACCGCCTACAACGACATGCTCTCGGCGCATCAGCCCTACGGCCGCTATCCCGAACAGATGAAGCTGTTCGCCCGTGAGGTCGGCGCGACCGCGCAGGTCGCCGGCGGCGTACCGGCGATGTGCGACGGGGTCACCCAGGGCCAGCGCGGCATGGAGCTGTCTCTGTTCTCGCGCGACACGATCGCGCTCTCCACCGCGGTAGCCCTGAGCCACGGGATGTTCGACGGCGCGGCCCTGCTCGGCATCTGCGACAAGATCGTGCCCGGCCTCCTCATCGGGGCGCTTCGGTTCGGCCACCTGCCGATGATCCTGATTCCGGCCGGCCCGATGCCCTCGGGGCTAGCCAATAAGGAGAAGCAGCGCATCCGCCAGCTCTACGCCGAGGGCAAGGTCGGCCGCGACGAACTACTCGAGAGCGAGTCGGCATCCTATCACGGCGCGGGCACCTGCACTTTCTACGGTACCGCCAACTCGAACCAGATGATGATGGACGTGATGGGCCTGCACATGCCCGGCGGCTCCTTCATCAATCCCGGCACGAAGCTGCGCCAAGCTGTGACGCGGGCTGCGGTGCACCGCCTCTCCGAGATCGGCGCCTCGGGCAACGACTATCGGCCGCTCGGGCGCTGTATCGACGAGAAGGCCATCGTGAACGCGGTCGTCGGTCTGCTCGCCACGGGCGGCTCGACCAATCACGCCATCCACCTGCCGGCCATCGCACGGGCAGCCGGCATCATCCTGGACTGGGCGGATTTCGATCGCCTCTCGGCTGTGGTTCCGCAGGTGGCCAAGGTCTACCCGAACGGCTCAGGCGACGTGAACCACTTCCACGCGGCCGGCGGCATGTCCTACGTCATCGCCAGCCTGATCGATGCCGGCCTCCTGCACGACGACATCCTCACCGTAGCCGGCACGCGCCTGCGCGATCATGCCCGCGATCCGAAGCTGATCAACGACGACCTCGTCTTCGAGGAGGCTCCGGAGCGCTCGCACGACGAGAGCATCCTTCGCAGTCCGGCCAACGCCTTCCAGCCCGACGGCGGCATGCGCCTGGTGAAGGGCAATCTCGGCCGGGCCACCTTCAAGACCAGCGCAGTCGACCCCGCGCGCTGGACGGTCCAGGCGCCGGCCCGCGTCTTTGACGACCAGGACGACGTCATGGCGGCCTTCAAGGCCGGCGAGCTCGACCGGGACGTCGTGGTGGTGGTGCGCTTCCAGGGCCCCCGGGCCAACGGCATGCCCGAACTCCACAAGCTGACGCCGCAGCTCGGCGTGCTGCAGGATCGCGGCTTTCGCGTCGCCCTCGTCACCGACGGGCGGATGTCGGGCGCGTCCGGTAAGGTGCCTGCGGCCATCCATCTCAGCCCCGAAGCCCTCGGCGGGGGTCCCCTGGCCAAGATCCGCGACGGCGACGTCGTGCGCCTGAGCGCGGAGGAGGGCTCCCTGGAGGCCCTTGTCGACCCGGTCGAGTGGAAGGCTCGAGAAGAGGCAGCCGCGCCGCCGCCGGCCTTGGGCACGGGCCGCGAGCTCTTTGCCTTCATGCGCCACGGTGCCGACGGGGCCGAGCAGGGCGCCTCTGCCATGCTCGCAGCCGCCGGCCTCTGAAGCCTCCGCATTCCCCGCCAAGGACGCTCCCCATGACCATCATCGATGCCCTGATGCGCTCCGTTCCCGTCATCCCGGTGCTGGTGGTGGAGGAAGTCGCCCAGGCGGAACCGATCGCCCGTGCCTTGGTGGCGGGGGGCTTGACCGCCCTGGAGGTCACCCTGCGTACGCCAGCGGCCCTCGACGTGATCCGCGCCATGTCGCGGGTGGAAGGCGCCGTGGTGGGAGCTGGAACGGTCCTGAACCCGCGCGACCTCGACGCGGCGATGGAGGCGGGTGCGCAGTTCATCGTGAGCCCCGGCCTGACCGATCCGTTGACCCGCGCCGCCCTCGCGCGTGGGGTGCCCTACCTGCCGGGTGTCGCCAATGCGGCGGACATCATGCGAGGGCTCGACCATGGCCTCGACCGGTTCAAGTTCTTCCCGGCCGAAGCCGCTGGCGGCATCAAGGCACTGAAGGCGCTCGCCGGTCCCTTCGGGCAGGTCCGGTTCTGCCCGACCGGGGGCATCTCCGAAGCAACCGCAACGGACTGGCTCGCCCTGAAACCGGTGCTCTGCGTCGGTGGAAGCTGGGTCGTCCCGCCGGGCGCGCCGGAGCCGGATCTCATCCGGCGCTCGGCCGAGGCGGCCCGGCGCCTGCGAGCCGCCTGACGATTTCTCGGCCGATTGACGCGTTTAGCTGTAGCCGGAAAAAGGCTAGTCTTCTGCGACGAGGTCCTGAAATGCATGGTCCGGCCAGGAGTTTCATCCTCTGGCCGACGGCGCGACCTCAAGCCTCGCACGCCCTGTGCTCAACTGTGTCGGGTGAACCAGACGCTTAGCTCCCGGTGTGGAGCGCCATCAGGCGCGGCGGTTGGGGGGGAAGCGATGCAGTCCAGGCTCACCACCTCCATCCTCAACGAAATGTTGCTCGAGATCGCTGTTGGGTAGCTGTGCAACGTCACGTGGCCTGACCTGCAGACCTCGAAGGAGATCTCCGGATACAGCGCCCTGATCAGTGATGTCTTCCTGCGCTTGATCAAGATGATCATTGCGCCGCTCGTCCTCTCGAGGCTCGTCGCGGGCATCGCACATTGGGGGCGACACAGCTTCGGTGGGTCGCGTCGGGGGCAAGGCGATGCTCTGGTTCGTGGGGGCCTCGCTCTTCTCGCTGCTTCTCGGTTTGGTGATGGTCCTCATTCTCCGGCCCGGCGAGGGCCGCTCGGCCACCAACGTGCTGCGCAACAGCGTCGCGACCGTGGCGGTGGCCAAGTAAGAAGGGCAACTATCGTTTACCGACCAGCGGCTGGATCATTAAGTCAGTCCACTGCCGGAACCGGTCGCGTAGCAAGCGGTCGCAAGCGTCGCGGGGCGACGTCCGATGCACCGGTACGGCTTCGTGGCGAGGACTCACATGTCAGCACGTCGCACCGTTTGTGGGAGCCCTGGCCAGCGTCGGCTTGCTGGCCAGCGACAGTCCATCCTGGGCGATCGACGTTCTCTCCGGCTCCTGAAGACGATCGGCGAGACCGCCACCGTCCGCCTTCGCTAATCGAGAGAACGCCCTGACGTTCTCCTTCAGGGACCCGCTCGGCCAACCCGTCGGCTACGCCCCCGACCTCTGCCTGGCGGTCGTCGACGACATCGGGACGGAACTCGGGCGTAGGGACTTGAAGGTACTGTATGAGCCGGTGACGTCGGAGACGCGGATCGCGGCGGTGAAGTCCGGGCGGATCGACCTCGAGTGCGGCTCGACCACGGACAATGCCGAGCGGCGGAAGATGGCGGCCTTCTCGCCCATCACCTATGTCAGCGCGATCAAGCTTCTGGTGGAGCGCGGTGCTCCGGTCGGTTCATTCCGCGATCTGGCCGACCGGACGGTGGCGGTCACCGCCGGTACCACCTACGGGGTGTGGTGTGCGCGCTCTTCGCTCGTCTCGGCATCCCTGTCACCCTAAGGACTGGGCACGACCATGCCGAACCCTTCGCGATGGTCCGGGACAGGCATGCGGATGCCCTCGGTCCCGACGATGTCCAGCTCTACGGCCTGATCGCCGCCGCGGGGCCGGGCGGCTCCGCCGACACGGTCGGGCCCGACAAGTTCTCGTTCGAGCCCTATGGGCTGATGTTCCGCAACTCGCCGGCTTCGTCACCGTAACCTTGCAGCGTCTTGCCGAATCCCGCGAGCTGCGCTGGATCTAAAAGCGCTGGTTCCTCGAGCGCCTGCCGACCGGCATCCGTCTCAATGTGCCGATGTCCGATGAGCTACGCACCAACTTTGAGGTGATCGGCTTGCAGGATTGATCGCTTGGTCGATCCCGGACGGACGCCACGGGCTTCTGTCGCCGCGCGACCCGATTCGGCGCCAGTTGTCGGGACGCGTCCGCCGCGAGGCGCAGCGGCAGATCCGTCCCAGGCGGCGATCCACAGCATGCCGGAGGGTATGCCCTGCAGATTGGCCGGCTGGGTACGCTTCCGAGAAATAGTCCTGAACGCTAAGGTATCGAAATGTGTCAAAGATCACAGATTATTTCGTATTTTCGAGGACTTGCCGGTGTCCGCGTCCTTAGGAGCGAACTGTAGAACGGTGGCCGGAGCGCTGAAAACCTGCCCACAGAACAGTTACTTAGTCGCCTGCGTAACGTTGCAGCGCCGCAACAGCGCCTTGGAACCGCTTCGCCGATCACGATTCCGAGTTGCCGCGAGGAACCACCTCGCACAGAGTGATCCTGCGCTGGGGGCAACGCCAGAGCAGCAAGTCAATTTCCAGCGGTGAACGCTCGGTCATTCAAGAACAAAGGGCCACGCGACACCGGGATCCATAGAGGTCTCGGGCGCAGTAAGCCTTCCCTCGGGTCTCGAAGCTTTTGGAGATATCAATGAAGCTCTTGAAGAGCTCGCTTCTCGCCTCCGCGGCAGGTTTTGCTGCGGTCGCAGGAGCACAGGCAGCCGACCTTCCGGTCAAGAAAGCTGTTCCGATCGAGTACGTCCGTGTCTGCTCCGCCTACGGCGCCGGCTTCTTCTACATCCCGGGCACCGATACTTGCATCCGTCTCTCGGGCCGCGCTCGCCTTGACGTCGGCTACCAGCCGACCGACAGCCGCTCAGGCACGAACGGTGACACCACCGGCTATATCGGCCTCGCCCGCATCAACGTCGATGCCCGCACCCAGACCGCCTACGGCACCCTGCGCGCCTTCGTGCGTCTCCAGTTCGCCTCGCGCACCGGCGCTACCGGCGGCCTCCGCTCCGGCACCCAGGAGCGTATCGGCAACGCGTTCGGTGCGACCGGCCAGGATCAGGCCGGCCGTGTCCAGCAGTTCGTGAACACCGACAAAGCCTTCATCCAGTTCGCCGGTCTCACCGCCGGTCGCGCTTCCTCGTTCTTCGACTTCTACGCTCACGATTTCGAGTTCGCCGGCGCGACCGCCAACTCGGATCTGCAGTCCACCAACCTGCTCGCCTATACGAGCAAGCTCGGCGACAGCGGCCTCTCGGCGACGATCTCGCTGGAAGATCCGTCCTTCCGTCGCAACACGATCTATTCGCAGCAGTTCGGTGCGAATGCCAACTTTGCTCCGGCCGGCTCACAGTCTCAGAATGTTGCCTTCTCGGGTGCGACTTCGCCGGTGCTCATTGGCATCAACAACGTGACCGGCGTCGGCACTTACGGCAACGTGGACGTAGCCCAGCGTAACCGCATGCCTGACTTCGTCGGTGTGCTTCGTTACGATGCGGCCTGGGGCTCCATGCAGCTCTCTGCTGCCGTCAAGGAGCTGAACACCGGCAACGCCATCGCCGGCAATGCAACCAACTTCAACGGCGGCATCCTGACCGCGCCCTTCATCCCGGGCGTGACCGGCGCTGCGATCGTGAACCAGCGTCCGCCCAGCGAGTACGGCTGGGCCGTGCAGGCCGGTGCCAAGATCAACCTGCCCTTCATCGCCCCGGGCGACACATTGTACCTGCAGGGTGCCTATGGCGAGGGTGCGACCCTCTACACTGGCTACTCCTCGTACAACGGCAGCTACGCCTCGCGCGCCAGCACCATTAACGGCGCTGCGTTCGACCCCTACATGTCAGATGCGACGCTCAACCCGTTCACGGGCAAGATCGAGCTGTCCACCAGCTTCACGGTGGTCGGTTCGCTGCTGCACTACTGGTCGCCTGAGTGGCGTTCGGCCGTGTTCGCCAGCTACGGCGAGCTCAACTTTGCCAACGGTGCCCGCGCCGCCAACGCCGCCGTGTTCCAGACGCTTGGCTCGACTGGCCAGTTCACCGGTATTCCGGGTCAGGCGTCCTTCGCCGTCAGCCCCGTCCTGCGTGACAACTACCAGATTGTTGCTGGTGGAAGCATCATCTGGTCACCTGTTAAGGACCTCGATATCGGTCTGGAAGGCTTCTACACCAAGGTTGGTGTTCAGGACGGTCGCGTCGTTGACCAGACCCGGTCCACCGGTAACGTCACCGCTGCTTCCATCGCCAGCGGAGCAGTGCGCACTGTGACTGCATCGGACACCTTCCAGATCCGCGGCCGCGTCCAGCGCGACTTCTAAGGCGGCAGAGCGGCTCAATCCGGGCTCCTTGCGAGCCCGGATTTTCACAGATCCGAATCTTCGAGACATGCGAACTGGCCCGGCTGAAAAGTCGGGCCTTTTTGCGTACCAAGTGTTGATCTGCATGGGCGAGACCTGACGAAATCTACGCAGCGGGATCATTCGGCACGGGCTTTGCCAGGGACGGGGGCGTTGCCAGCTTGCACAGCGCGAAAACAACGATTGCGGCGGCTCGTGCCGCTGCTACGTTGCCCAGGTCAGTCCTGTCGATCGCCGAACCGTGATCGACCTCCCGGAGTCAGCCCGCAGATGCGTTCGTGTCACCAGAGATCCACCCTATCCGCCGTTGCCGTCAGCTTCGCGCTGTCGGTACTCGCGGTAGGGAGCGCCCAGGCGCAAGAGCTCACCGGAACCCTGAAGAAGATCAAGGAAACCAATACGATCACCATTGGCTACCGGGACGCGTCGGTTCCGTTCTCCTACCTCGACGGCGACCAGAAGCCGGTCGGCTACGCCCTTGAGATCTGTCAGAAGATCGCCGAGGCCGTGAAGACGAATTTGAAGCTTCCGAACCTTGAGGTGAAGCTGAATCCGGTCACCTCGGCCACCCGTATCCCGCTGATCGCCAACGGCACCATCGACCTCGAGTGCGGTTCGACGACGAACAACGCCGACCGTCAGAAGCAGGCTTCCTTCACCAACACCCACTTCCTGACGGCCACTCGCTTCGTCGCCAAGAAGTCGGCCAAGCTCGACAAGATCGACGATCTGAAGGGCAAGACCGTGGTCTCGACTTCGGGCACCACCAACATCCGCCAGATCAACGAGGCGAACACCGCGCGCAATCTCGGCCTGACCATCCTGCCGGCCAAGGATCATGCAGAAGCCTTCCTGATGGTCGAGACTGGCCGCGCGGTCGCCTTCGTCATGGATGACGTACTGCTGGCCTCGCTGGCCGCCAGCTCGAAGGACCCGGGTGCCTACGCGATCTCCAGCGAGGCGCTGTCGAAACCCGAGCCCTACGGCATCATGCTGCGCAAGGATGACGCGCCCTTCAAGGCCGTCGCCGACGAAGCCACCGCCAAGCTCTACAAAAGCTCCGAGGGCAAGGCGCTGTACGACAAGTGGTTCACGAAGCCGATTCCGCCGCGCGGCATCAACCTGAACCTGCCGATGAGCGAGGCCATGGCGAAAGCCTTCGTCTCGCCGAGCGATAGTGCCGACCCGGCCGCGTACTGAGCCGACACACCATCGTCGCGCGTTCGAACGCCTCGCCCCTCACGGGGTGGGGCGTTCCTCTGTGAGGGCGAGCATGTCCTCGCGGTCGGCTGGTTCAACCCGCGCCGCCAGGCGTTCGAGGGTCGCAAACAGCATCGGCCACTCGATCGGCTTCGCGACATGTGCGTCCATACCGGCGGCGCGGCACCGCTCCATCTCCTCGGGCATGGCATTGGCGGTCAGTGCGATGATCGGGGTGGGAGAATGCCCTTCCTGCCGCTCCCGGGCGCGGATCACGCGGGTCGCTGCGAGACCGTCCAGTCCCGGCATCTGCACGTCCATCAGGATCAGGTCCGGACGTTCGTGGCCGAAGGCCGCCGTCGCCGCCTGCTCTCCGTCATCCACCACCGTGACGGTGTGACCCTTGTGGCGCAGCACCGTCCCGATGATCTCCTGGTTGATCGAATTGTCTTCCGCCAACAGGATGCGCCAGCGCTGCGGCGATGGTCGGCTGAGAGTGGCGAGCCGCGAGTGCTCGACATCGTTCTCCGCCTCGGCGAGCCGCAGCGGCACCTCGAACCAGAACGTAGAGCCCTCGCCGACCCGGCTCAGCGCACCGATGTCGCCGCCCATCAGGTGCACCAGGCGTTTGCAGATGGTGAGGCCGAGACCGGTTCCACCATAGCGTCGCGAGATCGATCCGTCCGCCTGCGCGAAACGCTCGAACAGGTGGGGCAGGACATCTTCCGGGATGCCGATCCCGGTATCCATGAGTTCGATCCGCAGGGCCGGTCGCCGCCTCGGACCGCCGTTCGATGCCGCTTTCCAGGCCACGCGCATGGTGACGGAGCCCTGGGGCGTGAACTTGATGGCGTTGGCGGTGAGATTGAGGATGACCTGGCGCAATCGGGTCGGATCGCCCAGGACCCAGTCCGGGACGTCAGGTCCGATCTGCGTGGCGACGCGGATCTCGCGGCCCTGTGCGATCTCGACGCTGAGCTCCCGACAGCCCTCGATCAGCCCGGCCAGGCTGAAGGGGAGTGACTCGATCACGAGGCGACCGGCCTCGATCTTCGAGACATCGAGGATGTCGTTCACGATGGTGAGGAGCGAGCGCCCCGCTTCCTGCGCGAGACCGACGAGGCGTGCCTGGTTTCGGTTGAGGCTGGCATCGCCCTGGAGAAGGTCGTGCACGCCGAGGATGCCCGCCAACGGTGTGCGCAGCTCGTGGCTCATGGTGGCCAGGAATTCAGCTTTCGCACGCACGGCGGCCTCGGCTGCGATGCGGGCGCTGTGCAGGTCGGCCTCTTGTCTCTGTCGCTGCGTGACGTCGCGGATCGCCTGGATGACCTGGATCTCGCCTTGCTCCTCGATTCGCCGAAAGGCGGCCTCGACCCAGAGGTCATGCCCGGAACGGTGCCGCATCCGGTAGATCACCGATCCGGTCGGCTGCCCGAGCCCAAGAGCATGCAGAATCGCCGAGAGGTTTGCGATGTCCTCCCGATGGACGAGCGTCCGAAGACCCATGCGGTTGGCCTCGTCCACGGTGTAGCCGAGCATGCTCGTCACCGCGGGCGAGATGTAGAGATGTCGGCCGCTGACATCGTCGAGGACGATGAGGTCCGAGGTGTAGTCGGCCAACAGGCGATAGCGCGCCTCGCTTTCCCGCACGCGCTCATCCGCGGGCCGCCACTCCATCAGATCCGCTCGAACCGAGGCCGGGGGCGCCTCAGCCGGGCGGCGATCCGATCCGATCCGCGTCGAAGCCGATTCGGTGGAGGGGCGGTCGGGATCGGATTCGATGGGTCCCTGTTCTCGAAGAGGCGAAGATCCGGCCTCGCCGGTGAGACGATCGGGCCCCGGCGGCCCGGAGTCCACCAGCCTCGAGGGTCCGAGGTCGTGTACGCTGACCATGACCCGTCGGTCTGCCTGCGCACCCGTCGCCCGAAGCGGGACGAAGGTCGCTTCGTACGCGTTCTGACCTTCGACACCCGCGGCCTCGCTCCGAATGCGAAGACTCGCACCGGTCGCGGCCGCCCGCTCGACGCCGGCGCGCAACAGCGCCGCCTGACTTGCAGGCAGCAGATCGGCAAATGCGCGACCCATGGCGTCGGCGCTGTCGTGATGGTTTCGCGCCGCTGCGTTCCAGTCCTCGAGCCGAACTTCGTCGCCGGGTCGGAGCGCGACGATGAATTGCGGATCCGGAAAGGCCTCGAACGCGTCGCGCAGGACCTCGGCGTCGAGAAGCACCCGCTTTGGCGCATCACGCCTTCTGCGCTGGAGCATCCGTCCGATGACCTGAAGCCCTTGGAGTGCTCCCTTCACGTCGCACCTCCGAACTGCGCCGTCCGATGTCGCGAGTAGAACCAGCCTATACCTTCCGCCAGGCGGGCGCCTGCGGCTCCCGCCATGGTCGTCGGCTGAGCGTATTTTGAGATCGTGCTCACCGCGAGGGGATCGGTGGCGATCGCCCTGCCGTCAATCGAGACCCGCGGGGCGGCTCCCGAGACGACGAGGAGAAACGAGAGCGCGCGGCGGAAGAGGAACAGGATGGTAGGCCCTTTCGTACCGCCGCGTCCGCGACGACGTTTTCGAGGATCATCACCACGTCAGTGCCTGCGACGGTCCGGAACGCGCGCCAGCGGGTCACGCTTTCCGTAGCATTCGGATGCGCCTCGTCCTCACCGCCCGCGAGGTTCGCCGCGATGATCGGAGGAGTTCCGCCGACAATCCGCAGACGTGGCGTCGTCCGCCAGGAAAAGACCACCGGGGCGGCGACGATGCGCAGCAGCACGGCCGGCGGGGACTGCAGATCAGGGGTATCCATCGAATCTTTCGGCGCTTCTGCCCGGACCGAGCGCGCCGACAGAGCTGTCGAGTCAGTCCGGCCTAGGTACTCCATCCGGCCGATCGCGCCCAGGCGGGGTAAGGTGAAGGATCGGCGTAAGGCATGCAACCGGAGCGCGTAAAGTCAGCGCCGCTTTCGGATCCAGAGCTTGTGCCGGTTGCAATGCGAGCTCTTCGAGCCGGCACGCCGCTGGACAGCGTTCGCCCGCGGAACCGGCGTTCGGAGATATTCTTCCAAATTCCACCCAGTGGAATGCCGCTGTCGATACCCCCGGCATGTGCATAGCCGCCGGCGGGATTCGAGCTGGTCCGCGCGTGTGCGCATGTCTTCTGTGGTCTTCCTGCGCCACCCCCGCGACGGGGTCGCTCCACGAATAGAAACCGCGCGTTCTGAAAGGCTTCGCGCCTTGACTTCGGGTGACGCGGGGTCGCATTGCACAATCATGTTGGATGGTGCTTCCGTCCCGCCGGGATGACATTCCTTTTAAAGCCTCTAAGGTCCCGGCCGGCCCTGGACGCAGGGTTGGGATCAGGGTCGCCCGGCGCAATCATGCTTGGAGTTTGACACTTGGCGAACACGGCAGCCGATCCCGACAGCTCCCACGGCGCGCCGGACGGCACGCGTCGCGATTTCATGTTCCTCGCGACGGGCGCGGGACTGGCCGTCGGGGCCGGTGCCTTGGCCTGGCCCTTCGTCGCCTCAATGGCGCCCGATGCCGAGACCATCGCGGCCGGCGCACCCCTCGAAGTCGACCTGACGCCAATTCAGGAAGGCCAGATCGTCAACGTGTTCTGGCGCGGCAAGCTCATCTTCGTGCGCAGTCGCTCCGAGAAAGAGATCAAGGAAGCTTCCGAGGTGAAGCTCACCGATCTGATCGATCCGCAGCCCGATTCGGCTCGCGTGAAGCAAGGCCACGCCAAGTGGCTCGTCGTCTACGGCAACTGCACGCATCTCGGCTGCGTGCCGATCGGCCATCAAGGACAGTACGAGGGCTGGTCCTGCCCCTGTCACGGCTCCCTCTACGACACGTCGGGCCGGGTACGCCGGGGTCCCGCCCCGACGAACCTGCCGATCCCCCCCTACGTCTTCGAGTCGGACTCCAAGATCCGGATCGGCGAGGAGGGCGGCAAGGCCGTCGCCTGACACCCTGAAACAGGATTTGGAGCGGGTCGCCCCATGAGCGGACACGGCAATACCTACGTTCCCAAGAGCGCCTTGGCGAAGTGGTTCGAATCGCGCCTCCCCCTGATCGGGCTGGTGCATTCGTCCTTCGTCTCTTTTCCGGTGCCGCGGAACCTGAACTACTTCTGGACCTTCGGCGCGATCCTGATCGCCATGCTGGTGTCGCAGATCGTCACCGGCGTTTGGCTGGCGATGCACTACGACCCGTCGGCCGCTAACGCGTTCAACTCCGTCGAGCACATCATGCGCGACGTGAACTACGGCTGGCTGCTGCGCTACATGCACGCCAACGGCGCATCGATGTTCTTCGTGGCGGTCTACGTCCACATCTTCCGGGCGCTGTATTACGGGTCGTACAAGGCGCCGCGCGAGGTGCTCTACATCCTGGGCGTAATCATCTACCTCCTGATGATGGCGACCGCCTTTCTCGGCTACACCCTGCCGTGGGGCCAGATGAGCTTCTGGGGTGCCACCGTCATCACGAACATCCTGGCCGCGATCCCCGTGGTGGGTGACACCATCCAGAGCCTGCTCTGGGGCGGCTACTCCGTCGGCAATCCGACCCTGAATCGGTTCTTCTCGCTGCATTACCTCCTGCCGTTCATGATCACCGGCGTGGTGATCCTGCACGTCTGGGCGCTGCATGTGACGGGGCAGAACAATCCGGCCGGAATTCCGATCAAGTCGGGCAAGGACGCGGTGGCCTTCACGCCCTACGCGACGATCAAGGATGTCTTCGCCTCGGTCGTGTTCTTCGCCTTCTTCGCCTACTGGATCTTCTACCAGCCGAACTATCTCGGTCACGCCGACAACTACGTGCCGGCCAACCCGGCGGTGACGCCCGCCCACATCGTTCCGGAATGGTACTTCCTGCCGTTCTACGCGATCCTGCGCGCCGTGCCGGACAAGCTCGGCGGCGTCATTCTGATGTTCAGCGCCGTGCTCATCCTGGCCCTGGCCCCTTGGCTCGATACGTCCCGGGTTCGCTCGTGCAATTACCGCCCGATCTACCGGCAGTTCTTCTGGCTGTTCGTGGTGGTCTGCGTGGTGCTCGGTTGGCTCGGCGCCAAGCCGCCCGAGGGTGGCTACGTCATCGCCGCCCGGATCTGCACGGCCTACTACTTCCTGCACTTCCTGCTCGTGATGCCGCTGGTCGGCCTGTTCGAGACGCCGAAGGCTCTTCCGGGCTCGATCCTCGAGACGGTGACGGGTCCCGGAAAGCAGGTGGGCGGGTCCGGCATGCCGGTCGGCGCCGCAGCCGCACCGTCCTCCAAGGGTTGAAGGCAGGGGACTTTTGAGAACCATGAAAACGACCCGCGTCCTCGCCGCAACCCTGCTCGCGGCTGTCATGAGCATCACCGTCGCGTCGGCGGATGAGGGAACTCCCCATCCGCCCCGTGAGAAGTGGAGCTTCGCTGGCACCTTCGGCCGCTTCGACCAAGCTCAGCTTCAGCGCGGCTTTCAGGTCTACAAGGAAGTCTGCTCGAGCTGTCACAGCATGAGCCTGGTGCGCTTCCGCAACCTCTCGGAGGAGGGAGGGCCTGGCTTCACCACCGGGCAGGTCAAGGAACTCGCCGCCCAGTACAAGGTGAAGGAGCAGAACGATGCCGGCGAGGACGTCGACCGTCCCGCCCGCGCTGCCGACGCCTTCCCGTCGCCCTTCCCGAACGAGAAGGCGGCGGCCGCCGCCAATGGCGGCAAGGCGCCGCCGGACTTCTCCGTGCTGGCCAAAGCCCGCACCTACGAGCGCGGCTTCCCGTGGTTCGTCCTCGACGCGATGCCGTTCATCGGCTTCTCGGAGCAGGGCGTTGACTACATTCACGCGCTCCTGAACGGCTACGAGGATCCGCCGGCCGGCAAGGAGATTCCGGCTGGCACCTACTACAACAAGTACTATGCCGGTCACCTCATCGCGATGCCGAAGCCGATCAGCGATGGGCAGGTGACCTACGCCAAGAACGACAAGGGCGAGCCGGTGGTGCCGGAGACCACGGAGCAGTATTCCCGCGACGTTGCGGCGTTCATGGCCTGGGCGGCCGAGCCCCACATGATGGCGCGCAAGGCTCTCGGCTTACGGGTGATCCTGTTCCTGCTCGTGCTCTCCGGTCTGCTCTACTACGTGAAGAAGAAGATCTGGGCGAAGGTCGGCGGCGAGGTCCACGGACTCCAGCCCGAACTGCACAAGACCTACTGATCCGGTTCGGGCAGTCCTTCTGGGCTGCCCGTCCTCCGTTGACACGACCCGCGCCGGCGTCCCAGGGAAGGGCGACCGGCGCTAACTTTTGGAGATGGGGATGACGGCAGCGGTGCTCGGCGTGATGGGCGGGTCCGGGGTCTATGACCTGCCCGGCCTGGAGGATGTCCGCGAGGAGCGGATCGAATCCCCCTGGGGCGCGCCTTCAGACGCGCTGCGCATCGGCCGCATCGGCGCGACGAAGGTGGTGTTCCTCGCCCGCCACGGCCGCGGGCACCGCTTCTCGCCATCGGGTATCAACTATCGCGCGAACATCGACGTGCTGAAGCGGGCTGGTGTCACCGACCTCGTCTCGCTCTCGGCCTGCGGCTCGTTCAAAGCCGAGCTGCATCCCGGTCTTTTCGTGCTCGTCGATCAGTTCGTTGACCGCACCCACGGCCGCGCCGGTTCGTTCTTCGGCGATGGCTGCGTCGCCCACGTCTCCCTGGCGCATCCCGTCGGACCGACACTGCAGGCGCGCATCGCTGCGGCGGCACAGGCGGAGAATATCGCGGTCCATCGCGACGGGACCTATGTCTGCATGGAGGGTCCACAATTCTCCACCTATGCCGAGTCGACCACTTACAAGGCGCTCGGCTACGACGTCATTGGCATGACCAACATGCCGGAGGCTAAGCTCGCCCGCGAAGCCGAGATCACCTATGCGACGATCGCGATGGTGACCGATTTCGACTGTTGGCACCCGACCCACGATGCCGTCGACGTCGCTGCCGTGGTGGCGGTGGCGCGAGCCAATGCCGACAAGGCCGCGCGCCTCGTCGCCCGTCTCGCCCGCGATTTCCCGGCCGAGCGCGAGCCCTGCCCCGTCGGTACGGAGCACGCCCTCGACGGCGCCATCATGACCGCTCCCGCGCAGCGCGACCCAGCCCTACTCGCCAAGCTCGACGCGGTGGCGGGCCGAGTCCTGCACCGCTGAGGAACCGGGAGCGCCGGTGAAATCGGCTCCGTCCACCCTTTCCGCGACCCAGTCTTCCCTCTAGAAGGCGGGTTCTTCCCCAAACCGGAACCGAACCGTGACCCACGAGGCCAAGCGCGCCGCCCGCATCAGCCGCAAGACAGCGGAGACCGACGTGCAGGTCGCGCTCGACCTCGACGGGACGGGGCGGGCTCAAGTCTCGACGGGGGTCGGGTTCTTCGACCACATGCTTGAGCTGTTCGCGCGTCACGCACTGTTCGACCTCGACGTGGCGGTCACGGGTGATCTCCATGTCGATCACCATCATACGGTGGAAGATGCGGGCATCGCCCTGGGACAGGCCTTCGCGCAGGCCCTCGCGGACAAGCGCGGCATCGGCCGCTATGCCGACATCCATTTGCCGATGGACGAGACCCTAACGCGGGTCTCCATCGATATCTCGGGCCGCCCGTTCCTCGTGTTCCGAACCCAGTTTCGGGTCGAAAAAATCGGACAGTTCGATACGGAACTCGTCCGCGAGTGGTTCCAGGCCTTCGCCATGAACGCTGGCATTACGTTGCATGTCGAGACGCTCTACGGTGAGAATGCTCACCATATCGCGGAGAGCTGCTTCAAGGGCTTGGCCCGCGCCTTGCGGCACGCAGTGTCGATCGATCCCCGCGAGGGCGGCCGTGTTCCCTCGACCAAGGGATCGCTCTGATCCGCCCGTTGGGTCGGCAGGGAGGATGCTAGACGTGATGCGCACCTACACATTGCACCCCGCGAAGGGGGCCCTCGTCGGCGAGGCACACGGTCTCGAGCGGGCGCACCTCGTGCCGGATGGCTTCTCCTGGCCGGCTTTCGCTTTCGGGCCGCTCTGGTTCTTCTTTCACCGGCTCTGGCTCGCCGGCCTCGGTGTTCTGGCGCTGCTGGCCGTGGTGGCGCTCGGGGGGCGGTTCCTTGGGCTGACGCCGATCGCCGGTTTTGTCATAACAGTCCTCGTTTCGCTCCTGATCGGACTGGAGGCTTCGTCCCTCCGACGGTGGACCTACGCCCGGGCGGGGCGTCCGGTGCGCGACGCCGTGACGGCCGCGAATGCTGAGGAGGCCGAAATGAAGGCTGCTGCACGCTGGCTGGACGGTGTTTCCACAGGGCGCACCGGACCGGCGCCCCATATCGGCATCTCGGTGCCGCCGAGTGACCTTGCCATCGGCATGTTCCCGTTCAGCGAGGGTCGGCGGTGAGTGCAGAGACCGTCGCGATCATCGATTACGGCTCGGGCAACCTGCATTCCGCCGCAAAGGCGTTCGAGCGGGCGGCTCGGGAGGCCGGCCTCGACGCGACGCGCATCGTTCTGACGAGCGAGGCCGAGGCGGTCGCCAAGGCCGACCGGGTGGTGCTGCCCGGCGTCGGCGCCTACGCCGATTGTCGCCGCGGTCTCGACGCCGTACCTGGCATGGTCGAGGCGATGACCCATGCGGCGCACGAGCGGGGTCGCCCGTTCCTCGGCATCTGCGTCGGCATGCAGCTCCTGGCGACGCGGGGCCTGGAATACGACACGACCGCGGGCCTCGGCTGGATTCCCGGCGATGTCGGTCCGATCCAGCCGAACGATTCCGGCCTCAAGGTACCCCACATGGGCTGGAACACCCTCGAGATCGACCGGCCACACGCTTTGCTGTCGGAGATCCCGACGGGCGAGGGCGGACTGCACGCCTACTTCGTACACAGTTACGCGCTCTCGCCTGAGCGGATGGAAGATCGCGTCGCCCACAGCGATTACGGCGGTTCGGTCACCGCGATGGTGGCGCGCGACAACGTCGCCGGCACCCAATTCCACCCGGAAAAGAGCCAACGGCTCGGCCTCGCACTGCTCGCCAACTTCCTCCGCTGGCGTCCCTGAGGCGCAGACCCCACCTGTGACCCGTCCCACCCGAAAGCGAACCGACGCGTGATCCTGTTTCCGGCCATCGATCTCAAGGAAGGGCGCTGTGTACGCCTCGTTCAGGGCGACATGGCCCAGGCCATCGTGTTCAGCGACGATCCTGCGGCCCAGGCGGCGGTCTTCGAGGAGCAGGGTTTCTCCTGGCTTCACGTCGTCGACCTCGACGGCGCCTTCGCGGGCGCGCCGATGAACGCGGATGCCGTCGATGCGATCCTGGCGCGGACCAAGCTTCCGGTGCAACTCGGCGGCGGCATCCGCGAGATGCGGACCCTGGAGGCCTGGCTCGCTAAAGGCGTCAGCCGCGTCATCATCGGCACTGCCGCCGTGCGCGATCCCGCCTTCGTGCGCGAGGCCGCCCGCCTCTATCCGGGCAAGATCGCGGTCGGCATCGACGCCAAGGACGGCCGCGTCGCGGTCGAGGGCTGGGCCACCACCTCCAGCATGACGGCGGAGGAACTCGGGCGTCGCTTCGAGGACGCGGGCGTTGCCGCCATCATCTACACCGACATCGCCCGCGACGGCATCCTGAAGGGCCTCAATATCGAGATGACCCTCGGCCTTGCTAGCGCGGTGACCATCCCGGTGATCGCTTCCGGTGGCCTTGCCTCGATCGATGACGTCCACCGCATCCTGGAACCGGACTGCGCGCTCCTCGCCGGCGCCATCACGGGCCGTGCCCTCTACGACGGGCGGATCGACCCGCGCGAGGCCCTGGCGGCCATCCGGCGCGCGACCGGTGCGCCCGATGCGGCTCCGGCGGCCTGACGCATCCGAGGTTATTCGTGCTCAAAACTCGCATCATCCCGTGCCTCGACGTCAAGGACGGCCGTGTCGTGAAAGGCGTCCAGTTCCTGGAACTGCGCGATGCCGGCGATCCCGTTGAGGCGGCCAAGGCCTACGACGCGGCTGGTGCCGACGAGCTCTGCTTCCTCGACATCACGGCGAGCCATGAGGATCGCGGGACGCTCCTCGACGTCGTCAGCCGAACGGCGGAAGCCTGCTTCATGCCGCTCACCGTCGGTGGTGGCATCCGTACGGTGGCGGATATCCGCACTCTCCTGTTGGCCGGGGCCGACAAGGTTTCCATCAACACGGCAGCCGTGAACGATCCCGATTTCGTCGCCCGCGGTGCGGAAAAGTTCGGTAGCCAGTGCATCGTCGTGGCGATCGATGCCAAGCGGACCTCCGGTCCCGGCGAAGCGCCGGAATGGCAGATCTTCACCCATGGCGGGCGCAACCCTACCGGCATCGACGCCATCGCCTTCGCCCGCACCGTCACGGCCCGCGGCGCCGGTGAATTGCTCGTGACCTCGATGGATCGCGACGGGATGCGCTCCGGGTACGATATCGGCCTGACGCGGGCCATTTCTGATGCCGTCACGGTGCCGGTCATCGCCTCGGGCGGTGTGGGCGGCCTAGACGACCTGGTGGCGGGAGTCCGCGAAGGCGGTGCCAGTGCGGTTCTGGCGGCCTCGATCTTCCATTTCGGGCAGCACACGGTATCCGAGGCCAAGGTCCACATGGCCGCGGCCGGTCTCTCCATGCGCCTCGATCTCTGAGGCGGACCTTCGCAGCCCTTGCGTCATGATCCATCGTGCCGCACGTTTGGTTGCACGGCACGATAGGCCCGGTTCGCCGGGACCAGGATTGTATGACCCAGTTCACTCTCAGCGATCTCGAAGCCCTCGTCGCGGATCGTGCGGCAGCGTCTCCCGAGACCTCCTACACCGCAAAGCTCCTAGCCGGCGGCCCGGCCAAACCGGCCAAGAAGCTCGGCGAGGAGGCGGTCGAGGCGGCGATCGCCGCCGTACAGGGTGACCGATCCGGCCTCGTCAGCGAGGCCGCGGACGTGCTGTACCATCTCCTGGTCCTGCTGCGGGCCGGTGGCGTGACTCTGAACGAGGTGCTGGCCGAGCTCGAGCGGCGCACGGTTCAGAGCGGGATCGCGGAGAAGGCCTCCCGGAGCCCCGCGTGAACGCCGAATCGCTTTTCACGATGCCGCCTGCCGTGATCGAACGCCCGACCGCCCGGGGCCAGGACCCAGTCACCGGCCAGGGCTCGGAGCGGCTGTCGCCTTACCGCTTGTTCACCCGCGAAGAATGGGCTCAGCTGCGTGCCGACACCCCCCTGACCCTGGCAGCGGAGGAGGTGGCGCGCCTGCAATCCCTCAACGATCCGATCTCGGTCGAGGAGGTGGAGGCGATCTACCTGCCGCTTTCACGGCTGCTTTCACTCTACGTGGCAGCGACGCAGGGCCTGTTCAAGGCGACCCAGCGATTCCTTCTCGCCGAGCACGAGACGAAGGTACCCTACATCATCGGCCTCGCCGGATCTGTGGCCGTGGGCAAGTCGACCTCCGCCCGCGTCCTCGCCGCCCTGCTCGCGCGCTGGCCCAACACCCCCAAGGTCGACCTCATCACCACCGACGGCTTTCTGCTGCCCAATGCCGAGCTGAAGCGGATGGGCGCGATGGAGCGCAAGGGTTTCCCCGAAAGCTACGACACAGCAGCGCTCTTGCGCTTCCTCACCGACATCAAGGCCGGCAAGAAGCGTGTCGCGGCGCCCCTCTACTCTCACCTCGTCTACGACGTGGTGCAGGGCGAGGAGCGGATCATCGAATCGCCCGACATCCTCATCGTCGAGGGCTTGAACGTCCTGCAGCCGGCGCGCCTGCCCCGCGACGGCACCGCGATCCCGTTCGTCTCGGACTTCTTCGACTTCTCGATCTACCTCGACGGCCACGAGGACGACCTGCACCGCTGGTACGTCAATCGCTTCCTGCGCCTGCGCCAGACCGCTTTCCGCGATCCGCTCTCCTATTTCCGAAAGTACGCCGAGGTAACGGAATCCGAGGCGATCGAGATCGCCGATACGCTCTGGACGACCATCAACCTGCCGAACCTGCGTGACAACATCCTGCCGACCCGGCAGCGGGCCAGCCTGATCCTCGCCAAGGGGGCCAGCCACCGCATCGAGTCGGTGGCACTGCGCCGCCTCTGACGTCTCCACGCGCCCGTTCCCTATCCGAGCGGGTAGGCTGCCTCGACCACGTAGGGACCGCCGCCCTTCGATTCCCGCGCCGAGAACAGCGTCACACGCTCCGCCGTGAAGGTGAGGGGCGTGAACAGGCCGCGCTCGCCCAGATAGGCCGCGACATCCTCCGCGCCGGCCTCGCGTCGGAGGCGTGCGAGCGTGACGTGCGGCGTGAACTTGCGCCGTTCCGGCTCGGCACCGGCCTGACGGGCGAGACGCTCCTGTTCGGCCTGAAGGTCGAGAAGCTCCGGGGTTGGCAGCACCGTGGCGAGAATCGCACGCGGCCTGTCGCCGCCGAAGCTCGCCATACCGTCGAGGGTCACGGGGAAGGGGGACCGGGGTCGCGCTTCGATCAGGCGCTCGTGCAGCGCCTCCGCGAGGTCGATCTCGACATCGCCGAGGAAGCGCAGGGTGATGTGATAGTCCGAGGGCTCGATCCAGCGGCTTCCGCGCAGAGCGCCGCGCTTCAGGGCGAGCGCCTGCGCGAGGTCGGGGGGAACTTCGAGGCCGGTGAATAGGCGGGGCACGGGCTCAGCGCGCCTGCGGATGGAGACGGTCGAGGAAGGTCTCGACCGTCGGCAACATGCCGGCCACGATCGTTTCGACGCCCCTGGCGTTCGGATGCAGGCCATCGTCCAGGTGGGCCTGCCGGTCGCCGACGATGCCGTCGAGGAAGAACGGGTACAGGACGAGGTCGTAGCGCTTGGCGAGGTCCGGGTAGATCGCGTCGAAGCGCGCGGCGTAGTCCGGCCCGAGGTTGGGGGAGGCCTTCATCCCCGCAAGCAGCACGGGAATGCCGCGTGCCTTGAGCCGCTCGATCATCGCATCGAGGGCCTTGCGGGTTACCGCCGGGTCGGTGCCGCGCAGCATGTCGTTGGCGCCGAGTTCGAGGATGACGCCGTTGGTGTCGTCGGGGACCGACCAGTCGAGGCGATCAAGGCCTCCGGTCGTGGTGTCGCCCGAGACACCCGCATTCGCCACCGTGACGACGCGTCCGCGTGCCTTCAGGGCCCGCTCCAGCACCACCGGAAAGGCCGCGTTCGCGGGCAGGCGATACCCAGCGGTCAGGCTGTCGCCGAAGGCCACCAGCTTCACCGGCGGCACGTCGGGCGTGGCGTGCGATGGCATCGTGCCGAGCCCGAGTGCGGCAAAGAGCGTCATCAGAGCGGCGAGGCCGAGCCCGGCATGGCGCGCCGCCCGTGAGCGGACCATATCGGCGAGGCGTGAGACTCCACACAGACCCATTCGATCACAACCCCGACCCTTGCATCCACCTTGCCCGCCGTCACGATGACGACAGCTGCACACAGATCGGTCGCCCGTTGAAGTCCGACAACCCCATTGCGCCGACGGCGCAGACCATCGCCCTCTCCGACATCGACCTCAGCCTCGGCCGTGGGGCGGCGCGCGTCCATGTCCTGCGCGGCATCTCCCTCGATGTGGCGCCGGGCGAGGCGGTCGGTCTCGTGGGTCCCTCCGGCTCCGGCAAATCGACTCTGCTGATGGTCATGGCGGGCCTGGAACGGCCGGATTCAGGTCGCATCCTTGTTGAGGGTATCGATCTCGGAAGTCTGGACGAGGATGCCCTGGCGCGCTTTCGCGGGCGCCGCATCGGCATCGTATTCCAGGCCTTCCACCTCGTCCCGACGATGACCGCCCTGGAGAACGTGGCGCTGCCCCTCGAACTCGCTGACCAACCCGACGCGCACCGCCGGGCACAGGTCGAGCTGGAGGCGGTCGGGCTCGGCCACCGCCTGCACCACTATCCGGCCCAGCTCTCGGGTGGCGAGCAGCAGCGGGTCGCCATCGCGCGGGCTATCGCGCCCGACCCCGCGATCCTCGTGGCCGACGAGCCGACCGGCAACCTCGACGAGGCGACCGGTCGCCAGATCGTCGACCTGCTCTTCGCCCTGAAGCGCGACCGCGGCGCGACCCTCGTCCTCGTCACCCACGACCCCGGCCTCGCGCGTCTCTGTGACCGCACCGTCCGCCTCCGCTCTGGCCGGGTGGAAGCGCCGGTGCCGGTCCAGGCCTGACCCGATGCATGGCACCCTTCCCAAGCCGAGCGGACGTTCCTCAGGGGGGCACGTTCCACTCACCCTGCGCCTCGCGCTTCGCGAATTGCGCGGCGGGCTGGCGGGCTTCACCGTGTTCCTCGCCTGCATCGCCCTCGGCGTCGCGGCCATCGCCGGCGTCGCCTCGATCTCGCGCTCCCTCACCGACGGTCTCGGCCGCGAGGGGGCGCGCATCCTCGGCGGCGATCTCACCTACAGCCTGATCAACCGGGAGGCGACGCCCGAGGAGCGCGCCGCCTTGGATGCGCAGGGTCGCGTCTCCGTGGTCACGACCCTGCGCGCCATGGCCGTGGCCGGAGAGACCGGCGCGGCCCTGGTCGAGCTGAAGGCGGTGGGCGCCGACTACCCCACCACGGGCGAACTCGTCACCGAACCGGCCGAACCCCTCGCCGATCTCCTGGCCGAACGCGACGGCGCTGCCGGCGCGGTGGCGGACCCGGCCTTGCTCACTCGCCTCGACCTCACGGTCGGTGACCGGATCACCATCGCGGGCAAGCCGTTCGCGATCCGCGCCACCCTCGTGTCGGAGCCCGATCGCATCGCCAACGGTATCGGTTTCGGCCCCCGGGTGCTGATCACGCACAAGGCCCTGACGGCCTCGGGCCTGATCCGGCCGGGCAGCCTGAACCGCTGGAGCTATCGCCTGCAGATCCCGGGGGTCGGAGACGCCGATCTCGAGACGCGCGCCGCCGCCATCGCCAAGGCTGCTCCGGATGCGGGCTGGGAGATGCGGGCGCGCACCAACGCCGATCCGCGCTTTGCCAAGAGCATCGAGCGCTTCACCCAGTTCCTCACCCTGGTCGGCCTGACGGCGCTCATCGTCGGCGGCGTCGGGGTCGCCAATGCGGTCGCGGCCTTCGTCGAGCGAAAACGCGGCTCCATCGCCACCCTGAAGAGCGTCGGTGCGCCGGGCGGACAGGTGGTGGTGCTCTACCTGACCCAGGTCCTGCTGATCGCTGCCCTCGGGATCGCGATCGGCCTCGCGGTGGGCGCGCTCCTGCCCTTCGGCCTCGACGCGCTGTTCCACGATGCCCTGCCGCTGCCGCTCAATCCGACCATCGCGCCCGGCGAGCTCGCGCTCGCGGCGGCCTATGGATTCCTGACGGCGGTCGCCTTCGCCATCCAGCCCCTGGGGCGCGCCCACGACATTCCCGTCTCGGGGCTGTTCCGGGACGTGGTCGATCCGGGTTCCGCCCGCACCCGCCTGCGCTATCGCCTGATCCTGGCGGCCGCCCTCGTGGGGCTGATCGGGCTGGCCCTGGTCACCGCCTTCGACCGGCGCCTGGCGCTCGTCTTCATCGTTGCCGCCGGGCTCGCCTTCGGGCTGCTGCGCCTCGTCGCCCTCGGGCTGATGGCGGTAGCGCGACGACTCCCGCGCCCGCGCATGGCGGCTCCCCGCATGGCCCTGGCGAATCTGCATCGGCCGGGGGCGCTCACCCCCGCCATCGTGCTCTCCCTTGGCCTCGGCGTGACCCTTCTCGTCACCCTGAGCCTGATCGACGCCAACGTTCGGCGGACGCTGACGAATTCCCTGCCGGCTAAGGCGCCGAACCTGTTCTTCCTCGACATCCCGTCGAGCGATGCGGACGCCTTCCACGCCTTCCTCGGCGGCCTTTCGCCGGGGGCGAAGATCGAACGCGTTCCGATGATGCGCGGTCGGATCACCGCCCTGAACGGCGTTCCGGCCGGCGAGATCAAGGCGCCCGAGGATGCCGCCTGGGTGCTCGACGGGGACCGCGGCATCACCTACGCCGACGACCTTCCCGAGGGCTCGTCTCTGGTCGGCGGTCACTGGTGGACCCCCGAGGAGGCTCGGACGCCGCTCGTGTCCTTCGATGCCGAACTGGCGGGCAAGCTCAACCTCGCCGTCGGCAGCAACGTGACGGTCAACGTCCTGGGGCGGACGCTGACGGCCAGGATCGCCAACCTGCGCAAGGTCGAGTGGCGCTCGCTCGGGATCAACTTCGTGATGGTGTTCTCGCCCGGGACGTTCCGGGGGGCGCCGCACTCCGATCTGGCGACCCTCACCCTGCCGAACGGACCCGACGCCAAGGCAGAGGCGGAAATTCTGCGTGACGTGGCAAAGGCTTACCCCTCCGTCACCAGCGTGCGGGTGAAGGAGGCCCTGGAGGCCGTGAGCGACATCGTCGCCAAGCTGGTCCTAGCCATTCGCGGCGCCAGCGGCGTCGCCGTGGTGGCGAGCCTGTTCGTTCTGGCCGGCGCCCTCGCGGCCGGGCACCGCGCCCGGCTCTACGACGCGGTCGTGCTCAAGACCCTGGGCGCCACGCGGGGCCGGCTGCTGGCAGCCTACACCCTCGAATACGGCGCCCTCGGCCTCGCCACGGCGATCTTCGGCCTCGCCGCCGGCACCCTGGCGGGCTGGGTCATCGTGACCCGGGTGATGAAGCTCGAGTTCACCCTCGACCTGTCGGGGGCGATCCTCGCGGCGGCCCTCGCGGTCGCCTTCGCGATTCTCCTCGGTCTGGCAGGGACTTGGCGAATCCTCGGCCAGAAGCCGGCTCCGTATCTGCGCCAGTTCTGACGGCGGTCGTCACAGAACCTCGATGCCGGCGGTTCCGCCCTCGGCATAGCGGGCGCCGGCGGCGGCGCCGGGCGGGAACAGCCCGTCGAGCTCGGCGATCTCGCCGGGGGTGAGCGCGAGGTCCATGGCCGCGGCGTTCTCGGCGAGGCGGGCCACCCGCCGCGTCCCCGGGATCGGCACCACGCCCGGTGCGCGGTCGACGAGCCAGGCGAGGGCGATCTGGCCGGAGCTGGCGTTCCGGCGCGCCGCGATGGCGCTGAGCCCGTCGAGCAGGCGCTGATTCCGGGCCAGGGCGTCGGACTGGAAGCGCGGATTTCCCCGGCGGAAATCGTCCGCGGCGAGCCGCGCCGGATCGAGGCTGCCGGTGAGGAACCCGCGTCCGAGCGGTGCGTATGCCACGAAGGTGACGTCGAGGTCGCGGCAGGTCTGCAGCACCTCGTCCTCGGCTCCCCGGCTCCACAGCGAATACTCGCTCTGGACCGCCGCGATCGGATGAATCGCGTGGGCGGCCCGCAGGGTTTCGGGCGAGACCTCGGACAGGCCGAGTCCGCGCACCTTGCCCTGCTCGACCAGGCGCGCCATCGCGCCGATCATCTCGGCCAGCGGGGTCTCCGGGTTGCGACGGTGGCAGTAGTAGAGATCGATGGTCTCGACGCCGAGCCGGGTCAGCGACGCCTCGCAGGCCGCGGTGAGATAGGCCGGCGTGTTGTCGATCCGCCGCTTCGCGCTGTCGTCGGGGCTGTCGGAGGGGCGGATGATGCCGAACTTGGTGGCGAGCACGACCCGGTCGCGGCGGCCCTTCAGGAAGCGGCCCAGCAGGGTCTCGTTATGGCCGAGCCCGTAGGTGTCGGCGGTGTCGAGGAAGTCGTAGCCGAGGTCGAGGGCCGCCGCGAGGGCGTCGAGGGACTCCGTCTCGTCGGCCGGCCCGTAGAATTCGGACATGCCCATGCAGCCGAGGCCGGGGACGGAAACGGTGAGGCCGGTCTGGCCGAGGGGGTGGTGTCGCATCGCGGTGCCTGGGTTCGAAAATCGCCGCATCGGTGTGCCATGGGGCCGGATCGGCGATAAGATCGACACTCCTGGACGAACCGTTGAGCGAGGCTCATCAATGCAGCGGGCCGACCTCGCGGACCTCGCGGCGTTCGCGGCCATCGCCCGGCACGGCAGCTTCCGGCGGGCCGCCCTCGAACTCGGGGTGTCCCCCTCCGCGCTGAGCCACGCCCTGCGGGGCCTGGAGACCCGGATGGGGGTGCGTCTGCTCCACCGGACCACCCGCAGCGTCGCGCCGACCGAGGCGGGGGCGGCCCTGCTCGCGGGGATCGGGCCGGCCCTGGCCGAGATCGCCGCGGCGGTCGGAGCCGCGGGCGCGTTCCGCGCCACGCTCGGTGGCGCCCTGCGCATCAACGCGCCGCGCGCGGCCTGCCGCCTCGTCCTGATGCCGCTGGTGGCGCGGTACCTCGCGCTCTATCCCGGCGTCCGCGTCGAGGTCGTGGGGGACGATGCGCTGACCGACGTGGTGGCCGGCGGGTTCGATGCCGGCGTCCGGTTCGGCGAGCACCTGGCCGGCGACATGATCGCGGTGCCCCTCGGTGGGCCCCAGCGCTTCGCCCTGGTGGGCGCCCCCGCCTATCTGGCCGGACGGCCGACGCCCGAGAGCCCGGCCGATCTCGTGGCGCACCGCTGCATCCGGCAGCGCTTTCCCGGCGGTGCGGTGTATCGCTGGGAACTGGAGAAGGACGGGCGGGCGCTGGCGGTCTCCGTCGACGGTCCCCTCGTCGTCAACGATCAGGAGATGATCGTGCAGGCGGCCCTGGCGGGGCTCGGCCTCGGCCTGGTCTTCGAGGACAGCGTCGCCGACCTCCTGGCGTCCGGTGGGCTCGTCCGCCTGATGCCCGACTGGTGTCCGAGCTTCCCCGGGCTGTTCCTGTACTATGCCGGCCGGCGCCAGATCCCCCCGCCGCTGCAGGCCTTCATCGACCTCGTGCGGCGGCCGGAGGCGGGGCTCACGGCCACACCTTGATCGCGAGGTTGCGCCGGAGAAGGTCGCGATCGGAGGTGATGGTGCAGCCTTCGGTGCGCAGGGTCACGTAGGTGAGGAAGGCCGTGTCGCCGGTGTCGTCGAAGTTGCGCCCCTGCGCGTCGGGATCGAGCAGCGACGGGTAGGCGATGAGTCCGCTGGGCGCCCGGCAGGGATCGTCGTACAGGGTGGCGCCGGCCAGGAGCAGGCGCGGCGTGTCCCAGTCCAGCAGGTCGCGGGAGGTGGTCCAGTAGAAGCCGGATTGCGGAAAGCCCGGCCCGGCCTTGGCCATGAAGACCGCGATCCAGGCGCCGCTGGCGCGATGGCGCACGACGGCGCCCACCGGGGTCGGGAACGGCGCCACCGGTGCGCAGGTCGCCGGAGCCTTGACGGGTTTCGCGTAAGGGTCGGGGAAAGCCGCCTCGTAGCCGGTGCCGGTCCAGGCCCGCCAGCCCGTCGGGTCGGCGGGATCGCGATTGCGGAACAGGCAGACGCCCGCGGACTGGTCGCTGCCCGGCTGTGTCCAGCCCGTGGTGGAGGCGAGGAAGTAGCGCCAGGTCCCGTCCGAGAAGACATTCGACGGATTGAAGAAGCCGCGATGGCTGCCCTGCCCGACCTCCTGGCGGAAGGGGGCGCCGGCCACGACCACCGGTGGGGTCGCGCGGGTGAAGCTGCGTCCGCCATCGGTCGAGGCGGCCGCCACCACGCTGTTGTACCAGCACGCCATGTACTCCTTGGCGCGGCAGCGGCCCGGATGCTCGTTGGCCCGGTACTCGTGGTGGACCAGGGCGGCGACGGCGCGGCCTTCCTCGGTCCAGGTGGCGGTGATCCACGAGGCGTCGTCGTAGGCGGCCGGATCGGCCTTGCCGCCGGATTCGAGCACCACCGCGCAGTCCAGTTTCAGGGCGTCGAGGCGGGGACCGCGGAAGGCGCGGTTCCGGTAGTGCATGCCGAACAGGGCGACGGCGCCGGAGGCCTCGCGGAAGGCGCGGGCCGAGGCGTCGGGCACGTCGACCCCGTCGCAGGCGTCGCGCCCGGCCTTGAACATCACCACCGGGGGGCCGACCAGGGTCAGGGCGGAGAGCGGCGGCTCCGCGGCGGCGCGCGCCGGGCCGCCGAGGCAGACCAGCGCGAGCAGGAGCCGGGCCGCGAGGGGAAGGGGGCGCGTCATCGGGAGTCCCTGGACATCGGCCGCAGATTGGGTTTTGAACCGTTACAGTTCGATTGTGCGCACGCGTCCGATTCCGGCCCTATCCACAGATCCCCGACGCCCTCCCGCGAAGGCCTTCCATGCTCCTCCTCATCCTCGGGCTCGTGCTCTTCCTCGGCACGCATGCCTTCTCCATGGCACGGGCACGGCGGGCGCGGGTGATCGATCAGGTCGGCGAGGGCCGCTACAAGCTCGCCTACACCCTGGCCTCCCTCCTGGGCCTCGTGCTGATCGCCTACGGTTTCCACCTCTATCGCCAGTCCGGCTACATCGCCGTGTGGGACCCGCCGGTCTGGACGCGCCACCTCGCCCTGCTCCTGACCGCCCTGGCCTTCGTCGCCCTGGCCTCGGCCTACCTGCCGGGGCACATCCGTGCCCGGGCCAAGCACCCGATGCTGCTGGCCGTGAAGATCTGGGCCACCGCGCACCTGCTGGCCAATGGCGACCTCGGCTCGATCCTGCTGTTCGGCAGCTTCCTCGCCTGGGCGGTGATGGCCCGGATCAGCGCCAAGCGGCGGGCCCTCGCCCCCGGGGCCGTGGCCGCGCAGCATGGCGGCCCCGCCGCCGCACCGGCGGGCTGGCGCAACGATGCCCTGGCCGTCGTCATCGGCCTCGGCGTCTGGTTCGCGTTCGCGCGCTACCTGCATCCGCTCCTGATCGGCGTCGCCGCCTGGCCGGGCCAGGCCTGAGACGCGTCCGGACCGAAGGGCCTCGCGTCGAAGCCGGTCGCCAACCGCCCGCGCCTGTGATAGGCGCAAGCCTTCATCTTCATGCAGCGGCCGCTCGGTTCCCGATCGGCGTGAGACGACATGGCCGAAAACAACGAGTTCATCCGCGAGGTCAACGAGGACTATCGCCGGGATCAGGTCGCCGAGATCTGGCGCCGCTACAGCGGCGTGATCATCGCCCTGGCGGTCCTCGTGGTGGTCGCCGTCGGCGGCTGGCGCTACTGGCAGCACGACCAGCGCGTGCGCGCCGAGGCGGCCTCCGAGCGCTTCGAGGTCGCCAACCGCCTCGCCCGCGAGGGCAAGGCCGCGGAAGCCGACAAGGCCTTCGAGGCGATCGAGAGCGATGCACCCTCCGGCTACGCCCTCCTGGCGCGCTTCCGGTCCGCCACGGAGACCGCCAAGCGCGACCCGAAGGCCGGGGCCGCCGAGTACGACGCGCTGGCCAACGACACCCGCGTGAGCACGGGCCTGCGTGACCTCGCCCGCCTTCGCTCGGCCCTGCTGCGCCTCGACGGCACGGAGCCCGACGCCGCCCTGGCGACGCTCCAGGGCCTCGCCGCGCCGAACGGCCCCTTCCGCCACACCGCCCGCGAGATGCTGGGCCTCGTCGCCCTGAAGCGCGGCGACTACGACGGCGCCGGGCGCTGGTTCGACCAGATCAACGCCGATCCGCAGACGCCGCAGAACCTGCGCCAGCGCATCGAGGTCTACGCGGCCCTGGTGGCCGGCGGACCCGTCACCGTGACCGCTGCGGCCCCCGCCGCCCCGGCCGCTCCCCCACCCGTCACGCGCTGAGCCCTCGACCCGCTTCTCACGGACGCCTGATCGAAACGAGCACACCATGGATATGCCGACCGTCGCGATCGTCGGACGGCCGAACGTCGGCAAGTCGACCCTGTTCAACCGCCTCGTGGGCAAGAAGCTCGCCCTGGTGGACGACCGCCCCGGCGTGACCCGCGACCGGCGCGAGGGCGACGTCAATTTCGGTGGTCTCGTCTTCCGCATCATCGACACCGCCGGCCTCGAAGAGGCCGATCCCGGCTCGCTGATCGGCCGCATGCGCGCTCAGACCGAGGCCGCGATCCTCGAGGCCGACGTGGTGCTGTTCGTGATCGACGCCCGCGCGGGCGTGCTCCCGGCGGACCAGCCCTTCGCCGAGATGGTGCGGCGGGCCGGCTGCCCGGTGATCCTCATCGCCAACAAGGCGGAAGGGGGCGCGGGCCTGTCGGGCGCCTACGAGGCGTTCTCCCTGGGCCTCGGCGACCCGATCCCGTTCTCGGCCGAGCACGGCGAGGGCATCGGCGAGTTGCACGACGCGCTGATCGAGTCCCTGCCGAAGCCCGACGACGACGACGAGGAATACGACGACGATCCGTCGAACCGCTCCCTCAAGGTCGCCATCGTCGGTCGCCCCAATGCGGGCAAGTCGACCTTAATTAACCGGATGCTCGGCGAGGAGCGCCTCCTCGTCGGTCCGGAGGCGGGCATCACCCGCGATTCGATCTCCCTCGACTGGGAATGGCGCGGCCGCCGGATCAAGCTCCACGACACCGCCGGCATGCGCCGCAAGGCGCGCATCGACGACAAGCTCGAGAAGCTCGCGGTCTCGGACGGCCTGCGCGCCGTGCGCTTCGCCGAGGTGGTGGTGGTGCTCCTCGACGCCACGATTCCGTTCGAGAAGCAGGACCTGACCATCGTCGACCTGATCGAGAGCGAGGGCCGCGCCCTCGTCATCGGCCTGAACAAGTGGGACCTCGTGGCCGACCAGAACGGCCTCCTCAAGAAGCTGCGCGAGGATTGCACCCGCCTGTTGCCGCAGGTCCGCGGCGTCTCCGTGGTGCCGCTCTCCGGCCTCGCCGGCGAAGGCATCGACAAGCTGATGCAGGCCGTGACCTACGCCGAGGAGATCTGGAGCACCCGCGTCTCCACCTCACGGATCAACGACTGGCTCAGCGCCGCCACCCAGCGCAACCCGCCCCCGGCGGTGTCGGGCCGCCGGATCAAGATCCGCTACGCCACCCAGGTGAAGGCGCGGCCGCCGCACTTCGCCCTGTTCGGCAACCAGCTCGACGGCCTGCCGAAATCCTACACCCGCTACCTCGTCAACGCCCTGCGCGAGGCGTTCGAACTGCCCGGTACGCCGATCCGGCTGTCCCTGCGCACCTCGAAGAATCCCTTCGACCGGGAAAACAAGGGCTGAGCCTCGGGCTCAGGCCGCGCCGGAGGTCGTCCGCGCCAGCCAATCCACGACGGCATCGAGGGCCTGGCGGTTCGAGGTGTCGCCGTCGCGGGCCCCCTCGAAGGTGGCCGCCTGGCGCTCGGCGCTGGTGCCGTCCGCGAGGATACGGCGGGCCTGCGCCACCTCCGCTTCGCAGCCGAGGGCGGCGGCGTCCTCGGCGATGAGCACGAGGAGATCGTCCAGGGCCCGGGCGAAAGGCAGGGCTTCCTCGCTCGCCTCGTCGATCAGCTCGGCCTCGGTGCCGCTGCGCTGGGCCCGCCACAGGTTCTCCTGGGCGAGCGCCCGGGAGACGCCGTCGAGGTCGGCGTTGAGCTCCGGCCGGCGCACCATCAGACGGACGAGGCAGCGGTAGAGCGCCGCGATGGTCAGCGCGTCCTCCAGCCGGGTGCAGGAATCGGCGATCCGCAATTCGAGGGTCGGGAACTTGATCGAGGGGCGCAGCGACCACCACAGGAAGCTCGCATCCTGAATCGAGCCGGCCCGGGTCATGATCCGCACGTAGCGGTCGTAGGCGGCCGTGTCGGCGAAGAGATCGGGCAGGCCGGTGCGGGGCAACTCGCCGAAGGCGCTGAGGCGATAGGCGCTGAGGCCCGTCGGCTTGCCCTGCCAGAACGGCGACGAGGCCGAGAGGGCGAGGAGCAGCGGCTGGTAAGGCAGGAGCCGGTTCATCAGGTCGACGCGGGCGTCGGGATCGGGCACCTCCACGTGGACGTGCATGCCGCAGATCAGGCTGCGGCGCCCGGCGAGGCCGACGTCGCGCAGGATGCCCCGGTATCGGTCGCCCTTGGTGGGAAGCTGGCGCGCCCAGTCCGCCACCGGATGCGTGCCCGCCGCGAACACGAGGAGACCGTGCTCGCGCCCGAGCTTGCCCAGGGCCGAGCGCTGGCGCGACAGGACGTCCCGCGCCTGCGCGAAGTCCGTGGAGGGCGGGGTGCAGACCTCCACCTGGCACTGGAGCAGTTCGCGCCCGATCTCGGGCAATTCCTCGCCGGCCTGGACGTGGAAGGGCTTCACCGAGCGACGGGGGGTGCCGCGTGTCTCGGCATCCGCCAGGAAGTACTCTTCCTCGATGCCGAAGCGGTAAGGGGCTGAGGTCATCGGGAGCCTTGTGGAAGGGTGGCTCCCCTCAACCCGTCAGGCGCCGGTTTGTGCCCGCGCGGGGCCGCCCACAAGCCAGGCGGGGTCGAACCAGCGGTCGGCCTCGCCGTCGTAGGGCAGGCGGGTGATGTCCCAGTGCTGGATATACTTGGCGTAGACGTTCCAGACCGCGATGCCGCCGCCCACGAAGATGCGCCGCCCGGGATAGCGCGCCAGCACGGCCTGCGGGTCCTCGTGGCTGCGGATGACGTCGATGGTCCGGTCTTTAAAGGCGAATTCGGGCACCGAAGCGATGGTCTTCGGCCCGGCGATCAGGACGTGGCCCATGGTGACGGCGAAGAACCGCGTCACGTCCTCGACGAAGAGCGGATCGGTGTTGCCCTCCCAGGGCAGGTGCCCGTTGAGGCCCAGCTGTCCGCGAAGGCCGATGGCGCAGATGCAGCGAACGTCGATCATGGCGGTCTCGAAGAACGGAGGAGGAGGGACGGCGTCCGGCGTCAGCACGCCATCTGCGGCGTCAGGATCCGGTCGCTCGGGAAGTCGTAGATCTTGCCGGACTCCGAAAAATCCGGGCTGGCCAGGCGCACGAAGTGCGGCGCGAGGTCCTCCGGCGTCTTCAGGGTCATCTCGTCCTCGCCCGGCATCGCGGCCTTGCGCATCGACGTCCGCAAGGGGCCGGGATTGAGCAGCATGGCCCGCACGGGCGTCGTCGCCGTCTCGGCCGCGTAGGTGCGCACCAGGGCGTCGAGGGCCGCCTTGGAGACCGAGTAGGGCCCCCAATAGGCCCGGCACTTCTGGGCGGCGCCGGAGGTCACGAAGATGGCCCGGCCCGCATCGGAGGCCCGCAGCAGCGGATCGAACGAGCGGATCAGGCGGTAATTCGCCGTGACGTTGATCTCCATCACCTGCGCCCAGGTCTTCGGCGTCACGTGCCCGATCGGTGTGAGGTTGCCGAGGATGCCGGCATTGCCCACCAGGATGTCGAGGCGCTGCCAGCGCTCGTGGATGCCCGCACCCAGGCGGTCGATGGCGTCGTAGTCCGTCAGGTCGAGGGGCACGAGGGTGGCGCTGCCGCCGACGCCCCGGATGGCGTCGTCGAGCTCTTCGAGGCCCCCTTGCGTCCGAGCGACGGCGACGATGTGGGCGCCGGCCTGGGCCAGGGCGAGGGCGGCGGCGCGGCCGATGCCGCGCGAGGCGCCGGTGACGACGGCGAGGCGGCCGGCGAGCGGCTGGGTCGGGTCGCTCATCGGACGCTCAATCGGCTTCGGCGAGCATGGCGAGGCGGCGCGGCCCGGCGATCGCGAGGTCGGTCAGGCCGGTCGGGTAGTCGCCGGTGAAGCAATGATCGGTGTATTGCGGGCAGGCCTCGTCGCGCCGCGCCTCGCCCATGGCCTTGTAGAGGCCGTCGATGGACAGGAAGGCCAGCGAATCGGCGCCGATGTAGCGGCGCATGCCCTCGAGATCGTGGGTGGCGGCGAGCAGCTTCTCCCGCTCCGGCGTGTCGATACCGTAGAAGTCCGGGTAGGTGATCGGCGGCGAGGCGATCCGGAAATGCACCTCGCGGGCGCCGGCCTCGCGCATCATGCGCACGATCTTCACCGAGGTGGTGCCGCGCACGAGGCTGTCGTCGACCAGCACGATGCGCTTGCCTTCGACCACGGCCCGGTTGGCCGAGTGCTTCATGCGGACGCCGAGCTCGCGCACCGACTGGGTCGGCTGGATGAAGGTGCGCCCGACATAGTGGTTGCGGATGATGCCCATCTCGAAGGGCAGGCCGGTCTCCTGGGCGAAGCCCAGCGCCGCCGGTACGCCCGAATCCGGCACCGGGATGACCACGTCGGCCTCCGTCGCCGATTCCCGGGCCAGTTCGTGGCCGATGTTCTTGCGTACGGCGTAGACGCTCTTGCCGTTCACCACCGAATCCGGCCGGGCGAAGTAGATGTACTCGAAGATGCACGGCCGCATCGGCTGGGCCGGGGCGAAGCGGAGCGATTCGATGCCCTCTTCCGAGATCACCACGATCTCGCCGTTCTCGATGTCGCGGATGAACTTGGCGCCGATGATGTCGAGGGCGCAGGTCTCGGAGGCCAGGATGTAGCGGCCATCGAGCTCGCCGAGCACCAGGGGGCGGATGCCCATGGGATCGCGGGCGCCGATGAGCTTCTTGTTGGTCAGGGCCACGATGGCGTAGGCGCCCTCGATCTGGCGCAGGGCCTCGGTGAAGCGCTCGACGATGCGCGGCGCCCGGGAGCGGGCGGCCAGATGCAGGATCACCTCGGTGTCGGAGGTCGACTGCGTGATGGCGCCGTCACGCACGAGGTCGCGGCGGATCGAGAGGGCGTTGGTGAGGTTGCCGTTGTGGGCCACGGCGAGGCCGCCGCTGGCGAGTTCGGCGAAGAGCGGCTGCACGTTGCGCAGGATGGTGCCGCCGGTGGTGGAGTAGCGGACGTGGCCGATGGCGGCCGGGCCTTCGAGGTGCTCGATGGTCGAGCGATCCGAGAACGAATCGCCGACGAGGCCGGGCCGGCGCTCGGAATGGAAGACCGCCCCGTCGAAGGAGACGATGCCGGCCGCCTCCTGGCCGCGATGCTGCAGGGCGTGCAGGCCGAGGGCGACGATGGCGGAGGCATCGGGATGGCCGAAGATGCCGAACACGCCGCACTCCTCGCGCAGCGTGTCGCCGTCGCGGTCGAGCCCGTCCACGACCTCGACAGGGGGGCGGGCGCTCGACTTGGCTACAGACATGATGATGTCGTTCCCTGCTTGGCCCCGCGCGAATCCCGGGCGGGCACCGTCAAGAAGGCGTCATGTAGTCGGCCTTCGCGCTGCAACCAAGCGCGCAGGGACGCAGATCAGCGTCGCGGGGCAGGCGTGGCTGGCGCTTCGGTGCGGCGCTGGGCCGGGACTTCCCCTTCCGGCGGCTCGACGGGATCGGCCGGCGTCTCGGTCTTGGGCTTCTTGAACTGCTTCAGCAGGCCTTCCGGATTCTCGGGCAGCTGGGCCACCAGGGCCTCGCCGGATTTCTCCAGCATCGGGCGGCTGCGGGCCTCGGACGCCCAGGGCGGCATCTTGCCCTGCACGAGCCAGGCCAGGAACACCCACCCGATGACGCAGATCAGGAAGCCGCGGCCGGCGCCGAACAGGAAGCCCAGCGAACGGTCGATCGCGCCGATGCGCGAATCGAGGATCATGTCCGACACCTTCACGGTGATGATCGACACGACGATCAGCGTCACCAGGAAGATCGCCGCGATCGAGGCCACCAGGGCGACGGTGGCATTCGTCACGTGCTGGCTGACGGTGGGCAGCAGGAGCGGATGGAATTTCCAGGCGATGGCGGCGGCGGCGACCCAGGCGATGATGGCGAGCACTTCGCGGGTCGCGCCGCGCACGGCGGCCAACAGCGCCGAGACCACGACGATACCCAGCACGACGAGATCGAGAACGGAGAACGGCATCTCTGACGATTGTCACTTCAAGGGGCGGAGCGGCGACGATGACCGGATCGTGCGGCTTCCCCCGGCCGCGGCCCTGTATATCGTGCGGAAACTCGGCCGTCACCCTGGCGTGGAGGCCCATTCCCGTCCGGTGCTCGTGCGGGTCCGGCGTGACGCCCGGTTCCATGACGACGTCCTCCGGCCGTTTCCGACGGCAAGAAAGCCGGCCGAGCGCCGCGTTGTTCGGCGGCGTACCGGCCGTTTTCTGGTTTTGCCCCGAAACACATCGCCGGGATCGCGGGCCTGACCTTCCGCCCGGCCAGGATCGTCTGTCGGCCCTCCGCTCGGGCCGGCGCTAGACCTGATCCGAGGTCTCGAGCGAGGCCCGCTCACCGGGCCGCCCGTGCGGCCGAGGGCCTAATCGTCGTCGCCGTAATCGGGCGGGTTGTGGCCGCGGCGCTGCGCGACCCGGCGCGGACCGTTGCTGGCGATGCCCGCCACCATGTCGGCGATGTGGCGCAGGGCCTCCGTCGAGAGGGCGCCGTCGCCGCCCTCGCCGCGCCCCTGCGGCATCACCGCCTTGGCGAAGCCGAGCTTCAGCGCCTCCTTGAGCCGCGCCGGGGCCTGGGCCACCGGGCGGACCGCACCGGAGAGCCCGATCTCGCCGAAATACACCGTCTCGGGCGGCAGCGTGGCCCCGGACAGGGACGAGACCAGGGCGGCGGCCACCGCGAGATCGGCGGCGGGCTCCGAGATGCGCAGGCCGCCCGCCACGTTGAGGTAGACGTCGTGCGTGCCCAGGCGGATGCCTCCATGGGCCTCCAGCACCGCCAGCACCATCGACAGGCGGTTCGGGTCCCAGCCGACCACCGCCCGACGGGGCATCCCGAGGGAGGAGGGCGCCACGAGGGCCTGGATCTCGACGAGGAGCGGGCGCGTGCCCTCCATGCCGGCGAAGACCGCGGTGCCGGGGGCCGCGTGGTCGCGGCCGGCGAGGAACAGCGCGGACGGATTCGGAACCTCGGCCAGTCCCATGTCGGTCATCTCGAACACGCCGATCTCGTCGGTGGGCCCGAAGCGGTTCTTCACCGCGCGCAGGATGCGGAAGTGGTGACCCTGGTCGCCCTCGAAGGAGGCGACGGCATCGACCATATGCTCGACGACGCGGGGGCCAGCGATCTGACCGTCCTTGGTCACGTGCCCGACGAGGATCACCGCCGTGCCGCTGGTCTTGGCGAAGCGGATCAGGGTCTGGGCCGAGCCGCGCACCTGCGTGACGGTGCCGGGGGCGGATTCCACGGTCTCGGTCCACATGGTCTGGATCGAATCGATGATGGCGAGCGCCGGCGGGCGCCCCTGCGACAGGGTCTCGACGATGTCCTCGACATTGGTCTCGGCCGCCAGTTCGACCGCCGCCGAGGTCAGGCCCAGGCGCTCGGCCCGCAGGCGCACCTGCGCCACCGCCTCCTCGCCCGAGATGTAGACGACGCGCTCGCCCGTGCGGGCCATGGCGGCGGAGGCCTGCATCAGCAGGGTCGACTTGCCGATGCCGGGATCGCCGCCCAGGAGGATCACCGAACCGCGCACGAAGCCGCCCCCGGTGACGCGGTCGAGCTCGTTGATCCCCGACGGGATGCGCGGCGCCTCCTTCACCGCGCCGGTCAGGCCCTCCAGGGTGAAGACGCGGCCGCGAGCCCGGCTCGGCCGCGTCTTGACCGGCCCGGACTGGGGACCGGTGGCCCCGGTCTCCTCCACGATGGTGTTCCAGCCGTTGCAGGCCTCGCAGCGCCCGCGCCAGCGGTTGTAGACCGCCCCGCAGGACTGGCAGACGAAGCTCTGTTGGATCTTGGCCATCGCGATTCCGCTGGAGGAGCCGGAGGACTCGCCCGGATCAGGCGGAGGTCAGGCCCCGGTTCCTGTCACATAATGGCGAACATAGCGAGAACCCAGACCCGTCAGGATCTCGTAGCCGATGGTGCCGGCGGCGCGTCCGACCGTGTCGACGTCGAGGGCGTCGCCGATCAGGGTCGCGGTCGTGCCGCGCCGGGTCTCGGGGGCGTCGGTGACGTCGAGGATGACGAGGTCCATCGAGATCAGCCCGAGGATGGGGCAGCGGACGCCGTCGACCAGGGCGATGCCGCGTCCGCTCGCGGCGCGCGGATAGCCGTCCGCGTAGCCCATCGAGAGGGTCGCCAGCCGCCGCGGCTCGGTGGCCCGCCAGCGGCCGTTATAGCCGCAGGTCTCTCCCGGCGAGACGTCGCGGATCTGCGCGACCTGCGCGTCCAACCGCACCACCGGCCGCATCGGGTTGGGCTTCCACGGGGTCGGGTTGCCGCCGAACAGGGCGTAGCCGGGTCGCAGCAGGTCGTGATGCGCGTCCGCGCCGAGAAAGATCCCCGAGGAATTGGCGAAGGAGCCGGGCAGGCCCGGATGCGCGGCCCGGACCCGGGCGAAATCCGCCCTCTGGCGCCCGTTGACCGGGTCGCTCGCCAGTTCGGCGCTGACGAGGTGGGTCATCAGCAGCGCGATGCCGGCGCGCGCGATCAGCGGATCGCCCGAGAGTGCCAGGGCCTCGGGCACCGAGAGGCCAAGGCGGTTCATGCCGGTGTCCACGTGCAGGGCCGCCGGAAGGGGGGCGGCGGCGGCCTCCGCCAGGGTGGCCCATTCGGCGAGTTCCTCCAGGCTGCCGAGGACCGGCCGCAGCGCATGCGCCGCCAGCGTCGGGCCGAGGCCGGACAGGAGGCCGTTCAGCACGTAGATCGTCGCCTCGGGCAGGACGGCCCGGGCCGCGATCCCCTCGCTCAGGTGCGCGACGAAGAACGTCCGGCACCCGGCCGCCCACAGAGCGGGCGCGACCCGGGCGAGGCCGCAGCCATAGGCATCCGCCTTGACCACGGCGGCGCACGCCACCCCCGGCGCCTGCGCTCCGAGCCGCCGCCAGTTCTCCGCGATGGCCGCCAGGTCGATGGTGAGGCGGGCGCCGTGGGTGCCTTCGAGCATCGGGCGCCGTTCCAAATCATTCAGGGCTCGGATGAGATGCCCGCCTTCTCGTTGGCGGCCTGGGGCCAGGGCATGTCACGGTTCAGCACCGCGTCGGCGGAATAGGGACAGGACTCGGGAAAGGTGGCCTCTGGGAGATTCGTCTCGGCCGCCGCCTCGATCCGTGCGCGTCGATAGGCACGGGCCAGGAGGTCCTCCATCTGCGCTCCGAGGCTCGGACTGTCCTCCATCCGCTCCAGCGCGGCGAGGCGCTGGACGCGGATGGAGGTCGTCCAGCTCCGACTTCGCATGTCCGGCTGATGGTCCCATTTCAGAAGGTGCAGCAGGATGATCCGAAGTGCGCTCGTCAGGGCGTTCCGTTCCGCGCGCGCCACCGATTCCACCTCGTCGATCAGATGGGGGATGTCGAGCTTCGCCCAGGCGCGCTGACGCAGATGTCCGGCCTGTTCAAGGGACCAGGCGGCCAGATCGCCGTCATAGGAGGCGCCGAGGCGCGGTTCGGCCTCGACGCGCTTGGGATGTGCCACGGTCGCTCCTTCTCGCGTCCGAGTGCGACGGTTCACGAATGCGGGCGATCTTACAGGATTCCTGGATCGTCCGCGAGGCGCGTCGGCGCACAGGCGGCCCCGGCCAGAAGCCGCCCGCCTACATCTGCTCCGGCAGGCGGTCGGACTGCGCAAGGTCCGAGAAGCGCGTGATGTTGGCGTCGAACTGCAGCTCGACGGTGCCGGTGGGGCCGTGACGCTGCTTGCCCAGGATCACCTCGGCCTTGCCGTGCACGCGGTTCATCTCGGCCTCCCAGGCGAAGAACTCCTCCGTGCCTTCGCGGGGCTTCTTGTTGTTGACGTAGTATTCCTCGCGGAAGACGAACATCACCACGTCGGCGTCCTGCTCGATCGAGCCCGATTCGCGCAGGTCGGCGAGCTGCGGGCGCTTGTCCTCGCGGTTCTCGACCTGACGGGAGAGCTGGGACAGGGCGATGATCGGCACCGCCAGCTCCTTGGCCAGCGCCTTCATGCCGGTGGTGATCTCGGTCATCTCCTGCACGCGGTTGTCGCTGCGCTTGCCCGAGCCGGAGAGCAGCTGCAGGTAGTCGACGATGAGGAGATCGAGGCCCTTCTGGCGCTTGAGGCGCCGGGCGCGGGCGGCGAGCTGCGCGATGGAGATGCCGCCGGTCTGGTCGATGTAGAACGGGATCGTCTGCATGTCCCGGGCGGCATCGGTGATCTTGTAGAATTCCGCCGGCTGGATGTCGCCGCGGCGGATCTTGTAGGACGGCACGCCCGACTGCTCGGCGATGATACGGGTCGCCAATTGCTCGGCCGACATTTCGAGGGAGAAGAAGCCGACGATGCCGCCGTTCTTCGTCTCGGTCCGGCCGTCCGGCAGCTTCTCCGACTGGTAGGCCTTGGCGACGTTGAAGGCGATGTTGGTGACGAGCGAGGTCTTGCCCATGGCCGGGCGCCCCGCGAGGATGATCAGATCCGAGCGCTGCAGGCCGCCCATCTTGGCGTCGAGGTCCGACAGGCCGGTGGCGACGCCCGAGAGCTTGCCCTCGCGCTGGTAGGCCTTGGCCGCCATGTCCACCGCGGCCGTGAGGGCGTCGGAGAACTTCTGGAAGCCGCCATCGTACTTGCCCGATTCGGCGAGCTCGTAGAGACGCCGCTCGGTGCCCTCGATCTGGTCGCGGGGCGAGGATTCCACCGGCGCCTCGTAGGCGCCGTTCACCAGGTCCTCGCCGATGGTGATGAGGCGGCGGCGGATGGCGAGGTCGTAGATGGTGCGGCCGTAATCGCCGGCATTGATGACGGTGGTGGCCTCGGCGGCGAGGCGCGCCAGGTACTGCATCACCGTCTGGCCGCCGAGGTCGGCGTCGCCCAGGTAGGTCTTCAGGGTGATGGGGGTCGCGAGCTTGCCCGCCTTGATGAGCTGCGAGGCCACCTCGAAGATCTTGCGGTGGACGTCCTCCATGAAGTGCTCGGGCAGGAGGAAGTCCGAGATCCGGTAATAGGCGTCGTTGTTCACCAGGATCGCGCCGAGCAGGGCCTGCTCCGCATCGATGTTGTGCGGCGCGACGCGGAATTCCTGCGCGACGGGCTGAAGGTTGGCCGTCAGGGCGTTGGGCAGGGCCATGGGCTGATTCGAGGCTCCGACTCGTCGATTCATCGTCCGCGCGGTGGTCCGCCGCCGCACGTCGCTATCGCCCGACCATGGCGCCGGCATGGTTAGCCGAACCTTAGCCGATTCGCGCTTTGCGGCTTCCCGTTCCGTCGCGGCCGCATTCTTTGGACGCGCGGACGGGGAGGGCGGTCGCAGAAACGCCCGCCATCCTCGCGGATGACGGGCGTCCATGCTGGAACAAATGCGGAACTAGTCAACCGTTAAGGCCGGTCGTCCCCATTCTTCACCGTCCTGTGGCGTGATTACTCGCGGTCGTCGCCGGCCTCGGCGAGGGCGGCACCGACCTCGAGACCGAGGTCGTCGAGGTTGAAGGCCTCGCGCTCGGTGGTGGACTCGCCGCGGGCCTGACGCTCGGCCTCTTCGGGCGAACGGGCGACGTTCACCGTGATCGAGACCTCCACCTCGGGGTGCAGCACGACCGGGACGGTGTGCAGGCCCAGGGTCTTGATCGGCTGGTTGAGGGCGAACTGGTCGCGGCCCACGGTGAAGCCGTCGGCGGTGACGACGTCGGCCAGGTCGCGGGTCGAGACCGAGCCGTAGAGCACGCCGGTCTCGCCCGACTGGCGGATGAGCACGAAGCTCTTGCCCTCGAGGGTCTCGGCGACGGACTGCGCTTCGGACTTGCGCTCGAGGTTGCGGGCCTCGAGCTGGGCGCGCTGGGTCTCGAAGTGCTTCTTGTTGCCGTCGGTGGCGCGCAGGGCCTTGCCGCGGGCGAGGAGGAAGTTGCGGGCGTAGCCCGGCTTCACGTTCACGGTCTCGCCCATCTGGCCGAGCTTGGCGACGCGCTCGAGGAGGATGACTTCCATGGTGTTGGTCCTTCGGTTGGGGGGGGAGGATCAGGGTCGTCCGGCCGCGTCGCGGGGACGTCGGCGGTCGAGGGCGGTATCGGCGATGCCGAACAGGGTCAGGGCGACGAGAGCGACGCCCTGGGTGAAGAAGAGGATCAGGTAGAGGCCGAGCAGGAGGGCGAGGCGCCCGGGCCGGCCGCGGCTGCGGTCGTGGAAGGCGGCGAGGCCCTGGATGGCGAAAGCGGCGCTGAGCGCCCCCGCCACGGCGACGCCGAGCACGCCCGGATAGCCCGGCACCAGGGCGAGCAGCACCGCACCCCCGAGCACGGCCAGCACCCGGCGCGGCATCATCGTCGCGGCGAGGTCCGGCCAGGGGCGGAGCAGGCGCCCGGAGATGCGCACGATGCGGGCGGCGGCCCAGAGATAGAAGGTCAGCAGGACCGTGAGGCCGTGGGTGGCGAGCCCGGGCGCGATGGCCGCGAGGGCGTTGGCGACCTCGGTCCGGGTCGCCTCGGCGGGATCCTGCGGACCCGGCTCGGCCGGGGCCTCGGCCGGAGGCTTGGCGTCTGCCTCGGGGGCGTCCGGCTTCGGAGCGGGGGGCGCCGGATTGGCGGCGCGGTCAGCCCGGACCTGGATCAGCGTCCGGGTCATGCCCCGCAGCTGGGACTGGAAGGTCTCGTAGTTCGGGGCGGCGATGACCGCGATGGCCACGAAGGCGAGGCCGGCCGTCCCGGCGGTCCAGGCGAGCAGGCGCCCGGTCGGATACCATTCCATCGTGCCGTCGGCGCCCGGCCGTCCGAGTAGCGCCAGATAGGCGAGCCACCAGGCGGGCAGGGCGAGATAGGCGAAGAAGCCGAGGCCGAGGAAGGGCTGGACCACGAGGGCGAGGGCCAGGGCGCCGGTGACGGCGGCCACGAGAGCGGCCCGGTGGCTCCAGCCGAGGCCCACGATCAGGATCGGGAGCGGGGCGAGCAGGTAGAGCAGGATCGCGAGCGCCGTCGCCTTCAGCAGGACGCCGAAGAGGAGGGCGGAGACGAGGCCCGCGCCGATACCGATGCCGAGAAACTGTGTCATCAATCCCGCTGTCCCACTGTCCCGGTCCGGGCAGGGTTAGAGGCACGTCCGGCCCCAACGATTCCCGGCCCACCTGTCGGATCGGCCGGTACGAACCTGTGTGCCGCGCGAGCGGCGTGAGGCCCCGGCCCGTGGTGACGGGCCGGGGCGAGCGCCGGGGCGCTTACTTGATCACGTAGGGCAGGAAGCCGAGGAAGCGGGCACGCTTGATCGCCTGGGCGAGCTCACGCTGCTTCTTGGCCGACACCGCCGTGATGCGCGACGGGACGATCTTGCCACGCTCGGAGACGTAGCGCGACAGGAGCTTGACGTCCTTGTAGTCGATCTTGGGCGCGTTCGCGCCCGAGAAGGGGCAGGTCTTCCGACGACGGAAGAAGGGACGGCGTCCGCCGCCCGCACCACCACCAGCCCCGCCAGCGGCGGGTGCACCGGGTCCAGCACCAAATGCCATGACTTAAGCCTCCCCGCCGAAGCTGCGCTCGGGGCGGTCGCCCCGGTCGCCGCGATCACCCCGGTCGCCGCGATCGCGGTCGCCGCCGAATCCACCACCGCCGAAGCCTTCGTCGTCCCGACGACGGCCGCGCTCACGATCCTTGCGGTCGTCGCGGTCGCGCTTTTGCATCATCGCCGACGGCTCGGACTCGAGCTCTTCGACGCGGACGGTCATGAAGCGGAGGACGTCCTCGGAGATCTGCATCTGGCGCTCCATCTCGGCCAGAGCGGCCGGGGGGGCGTCGACGTTGAGGAGCGTGAAATGCGCCTTGCGGTTCTTCTTGATGCGGTAGGCGAGGGACTTCACGCCCCACATCTCGATCTTCTCGACCTTGCCGCCATTGGCTTCAATGACGCCCTTGTAGGTCTCGACCATGGTCTCGACCTGCTGGGCCGTCACGTCCTGGCGCGCCAGGAAGACGTGTTCGTAGAGAGGCATTAACGGGCCCTTCATATTCAAAGGGACCCGACGGCACGAAAAACGTGCGGGAAAGGAAGCGTCGGGCCGGTTCATCCGCAATCGCCCGGCGCCAAGCCCTTCGAGCCGTTTGAAGGCCCGAGCGGTTGATCGAAGGCGGAGACACGGGACGACGGGATCGGCCCTTCACGAGGCTTCACCCTGTGCCGAACGAATCGACACCGTCCGTTCAGCCCCCAGCCGGAGCGAACGCGAGGGGTGGCGGATAAACGAGTCGGTCGGGATTGGCAAGCCGGGGCGGACGCGGGGGGCTGTCCGAGCCGCCGCCCGGAGCCTGATCCGCTTCGAACGGATCGCCACCCGGGCCGGCGGGTCGACCCCGCAACGCGGGCGGGCCGGGATGAGTCCCCGACGCGGCGGGCCGGGTCGGTAGGCCGATCGCGGCGTTCGCGACCGATCGGGACCGGCTTACTTGTCCGGCTTCTCCGAGAGGATCGCGCCGGTCTTCGGGTCGGCGTGGAACTGCATCTTGACGCCGTTCTTCACGCCCTCGCCCTCCCAGTGGCCGTCATCGGCCTCGAATTCGGTGATGCTGGTGTAGCCCGCGGCCATCAGCTTCTGCTTGACCTGATCGGCCGGCATCCAGTCGGCGCCCGGCGTGTCGGCCAGGGCGAGGCTCGCCGGGCCGGTGCTGAGGGCGAGGGCGAGGAGGAGCGTCGAGAACCGGTTCATTGCGGATCACCCGTCGGGTTGGCGTTCGCCGATCCAACAGGTCGCGCCGGGTCCGGTTCCGGACCGGTCAGGGCGCCTCGCCCGCGAAGATCGCGGCGATCTCCGCCGGGCCGAGGACGCGGTATTCGCCTGGCGCGAGGTCGTCCGGCAGGCCGAGGCCTCCGACGCGGTCGCGGTGCAGGGCGGTGACGTGGTTGCCCAGAGCGGCGAACATGCGCCGGACCTGATGGTAGCGCCCCTCGTGCAGGGTCACCACGGCGCCGGTCTCGCCCTCGGCCTCGAACCCGACCGGCAGGAGCGGCTTCTCCTCGCCTTCCAGCATCAGCGTGCCGGAGGCGAGGACCGTGCCCTCGTCGCCCTTCAGCGGACGATCCAGGGCGACGCGGTAGCGCTTGGCCACGTTGGCCTTCGGCGCGATGATCCGATGCAGGAGGGCGCCGTCATCGGTGAGGAGCAGGAGGCCGGAGGTCTCCTTGTCCAGGCGGCCGACCGTGGAGAGGGCGGGGTCGCGCCGGCGCCAGCGATCGGGCAGGAGACCGTAGACGAGGGGGCCCGCCTCCTTGTGCGAGCAGGTCACGCCGAGGGGCTTGTGCAGCATCAGGGTCAGGCCCGGCGGCGGGTCGAGGGCGGCGCCGTCGACGGTCATCCGCTGGGCGAGGTCCGGCGTCACCGGGATGCGCTGATCCGCGTCGCGCAGGGGCGAGCCGTCGAGGACCACGAGGCCGGCGCGGGTGAGGAGCGCGATCTCCCGCCGCGAGCCGTAGCCCATATTGGCGAGCAGGCGGTCGAGCCGCAGCTGCGCGATCTTGGCCGGCCGCGTCATCGGCGCGCCTCGTAGATCTTGTAGCCGCCGGCCGAGGCCTTCAGCGTCACGCTCTTGAAGGCCGCCTTCAGGGGCGCCTCGTAGGGCAGGTGGGTGTTGGCGGTGAGCCAGAGGCTGCCCCCCGGGCGCAGGGCTTCCGCCGCCCGGGCGATGAAGGCCTGGCCGAGGGCCTGGTCTTCGGCGCCGCCGTCGTGGAAGGGCGGGTTCATCACCACGAAGTCCAGCCGCGACAGGCCGAGGCCGCCGGCGCGGATATCGGCCCAGCGCAGGGTGGCGCGCGGATCGCCGACGTTGCGCGTCGCCATCTCGATGGCGCGCCGGTCGAGGTCGATCAGCGTCAGGGCCGTCACCTTCGGCGAATGGAGGACGGCCCGGGCCAGGATGCCGAGGCCGCAGCCGAAATCGGCGCCGGCGCCGGCGAGGGGCGGCAGGTGGGCGAGGAGCAGGGCCGTGCCGGGATCGAGGCGGTCGTAGGAAAAGATCCCGGCCTGCGTGCAGAGGGCGAGGTTGTCGATGTGGCGCGGACCGCCCTCGTGGAGGGCGTCCTCGAGACCGCTGATCGCTTCCGGGCGCGTGCCGACGCAGATCCGGTGGTGGCGCCGCGCCTCCTCCTGAACCGCGCAGCCGAACCCGGCGAGTTCCTTGGCGAGACGGCTGCCGCCGCGATCCTTGGGGGCCAGCGCCGTCAGACGCCCGCCGGGCTGCAGGGCCTTGAGGCCGAGTGCCAGCACGTAGCGCCGCTCAATCGTCCCGGCCGGCGCCAGGATGTCGAGCCGCTCCAGGCGCCCGGGCTCCAGATCCTCGAGGCGGGCCGCGCCGGGGCTCAGCGGCGAGAGCTGGACCGCGTGCGGGGGCACCTCCACCAGTTCCAGGGGCGGCGCGCCGTAGACGGCTTCCGAGACAGGCATGGTGGACATCGTGACGGGATCCGGCGCGACGGCGCGCGCGCCTCGACGGCTCAGGGCGTGACAGGAAATCGGGAGGCTCGGCCAGCGCGCGACAAGAATCGCCGCGGTGCCGATCTCCCGTTCTCATAGCCCATGCTCAGCCGCGCGGGAACTCCAGACCCATCTCCCGATAGCGCGCCGGATCGTCCGCCCAGTTCTCGCGCACCTTCACGTGCAGGAAGAGGTGCACCGTCTGCTCGGCCGCTTCCGCGATCTCGTGGCGGGCCGCCTGGCCGATGGCCTTGATGGTCTGGCCGCCCTTGCCGAGCACGATGGAGCGCTGGCTCTCGCGCTCCACGAAGATGGTCTGCTCGATGCGGACCGATCCATCGGGACGCACCTGCCACTGGTCCGTCTCGACGGTGGAGCGGTAGGGCAGTTCCTCGTGCAGGCGGTCGTACAGCTTCTCGCGGGTGATCTCGGCGGCGAGCATCCGGATCGGCGCGTCCGAGACCTGGTCCTCCGGGTAGAGCCAAGGGCTCTTCGGCATCATGCCGGCCAACGTCGTCTTCAGCGTTTCGATGCCGTCGCCGTTCAGGGCCGAGACCATGAAGGTGTGCAGGAACGGAATCCGCTCGTTCAGGGAGGCCGCGAGGGCCAGCAGGCGGTCGCGCGGGATCAGGTCGATCTTGTTCAAGATCAGCACCTTGGGGCGCTTCACGTCCGGCAGCTTGGCCAGGATCGCGTCGACCTCCTCGCTCACGCCCTTGCGGGCGTCGATCAGCAGGCAGACCGCATCGGCATCCGAGGCGCCGCTCCAGGCCGAATGCACCATCGCGCGGTCGAGGCGGCGCTTGGGGGCGAAGATCCCCGGCGTGTCGACGAGGATGATCTGCGCGGTGTCGTGCATGACGATGCCGCGCACCAGGGCGCGGGTGGTCTGCACCTTGCGGGAGACGATCGAAACCTTGGTGCCCACGAGGCTGTTCAGCAGCGTCGACTTGCCGGCATTGGGGATGCCGATCAGCGCGACGAACCCTGCGGTGGTGTTCTCCGGCATCGTCACCGCGGGAAGCGGCTGCAGCGGTGGCGGGGCGAAGTCGTCGTCGCCGTCGAAGTCGTCGTCGGGCACATCGGCGTCAGGCATCGGGGGCATGTCCTTCAGCGACGTCCGCCGACGTCTCCTGGGTTCGGGAGGGAGCGGGGCCGGTGATCTCGCGCTCCAGCACGAGGCGGGCGGCCTCCTGCTCGGCGAGGCGCTTCGAGGGGCCGATGCCGATGCCGGCCTCCAGTCCCTCGACGCGGACGGCGATCTGGAACACCGGCGCGTGGTCGGGGCCCGAGCGTTCGACCACTTCGTAGAACGGGATCGGCAGGGCCCGGGCCATGGCCCATTCCTGCAGGGCCGATTTGGCGTCGCGGCCGCGGGGGGCCGCCGTGTCGGTGTCGGGGGTGAAGGCCGCGTTGACGATGCCCTTGGCGACCTCGTAGCCGGCATCGAGGAACACCGCCCCGAGGATCGACTCGCACACGTCCGCCAGGATGGTCTGGTTGCGCCGTCCGCCGCTCTGGACCTCGCCGGGGCCGAGGGCGAGATGCGGGCCGACGTCCCAGGTGGTCGCGACGGCGGCGCAGGTCTCGCGCCGGACGAGCCCGGCGAGACGCCGCGACAGCTCGCCCTCGTCGGCCTGCGGAAACGCCTCGTAGAGGAGGTCGCCGATGGCGAGGCCGAGGACGCGATCGCCCAGGAATTCCAGGCGCTGGTAGCTGCCGAGCCGCCCGTTCCCGCCGGCCTTGCTCACGTGGGTGAGGGCCTGGACCAGCAGCTTCGGGTCGGCGAAGACGTGGCCGACCCGCGCCTCGAGCACCGCGAGGTCGGGCTTCGGACGGGGCGCGCGCCGCGCCCGGCTGGAGGGACGCGCCTCTTCGGTCACGATGGATAACGTCCTAGTGGATGGTCGTGAACAGCCGGTTCCAGCGCACCTTCGCCGGCCAGTTCCAGATCTGCCATGCCGGCGTGCCTTCGTCGATGGAGAAGAAGATCATCTCCGCGCGGCCGACGAAGTTCTCGAACGGCACGAAGCCGACATTGGCGAGATCGCGCGAATCCGTCGAGTTGTCGCGGTTGTCGCCCATCATGAAGAACCGGCCTTGCGGTACGGTGTAGGGCTCGGTGTTGTCCCAGTAGCCGTTGTCGCCGTCGCGCTCGATCACCCGGTGGGTGACGCCGTTGGGAAGAGTCTCGAGGTACTGCTCGGCCTTGGCCTGCTCGCCGTACGGCCCGGTGGTCTCGAAGGGCGCGATCTTCTCGCGCTTCACCGGCACGTCGTTGATGTAGAGCAGCCCGGCCTTCATCTGGATCTTGTCGCCGGGCAGGCCGATGACGCGCTTGATGTAGTCGGTGGCGTTGTCCTTGGGCAGCTTGAACACGGCGATGTCGCCGCGCTTGGGCTCGGCGCCCCAGATCCTGCCATCGGCCGTGAAGGGCAGGTACTCGCTCAAGGGCAGGGAGTACTTCGAATAGCCATACGAATATTTCGAGACGAACAGGTAATCGCCGATCAGGAGCGTGGGAACGAGGGAGCCCGAGGGGATGTTGAACGGCTGGAACAGGAGCGTGCGCACCACCAGCGCGATCAGCAGCGCCTGGCCGCCGACCTTCAGCGTCTCCTTGATGCTCGCCCAGGTGCCGGTGTCAGCAGCCTTCAGGTCACGCTTCGTCTGCTGGTCCACGCGGGCACGTTCCATCTGGCTGCCATCTCCGGTCCGACGCTCGCGCCCGGATTCCGGGCGGCTTCCGTCGTTGACGGTCGACCGGCGGCATAGACCATGCGGAAAGGCGCCGCAACGCAGGGGGCTATCGGCTAAGTCCCGGGCGTGCTGTCCGGCACCGCCTCGATGATCACGAAGGCCTGAGCCATGGGCGGGTCGTCCGTGAGGGTGATGTGCAGCTTCGGCACGTGGCCGGCCGGGACCATCGCGGCGAGGTGTTCTGCGGCCGCCCCGGTGAGGCGGAGGGTCGGCCGGCCGCCGGGCAGGTTCACCACCTCCATGTCGCGCCAGAAGACGCCCCGGGCGATGCCGGTGCCCAGCGCCTTGGCGCAGGCCTCCTTTGCGGCGAAGCGACGGGCATAGGAGGGGGCCCGCGCCGCGCGGGCATCGCATTTGGCGCGCTCGCCATCGGTGAAGACCCGATGGGTGAAGCGCTCGCCGTAACGGTCCAGCGATTTCTCGATCCGGCGGATGTCGCAGAGGTCGGAGCCGATGCCAAGAATCATGCCCGGGCCGCGTCCATGGCAGCGCGCATGTCGCGGATCGCCTGGGGCAGGCCCACGAAGATCGCCTCGCCGATGAGCGCGTGGCCGATGTTCAGCTCGGCGATCTCCGGCAGGGCCGCCACCGGACCGACGCTGTCGAGGGCCAGGCCGTGACCGGCATGGACCTCCAGGCCGAGTCCCGCCCCGTGGGCGGCCGCCCGGGCGATGCGGTCGAGCTCGTGCGCCGTGCGCGTGGCGTCGCCCTCGGCCACCGCCTCGCAGTAGCTGCCGGTGTGGAGCTCGACCACCGGCGCCCCGAGCCGGCGGGCCGCCTCCATCACCGCCTCGTCCGGCTCGACGAAGAGCGAGACCCGGATGCCGGCCTCGGACAGGCGGGCGATGCGGGGTTGCAGGGCGTCTTGGCCGCCGATGATGTCGAGGCCGCCCTCGGTGGTGCGCTCCGCCCGCTTCTCCGGCACCAGACAGGCGGCATGCGGCTTCAGCCGGATCGCCATCTCGATCATCTCGTCGGTGGCCGCCATCTCGAAATTGAGCGGCACCGTCAGGATGCGCGCCAGCGTTTCTATGTCGGCGTCGCGGATGTGCCGCCGGTCCTCGCGCAGATGCGCCGTGATCCCATCCGCTCCCGCCGCGACCGCCTCGCGGGCCGCGCGAATCGGATCGGGCGCCGTGCCGCCGCGGGCGTTCCGCACGGTCGCGACGTGGTCGATGTTGACGCCGAGCCGGAGGCGGCTCGGCCGTGAGGTAGAAAAGGACATGGAGGCGGACTCCGGGCACGGGCGTGGCGCCCTGACGGAACGGCGGACGTGCCCCTACATAGGTGCGGCGAGGCTTCAGGGGGATACGGCGCGCGATGGGTTTTCTCGATGGACTGCTCGGCCACGGCAGCGATCTCTCGCCGGCGGAGGTCAACCAGCAGATGGCCGGCATCCTCACCGAGGGCGAGCCGGTGCAGGTCGCCTTCCGGATCCTGCGCGACCTCATCGTGTTCACGGACCGGCGCCTGATCCTGGTGGACAAGCAGGGCCTCACCGGCCGGAAGGTCTCGTACCTGACCGTGCCCTACCGGGCGATCACGTCGTTCTCGGTGGAGACGGCGGGCAGCTTCGACCTCGATTCCGAACTGGCGATCTGGGTGTCGGGCCGACCCGAGCCGATCCGCAAGACCCTCAAGCGCGGCGCCAACATCCTGGCGATCCAGCAGGCGATCGCGGCGTCGATCCGGTGAGATCGACCGCCCCGGCGAACCTTGCCTCGGCGGCCGGGCTCTGTTAAGGCCCCGCCCATTCCACACGCGGAGCCGGCCTCATGCCTGAATGAGGCGTTTCCGGTGGTCGTCGTCCCTCGGGCGCGATCGCTTCCTCCGCGGCGGTACCAACCGGAGAGTACAAAAGACATGGCCGTCGATTTCACCATGCGTCAGCTTCTCGAGGCCGGCGCCCACTTCGGACACCAGGCCCACCGCTGGAACCCGAAGATGCAGTCCTACATCTTCGGGACGCGCAACAACATCCACATCATCGATCTCGCCCAGACCGTGCCGGCCCTCCACCAGGCCCTGCAGGCGGTGAGCGACACCGTCGCCAAGGGCGGCCGCGTGCTGTTCGTCGGCACCAAGCGCCAGGCGGCCGACACCATCGCGGAAGCCGCCAAGCGCTCGGCCCAGTACTACGTCAACTCCCGCTGGCTCGGCGGCATGCTGACCAACTGGAAGACCATCTCGGGCTCGATCCAGCGCCTGCGCAAGGTCGACGAGACCCTCGACGGCGGGGCCCAGGGCCTCACCAAGAAGGAGCGCCTGATGCTCGCCCGCGAGAAGGACAAGCTCGAGAAGGCGCTCGGCGGCATCAAGGACATGGGCGGCGTGCCGGACCTGCTGTTCGTGATCGACACCAACAAGGAGCAGCTGGCGATCAAGGAGGCCCAGCGCCTCGGGATCCCGGTGGCGGCCATCGTCGACACCAACTGCAACCCGGACGGCATCACCTACGTCGTTCCCGCCAACGATGACGCCGGCCGCGCCATCGCCCTGTACTGCGACCTGATCGCCCGCGCCGCCATCGACGGCATCTCGCGCGGCCAGGGCTCGATGGGCATCGATCTCGGCGCCTCCGAGGAGCCGGTCGCCGAGGAGCTGCCGGCGAACGACGACGGCGCGACCTCCGTCGAGTCGGGCTCGGTCAACCAGGCCGACGTCGCCGCCCTCGTCGAGTCCACCGAGCACTTCGAGCTGCTCTCGGCCCCCCGCGGCGCGCCCGACGACCTGTCCAAGCTCCACGGCGCCGGCCCGCAGATCGTGCAGAAGCTCAACGAAGCCGGCATCTATCACTACTGGCAGCTGGCCTCCATGAGCGCCGACGACGTCGCCAAGGTCGATGCCGACCTGAAGCTGAACGGCCGCATCGGTCGCGACGGCTGGGTCGACCAGGCCCGCGGCTTCGTCGAGGCTGCCGCTGCCGCCTGATCCCGCTGCGGCGGCCCGTCATCGGGCCGCCATCGCCAGATCGGACACTGCTTCCTGAAGCCCGGTGCTTTCCAAGAGCGCCGGGCTCAGTCGCTTCAAAAGACTCAGCTTCGCTGAACCCGTTCGCTTCAGAAGCCTTCCCGCGGGAAGGTTTCGCATCCGACAAGACACGGAAAGGACCCGCCATGGCCAACATCACCGCCGCACTGGTGAAAGAGCTCCGCGAGAAGACCGGCGCGGGCATGATGGACTGCAAGGGCGCGCTCAACGAGACCGATGGTGACATCGAAGCCGCCGTCGACTGGCTGCGCAAGAAGGGCCTCGCCAAGGCCGCCAAGAAGGCCGGCCGCGTGGCCGCCGAGGGTCTGGTCGCCGTCGAGTCCGCCGGCCACCACGCCGCGATCGTCGAGGTGAACTCCGAGACGGACTTCGTCGCACGCAACGACAGCTTCCAGGCCTTCGCCCGCGAGGCCGCCAAGCTCGCGCTCAACACCGACGGCACGCTGGACGGCCTCGAAGCCGCTACGTTCCCCGGCGCCGCGACCACGGTCAAGGAGAGCCTCGCCAACCTCATCGCCACCATCGGCGAGAACATGACACTGCGCCGCGTCGCCAAGCTCGACGTGACCAAGGGCGTGATCGCCTCCTACGTCCACGGCCAGGTGGTCGAGGGCCTCGGCAAGATCGGCGTGCTCGTCGCGCTCGAGTCCGAGGGCGACGTCGAGGTGCTCTCCACCCTCGGCCGTCAGATCGCCATGCACGTCGCCGCCACCAACCCGGTGGCACTCGATGCCGCCGGCGTCGATCAGGCGACCCTCGACCGCGAGATCAACATCCTGCGCGAGAAGAATGCCGGCAAGCCCGAGAACGTGCTCGCCAAGATCGTCGAGAGCGGCCTGAAGAGCTACTACAAGGAGGTCACCCTCCTGGAGCAGCCCTTCGTGCATGACGGCTCCAAGACCATCTCCCAGGTGCTGAAGGAGGCCGAGGGCAAGGCCGGCGCGCCGGTCAAGCTCGCCGCCTTCGTGCGCTACGCCCTCGGCGAGGGTATCGAGAAGGAGGAGGCGCCCGATTTCGCCTCCGAGGTGGCCGCCGCCGCCCGCGGCTGAGCCGGACCGTCCCGGGTAAGGCCCCGCGGAAACCAGGGAATCGTCCAAGGGGCGGCGGCAGGAATGCCGCCGCCCCTCGACGTTCCGGCCTCCCTTGGGCTAGACACCCCTCCGCTTCCGATTGGCTCCCCGACCTGATCCAGGCCGGGTTAGAGGGGACTGGCTCGATGCCGGAGACCACACCGTTTCGCCGCGTCCTCGTGAAACTCTCCGGCGAGGCGCTGGCCGCACCCGATGGGTACTGGCTGCATCCCCCGACCCTGGCGGGCATCGCCGACGACATCGCCCGCACCCGCGAGGCCGGCGTGCAGATCGCCCTGGTGGTCGGCGGGGGCAACATGATCCGCGGCGCCCGCATCTCGGCGGCCGGCTGGATCGACCGGGCCACCGGCGATTCCCTCGGGATGATGGCGACCGTGATGAACTCCCTGGCTCTGGAAACGGCCCTGAACGCCGCCGGCGTCCCGGCGCGCACGATGTCGGCGGTCTCGATGCCGACCATCTGCGAGACCTATGCGCGCCAGCCGGCCCTGCACCACCTCGACAAGGGCCAGGTCGTCGTCCTCGCCGGCGGCACCGGAAACCCGTTCTTCACCACCGACACCGCCGCCGTCCTGCGGGCGGCCGAGCTGCGCTGCGATGCGGTGTTGAAGGCCACGCAGGTCGACGGCGTCTATTCGGCCGATCCGAACCGCGACCCCACCGCCACGCGCTACGACCGGCTGACCCACGACGAGGCCATCGCCCGCGACCTCAAGGTGATGGACACCGCCGCCTTCGCGCTCGCCCGCGAGAGCCGCCTGTCGATCGTCGTCGGGTCCGTCCATGCGCCGAGCTCGATCCTGGCGATCCTCACGGGCGGTGCCCCGGCGACCCAGGTCGTCCCCTAGGCACCGCTGCGGCCGCGGCCTTTCGGTGGGCGACGCCTGCGGACGTCGCCGCTGTCCTTGCGGCTGTGGCGCCCGATCTTGATCAGGGGTTCGCGAGCCTGGCGCCGGGTCGGGCCGCCGGCGATCTCTTGAAGCCCCGGAGGAGCTCCGTTCGCCGGTGCGGCGCAAGCGTCTTGCGGCGCATCGCCGCCACGGCGGTCGGGTGCCGATCGAGCCGTGCGACGTCTCCAGGTGTAGGGTCGGGGATGACGGTCGCGCCGCACGCCCGTGAGGCTCTCCATCCGCTGCGGCGATTCGATCCGATCCCGCTGTCCGCGGCCCGCGTCTGCCCGCCTGCGCGCCCGCGCCGATGTCGGGGGAAGGCAGGGCGTGCCGCGCTCCGGACCGGCTGCAGCGGAGGCCGGGAAGGCTCGGGCCCGCAGCGCGCCCGCCCGGCCCGGGCGTTTCCTGCCCCAACGACACGAACGCCATTTGCGACCCACTGGATTTTGGTTCATTGAGGCCCACGAACGGGCCCCGGCGGCCCGACCCATTCCCTCAAGTTCGCGTCGGGATAGTCCAGCATGGCAGCCATTCCAGAATTCGACCTGAATGACCTCAAGCGTCGCATGCAGGGCGCCGTGACGTCGCTGAAGGGGGATCTCGGATCGCTCCGGACCGGCCGCGCGACCCCGAGCATCCTCGATCCGATCCAGGTCGATGCCTACGGGGCGATGATGCCCATGGCGCAGGTGGCGACGGTGAGCGTGCCCGAGCCCCGTCTTCTCAGCATCTCGGTCTGGGACCGCGGCATGATCGCCGCCGTCGAGAAGGCGATCCGGGAATCCGACCTCGGCATGAACCCGCAGACCGAGGGCCAGACCATCCGCCTGCGCGTGCCCGAGATGAACGAGCAGCGCCGCAAGGAGATGGTCAAGGTCGCGCACAAGTACACCGAGGAAGCGCGCGTCGCCGTCCGCCACGTCCGCCGGGACGGTCTGGACCATCTCAAGAAGCTGGAGAAGGACGGCGCGATCAGCGAGGATGACGAGAAGCGTCAGGCCGGCGAGGTCCAGAAGGCCACCGACCAGTTCATCGCCGAGATCGACGGCGTGCTCGCCGCCAAGGAGAAGGAGATCATGCAGGTCTAGGATCCCAGATCGGGATCGGAGCCACGTGTGATCGGCACGAGAGACGGTTGGGGGAGAAGCGCGTTGGGTCGCTCAGAAGGCGCGCGTCAGATCGAGACGGCGCGGGTGCACGGCACGGACGTCGCGCTGGGCGCGGCGGAGACCGCTGCGGCGGTGTATCCGGGTGCGCCCCTGCCTGCCCTGGCGGCGCCCCCGACGCACGTCGCCATCATCATGGACGGGAACGGCCGCTGGGCCGCCGATCGCGGCCTGCCACGGGTCGAGGGGCATCGGCGTGGCGTCGAGGCGGTCCGGCGCGCCGTGCGCTCCGCCATCGAACTCGGCGTGCGCTACCTGACGATCTACAGCTTCTCCTCCGAGAACTGGCGGCGGCCGCCTGCCGAGGTCGCGGACCTCATGGGTCTGATGAAGCTCTTCGTCCGCCGCGACCTGGCGGATCTCCACGGCAACAACGTGCGCATCCGCATCATCGGCGAGCGCGAAGGCCTGCCGGCGGACATCGCCGGATTGCTCGACGAGGCCGAGCAGCGCACCCGGGCCAATACGGGCCTGACCCTCATCGTGGCGTTCAACTACGGCGGCCGGCAGGAAATCCTGCGGGCGGTCCGCAGCCTGGCCCGGGACGTGGCGGCGGGACGGCTCGCACCCGATGCCATCGATCTCGACGTACTCACGGGCGCCCTCGACACCACCGGCATCCCGGACCCGGATCTCGTGATCCGCACCTCCGGCGAGCAGCGCCTGTCGAACTTCCTGACCTGGCAGACGGCCTACGCGGAATACGTGATCGTGCCGGAGTTCTGGCCGGATTTCGACCATGCCGCCTTCCGCGCCGCCGTCGACGAGTATCACCGCCGCGACCGTCGCTTCGGCGGCCTCAGCGGCAAGGCCGGCTGATCATGGCACCCGGAGAGGCGGCACCCGCCTCGCAGCGCGGCCTCCTCGCCAGCCGCGAGTTCCACACCCGCCTGGTGTCGGCCGTCCTGCTCGGCGCGATCGTGCTCTCTGCCCTCGTCCTCGGCGGCTGGCCCTTCGCGGTGATCTGGCTCGCCGCCGGGATCGTCTTCGCGGCCGAGTGGATCGGCATGAGCGCGGTCGTGCCCCGGCGCCTCGTTTTGGCGCTGACTGCCGCGACGCTGTTCGGCCTCGTCCTCTGCCTGCACGGCGACGCGCCGCTCGGGATCGCCCTCGGGGTCGGCGCCGTCGGGGCGATCCTCGTGGCGGCCGTGGCCCGCGGCGGGGCGGGACGGGGGCGGGCCCTCGCGGGTCTGGCCAGCTCGGCGGTGATTGCCCTGGTTCCCACCGCCCTGCGCGACGATCCGGCCATCGGCCTCCTGGGACCGGCCTGGATGTTCGCCGTGGTCTGGTCCACCGACATTATCGCCTACTTCACCGGCCGGACCTTCGGCGGCCCGAAGCTGATGCCGAAGGTCAGCCCGAAGAAGACCTGGTCCGGGGCGCTCGGCGGCCTCGCGGCGGGCACGTTGGCTGGTGTCGCCCTGGTGATGGTCGCGCGCGACCATGGCTGGAGCGACCTCGCGACCACCTCGCTCGCCCTCGTCGCCCTCGTCAGCGCCACCGCCTCCATCCTGAGCCAGGGCGGGGATCTCGTGGAATCCGCCCTCAAGCGCCGCTACGGCGTGAAGGATTCGGGCCGTTCCATTCCCGGCCATGGCGGCGTCATGGATCGCCTCGACGGCTTCTTCGCCGTGGCCGTCCTGGTCGGCCTCTATCTCATCGCCCGCCGCCTCGCGGCGGCCTGAAGGACCCTTCCGTTGCTGACCGTCACCATTCTCGGCGCCACCGGCTCCATCGGCCAATCGACCGTCGACCTGCTGCTTCAGCATCCCGACCGCTTCCGCATCGGCGGTCTCGTGGCGGGGCGCGACGTCGAGGCCATCGCCCGGCTCGCCGGCAACCTGCAGCCCGATTTCGTGGCCCTGGCCGACGCGTCCGCCGGTCCGGCCCTGCGCGACGCCCTGGCCCATACCGGCATCCCGAACGGGGCCGGTGAGGGCGCCGTCCTCGAGGCGGTCGCCCGGGATGCCGACATCGTGGTGGCGGCCGTGAGCGGGGCCGCCGGTCTGCGCCCGACGCACGCGGCGCTGAAGCTCGGGCGCACCGTCGCCCTCGCCAACAAGGAGAGCCTGGTCTGCGCCGGCGATGCCTTCATGCGCGACGCCAAGCGCTACGGCGCCACCCTGCTGCCGGTCGATTCCGAGCACAACGCCCTCGCGCAGGCCCTGGGCGACGGCCGCCTCGACGACGTGGCGAAGATGACCATCACCGCCTCGGGCGGTCCGTTCCGGACCTGGACGCGCGAGCGCATCGCCGCCGCGTCGCCCACGGAAGCGGCGGCCCACCCGACCTGGTCGATGGGCATGAAGATCAACATCGATTCGGCTTCCCTGATGAACAAGGGGCTGGAGCTGATCGAGGCGCACCACCTGTTCACCCTCGAACCCGAGCGCCTCGATGTCATCGTCCATCCGCAATCGATCGTGCACGGCCTCGTCTACTGGCGCGACGGCGCGGTGACCGCGGGCCTCGCCATGCCGGACATGCGGGTACCGATCGCCCATTGCCTCGGTCTCGGCGAGCGCCTGACGATCGCCCGCGGCCGCCATCTCGATCTCGCCGCCGCCGGCAGCCTGACCTTCGAGGCCGCCGACGAGGCGCGCTTCCCCTGCTTGGCGATCGCCCGGGCGGCGCTCGCCGCCGGGGGCGCCGCGCCCACCGTGATGAATGCGGCCAACGAGATCGCGGTCGCGGCCTTCATCAAGGGCGCGATCGGCTTCTACGGCATCGCCGACCTGGTCGAGCGCGCCTGCGCGCACTTCGCCGGCCAGTACCGGACCGCGCCCGAGGATGTCGACGAGGCCCTGGCCATCGATGCCGAGGTGCGCCGCTGGAGCAGCCAGGCCGTCGCGGCGGCCTGAGCCCGGGCTCAGGCCTCGGGACTGTAGCCCGCCAGGAACACGCGCACGGCCTCGCTGACGTTGTGCTCGATCTCCGCCTCGGAGACGCCGTCGCCGGCGTTGAAGAGGAGGCGCGTCAGGAGGCCGGCCTGGCAGATCTGCAGGAACTGGCGCGCGGCGAGATTCGTACCGGCCGGGCGCAGGCGCCCCGCCGCGACCTGCGCATCGAGATAGGCGGCCAGGCGCGTCGTGCCCTGCACCGGCCCGGCCTCGAAATAGGCCTGGCCCAGGCGCGGGAACTTCTCGCAGGCGCCGATGACCATCCGTATCACCGTGACGTGCTCCGGCCGGATCATCTCGGCAAGGTAGCTCCGGCCGAGACGGGTGAGGACGCCCCGCACGTCGGGATCGTCCGCATCGAGCCGGAACAGCACCTCCGCGAGACCCCGCTTCTCGGCGAGCGCCAGATCCTCGAACAGCGCCTCCTTGCTGTCGAAGTAGACGTAGAGGGTCCCCTTCGAGACGCCCGCCGCCTTGGCGATCTCGCCCATGCTCGCCCCGTCGAAACCCGATGCCATGAAGACCGCGCGCGCCCCGTCGAGGATCTGGCGACGCTTGTCGGTCTCCCCCGATGTGCGCTCCCGCGCATCGCGCGGGGCCTGTGCGGTCGCCATGGCCCTGACCCTCATTGACCGAACGGTTCGGTCACAATATCCCAAGGCCGTGGGTCGCGCCAGCGTTCGCAGGCCCGAAAATGACCGAACGGTTCGGTCAATTCTCTCGAAGAACGGGATCGAAGCCGTGAGATCGATGCCATGAGCTTGCGCCAGGACGACGGGTTTCGGGCCGAGCCGGCTCAAGGCGACGCCATCCGAGCCGATGCCGTCGAGACGCGGACTGTCTCGGCGTCACCGGCCGCCGCGCCGGCCCAGCCGATGACGCCGGCGGTCATCGCGCCGTCGACGGGCGAAGCCCGCGTCAAGCCCCGGCGGACGCGCAACGTCGTTCTGGCGACGCTGCTCCTCGCCGCCCTCGGCGGGGGGGCCTACAAGGCGCAGGCCTGGTGGACCGTCGGACGGTTCTTCGTCAGCACCGACGACGCCTATGTCCAGGCCGACATCTCGGTCCTGGCCGCCAAGATCCCGGGTTATCTCGCGGCGGTTCCGGTCGTGAACGGGCAGATGATGCACAGGGGCGACGTCATCGCCCGGATCGACGACGGCGATTACCGCCTCGCCGCGCAGGCCGCCCACGACAAGCTCGTCACCCGACAGGCGGCCATCGCCCGGATCGCCCGGCAGGTCGAGGCGGCGCAGGCGCAGATGCTGCAGGCCTCGGCCCAGATCGATGCCAACCGGGCCGATGCGGTCCGCGCCACGGCCGATTACGCCCGCCAGCAGCAGCTCGAGAAGGTCGACTTCGTCGCCAAGGCGCGGATCGAGCAGGCGCGGGCCGACCGCGACCGGACGGACGCCGCCGTGAAGGGGGCCGAGGCCGCCCTGGTGGCCATGCGCGCCAATGTCGAGGTGCTGCGCGCGCAGGGCAAGGAGGCGGAGGGCCTCGCCGCCGAATTGCGCACCGCCGAGGCACGGGCCGCGCGCGATCTGGACTTCACGACGATCCGGGCGCCCTTCGACGGCGTGATCGGCAACAAGGCCGCGGAGGCCGGCGCCTATGTCTCCCCGGGCTCGCGCATCGCCGCCCTGGTTCCCCTGGAGAGCGTCCGCATCGACGCGAACTTCAAGGAGACCCAGGTCGAGCGCATGCATCCGGGCCAGCGCGTGCACATCGCGGTGGATGCCTATCCGGATCGCGATATCGTCGGCGAGGTCGAGTCGCTCTCCCCCGCCTCCGGCTCGGTCTTCAGCCTGCTGCCCCCCGACAACGCCACCGGCAACTTCACCAAGATCGTCCAGCGCCTGCCGGTGCGGGTCCACGTACCGGCGGACGTTGCCCGAGCGGGCCTCCTGCGGCCCGGCCTGTCCGTGACCGTCCGGGTGGACACCCGCGAGAACGCCGAGACCGCGGCCGGAGACGACCGCCTCCGCACGGCCGCCCGGCACTAGGCGCCAGCGATGGCCGCGACCGCCACCCTGGGACCGGCCGCACCGGCCGCCGAGCCGCCGCTCGACCGCCGCCGGATGGTGGCGTTCGTCTGCATGGTGTTCGGGATGTTCATGGCGATCCTGGACATCCAGATCGTCTCGGCGTCGCTCGCCGAGATCCAGGCGGGTCTGTCGGCCTCGGGCGACGAGATCCCCTGGGTCCAGACCAGCTACCTCATCGCCGAGGTGATCTCGATCCCGCTCTCCGGCTTCCTGTCGCGGGTCGTCTCGACGCGCTGGATGTTCGTGATCTCGGCCGGCGGCTTCACGCTGATGAGCCTGATGTGCGCCACCTCCACCTCGATCGACGAGATGATCGTCTGGCGGGCCGCGCAGGGCTTCATCGGCGGCGGTATGATCCCCACGGTCTTCGCCTCCGCCTTCACGATCTTCCCGCCCTCGAAGCGCTCCATCGTCTCGCCGATGATCGGCCTCGTGGCGACGCTCGCGCCCACCATCGGGCCGACGGTGGGCGGTTACCTCACCGACCTGTTCGACTGGCACTGGCTGTTCCTCGTCAACGTCGTGCCGGGGATCTTCGTGACGGTGTCGACCTACCTGCTGGTCGATTTCGACGAGCCGAACCTGACCCTGTTCAAGCGCTTCGACTGGTTCGGCCTCGTGTTCATGGCGCTGATGCTCGGCTGCCTCGAATACGTGCTGGAAGAAGGTCCGAACCATGATTGGCTCGCCGACGAGGCGGTCTTCGCCTGCGCGGTGGTGTGCCTGACCGCCGGACCCGCCTTCTTCTGGCGGGCCTTCACGGCCGCCGAGCCCATCGTCGACCTGCGGGCCTTCTCCGACCGCAACTTCACGGCCGGCTGCCTCTTCAGCTTCGTCCTGGGCATCGGCCTCTACGGCCTGACCTACCTCTACCCGGTCTATCTCGGGCGCGTGCGCGGTTACTCGGCGCTCCAGATCGGCGAGACGATGTTCGTCTCGGGCCTCTTTATGTTCGCCACCGCGCCGATCGCCGGGCGCTTCTCGGGCAAGGTCGACCCGCGCCTGATGATGGCGCTCGGCTTCCTCGGGTTCGCCACCGGCACCTGGATGGTCACGGGCCTGACCAAGGACTGGGACTTCTGGGAACTCCTGGTGCCGCAGATCCTGCGGGGCTGTTCGCTGATGCTGTGCATGATCCCGATCAACAACATCGCCCTCGGCACCCTGCCGCCGGCGCGCATGAAGAATGCCTCGGGCCTCTACAACCTCACCCGCAACCTCGGCGGGGCCGTCGGGCTCGCGCTGATCAACACCGTCCTGAACGACCGCTGGGACCTTCACCTCGCCCGCCTGCACGAGCGCTTCACCTGGACCAACACCGCCGTGCTGGAGCGCCTGGACATGACCCGCCGGCAGTTCGAGGTGCTCGGCGGCGATGCCGACGCGATGGCGCTGAAGGCCATGATGAACACCGTGCGGGTCCAAGGTCTGGTGATGGGATTCACCGACGTCTTCCTTGTTCTGACCGTCCTGTTCGTGGCCATGGCCTGCGCTGTGCCCTTCATCCGGCGGCCCCGTGCGGCGGCCGGCGGCGGCGGGCACTGAGGACGTCGAGCGCGCATCCGAAGCCGGCGCGGTTCTTTACCCTGACCCCGGGAATGCGGGGATAGCGCCGCGCGATGCGCCCCTGCGACCGCAAACCCCGGCCAAAAGGTTTGCGTTCGCGTTCGACGCATCCGATCTGCTACAGCGGAGCGACGGCCCCGGGGGAGGCCGAGAGGATCGACCAATGGACTTTCTGAACGCCATGGGCGGCACGGCGAGCGGCTTCTTCGGCGCCGTGATCCCCTTCCTGATCGTGCTGAGCATTGTCGTGTTCGTGCACGAGATGGGACATTTCCTGGTGGGGCGTTGGTGCGGGGTCGGCGTTCACGCCTTCTCCCTCGGCTTCGGACCGGAACTGTTCGGCTTCAACGACCGGCATGGGACGCGCTGGAAGCTCTCGGCGATCCCCCTCGGCGGCTATGTGAAGTTCCACGGCGACGCCAACGGCGCCAGCGTTCCGGATCCCGAGGCCCTGGCCCGCATGTCCCCACAGGAGCGGGCCACCAGCTTCCCGACGCAGCCCCTGCCGAAGCGCGCCGCCATCGTGGCCGCGGGACCGATCGCCAACTTCATCCTCGCCATCGCGCTGTTCTCCGGCGCCATCTATTTCGGAGGGCGTTACGAGACGCCGGCCCGCGTCGAGGCCGTGATGCCCGACAGTGCCGCCGCCCGGGCCGGCTTCGAGCCCGGCGACGTGATCCGCGCCATCGGCGGATCGCGGGTCAACAGCTTCACCGACATGCAGCGGACGGTTTCGGGGGCGGCCGGCTCCAGCCTGACCTTCACGGTCGAGCGCGGCGGCGAGACCCGCGAGCTCGTGGCCGTGCCCGAGCGCAAGGAGGATGTGACGCCGTTCGGTCGTCACCGCTTCGGCCGGCTCGGGATCCAGGGTCCGAAGGCGAGCGAGGCGAAGCTCGTGCATTACGGCCCGGTCCAGTCCCTCGGCCTCGGGACCTACGAGACCTACTTCGTGGTCGACCGGACGATCGACTACATCGGCAAGCTGGTCACCGGCCGGGAATCCCCCGATCAGCTCTCCGGACCGATCGGGATCGCCCGCGTGTCGGGTGCCGTGGCCCAGAGCGGCGGCCTCGGGGGCCTGATCGGGTTGATCGCGTTGCTCTCGGTCTCGATCGGCCTCCTCAACCTCTTCCCCGTGCCCCTGCTCGATGGGGGCCACCTGCTGTTCTACGCCTTCGAGGCCGTCCGCGGCCGGCCGCTGAGCGAGCGGGCCCAGGAGATCGGTTTCCGCATCGGCCTCGCCCTCGTGCTGTTCCTCATGCTGTTCGCCGCCTGGAACGACATCCTCAACCTCGGCGCGTCCTGGGGCGCACGCGGAACCTGAACACGCCTGGGCGCGACCGTTCGGCGTTCGCGCTCCGGTCCCGCGACGGGACACGCAACCGCCTCGATCTTAACCACAATCCGTCGCGCGCGCGGAACCTCCGGGTTTCGCGCGCAACCGTTTGTTGACCCTGTTCGACGATCGGGCCGGGGCGTTAAGTGACCGGAAGGCCACGTCTCCCCAAAATCCCCAGTGTGCAGGACCCCCCGGCGTTTGCTTAACGCCGGAATCCCGATAGAAGCTGAGCTTGGGACCAGATGTCAGGACGCCCGGAAAACGGGCGCCTGATTGCGGGTGCAAACTCGCGCTGAAGATATAAAGAGACGGGCGATTACATGATGTCGATGACGGGGAAGCGCCGGCGTAAGTCGGCGGAACAGACCATCGTCCTAGTCGCCGCGGCGGCCGCTGGCCTCGTTCTCGGTGGAACCGCTCAGGCGCAGCAGATCGTCGTCCAGGGTAACAAGCGTGTCGATGCCGACACCATCCGGTCCTACGTGACCGGCACCGCCTCCGGCTCGCCCGAGGAAGCCCGCCGCAACCTGCTGGCGAGCGGCATGTTCTCCGACGTGAAGGTCTCCCGCAGCGGCGCCAGCACCGTCGTCAGCGTCCGCGAAAACAACCTGATCAACCGGGTGGTGTTCGAGGGCAACAAGAAGATCGAGAAGGCCACCCTCGAGGGCGAGGTTGAGGCCAAGGCGCGCGGCGCCTTCAGCGAGGCCGTGGTCCAGGCCGACATCCAGCGCATCAAGGAAGTCTACCGCCGCGCGGGCCGCGGGACGGCGAAGGTGACCTACCGGACGGTGGACCTGCCGAACGGCCGCCTCGACGTGATCTACGTGATCGAGGAAGGCGACAAGACCGGCATCAAGGCGATCAACTTCGTGGGCAACAGCGCCTACTCGTCGTCCAAGCTGCGCGAGCTGATGTCCTCCTCGGAGATGAACTTCCTCAGCTTCATCAAGACGTCCGACGTCTACGACCCGGATCGCATCACCAACGACCTCGACATCGTCCGGCGCTACTACCTGAAGAACGGCTACGCCGACTTCCGCGTCGTCAATGCCGATGCCCGCTACGTCGAGGGCGAGGGCGATGCCGGCTGGGTCGTCACCGTCACCGTCGATGAGGGCGAGCAGTACCGCGTCGGCGCGGTGGCGATCGATTCCCGCCTGCCGGGCCTCGACACCCAGACCCTCGACGGCGAGATCCGCGCCCAGGTCGGCGACGTCTACAACGCCGAGGACGTGGAGCGGACCCTCAACGGCGTGACCAACCAGGTCGGGCGCCAGGGATACCCCTTCGCCCAGGTGCGTCCCACCGGCCAGCGCGACCGCGCCACCCACACCGTGGCCCTGGGCTTCGTGGTCGAGGACGGCCCGCGCGTCTACGTCGAGCGCATCAACATCCGCGGCAACACCCGCACCCGCGACTACGTGATCCGGCGCGAGCTCGATATCACCGAGGGCGATGCCTACAACCGGGTGCTGACCGACCGGGCCGAGCGGCGCCTGAACGGTCTCGGCTTCTTCAAGAAGGTGCGCTTCTCCAACGAGCCGGGCTCCTCGGCCGACCGCGTGATCATCAACATCGACGTCGAGGATCAGCCCACGGGCTCGTTCTCGGTGGCGGGCGGCTACTCCACCCAGGACGGCATCATCGGCGAGGTCTCGATCTCGGAGTCGAACTTCCTCGGACGCGGCCAGTACGTCCGCGTGGCCGGTACCGGTGGACAGTACTCACGCGGCTTCGACTTCTCGTTCACCGAGCCGTACTTCCTCGGCTACCGTCTCGCCGCCGGCTTCGACGCCTTCTACAAGTACAGCGACCAGACCCGCTACTCGCGCTACGAGACCACGGTCTATGGTGGCCAGCTCCGCGTCGGCCTGCCGATCACCGAAGAGTTCGGCATCACGCTGCGCTACTCGCTCTACAACACCGAGCTGAAGGTCCCGAACACGGTCAAGCGGCCGTACAACGACTGTTCGAACCCGATTTCCGGCTACACCGCGACCTACGCCGCGAACGCGACGCTTCCGGGTCTGAACCCGGGTGACCCGGTGCGAAACGTCGGTGGTCAGGCGATCTACCCGAACTGTGCCCTCGACGGCGAAGCCTCGATCGCGCTCAAGGGTTCGCAGGGCAGCACGCTGACCTCGCTCGCCGGCCTGACGCTGGCCTACTCGACCCTCGACAACCTGGGCTCGCCCCGCAACGGTCTCTACGCCGAGCTGAAGCCCGACGTCGCGGGCCTGGGCGGCGACTCGAAGTTCTTCCGCGTGACCGGCGACGCCCGGTACTACAAGGAGCTCTACGAGGACGTGGTCGGCTTCGTCCGCTTCCAGGGCGGCCACATCACGGCGCTGAACGACCAGCCCCTGCGCATCACCGACCAGTTCTTCCTCGGACCGTCGCTGGTCCGCGGCTTCGCGCCCAACGGCATCGGTCCGCGCGACGTCGGCATCAGCGACAGCCGCTCGAACGCCATCGGCGGCTCGACCTACTTCGGCGGTACGGTCGAAGTTCAGTTCCCGCTTCCCGGCGTGCCGCGCGATCTCGGCCTGAAGGGCGCGGTGTTCGCCGATGCCGGTACGCTGTTCGGCTATAACGGCCGGACGCAGTTCAACGTGAACGGCGATGCCTTCATCAACGGTATCGCTCCGGGCGGCGCCTGTAACTTCAACCAGAACACCATCGGCGTCGAACCCGAATGCGTGAACGTGCGCGACAAGATGACGATCCGCTCCTCGGTCGGCGCGTCGATCCTCTGGAACTCGCCGCTGGGTCCGATCCGCTTCGACTACGCCTACGCCCTCTCGAAGGATGAAGGTGTGAAGGCCTACGATGCGACCGGCAACTACCTCGGCCGCGTCGGCAAGGATCAGCTCCAGGCCTTCCGGTTCTCCGGCGGCTCGCGGTTCTGACCCGGAGCGCTGCCTCCTTTCGGGGAGGCAGCACGTTGTGACGGCATGTCAGATCCGATCTTCTTCTCCGCGACCACAACCCTCAGCCTCGGCGCCATCGCCGAGGCTGCTGGCGTTTCGCTTCCCCAGGGGGCGAACCCCGACGGCGTGATCACCGGCGCCGCGCCGCTGGAATCCGCCACGCCGGCCGACGTCGCCTACATGGACAACGCCCGCTACGGCGACGCCCTCGCGGCGACCCGGGCGGGGCTCTGCCTCGTGTCGCCCCGGTTCGCCCCGCGCGTCCCGGCCGAGACCGTGGCCCTCGTCCTGCGGGATCCCTACCGGATCTATGCCGGCCTGCTGGCCCGGCTTCATCCGGAGGCGATGCGGCCCGCCTCGCTCTTCGGCTCCACCGGCGTCGCCCCGGGCGCGCACATCCATCCCGAGGCCCGCCTCGAACCCGGCGTGCGGGTCGATCCGGGGGCCGTCGTCGGCCCCGGTGCCGAGATCGGCTCCGGCACCGTCATCGGGCCGAATGCCAGCATCGGCCCCCGCGTCCGGATCGGGCGCGACTGCGCGATCGGGGCCGGGGCCACACTGACCCACGCCCTCCTGGGCAACCGGGTCATCATCCATCCGGGCGCCCGCCTCGGGCAGGACGGTTTCGGCTTCGCCATGGGCCCCGGCGGGCACCTGAAGGTGCCCCAGATCGGCCGGGTCATCGTTCAGGACGATGTCGAGATCGGCGCCAACACCACGATCGATCGTGGCGCCAGCCGCGACACCATCATCGGTGAGGGCACCAAGATCGATAACCTCGTGCAGATCGCCCACAACGTCGTCGTCGGACGCCACTGCGTGATCGTTTCGGGAGTCGGGATCTCCGGCTCCACCACCCTCGAGGACTACGTCGTCCTGGGTGGCCAGGTCGGCGTCGTCGGCCACCTGCGGATCGGCATGGGCTCCCAGATCGCCGGGTCGTCGAACGTGAACCGCGACGTCCCCCCGGGCAGCCGATGGGGCGGGACCCCGGCCAAGCCCGTGAGGGCCTGGTTCCGCGAATTGACCATGCTGGCGCGCCTGGCCGAGCGGTCCACCGGCGGAGACGAGCCGAAGGCCTGAGGCGCGGCCGCGTTCATCCGGGCGCGGAGACGGCATGTTGCCGCCGCATTCGTCGCCGAGGGCTTGCATCCGCCGGGCTTCTGCCGAATGAAGGCGCATCCTCCAGGTCTGGCGACACACGGGAAAAAGGCGGGCGGCGGAGGCGCCGACGCGCAGCAGGGTATTGCAATCGATGAGCGACATGCCGCGTGAACTCGGCTCGGCTGACATCCAGACGGTTCTGGAACTCCTGCCGCACCGCTATCCCTTCCTGATGATCGACCGGATCGTCGAGATCGACGGCGACCGGAGCTGCGTCGGGATCAAGAACGTCACGATCAACGAGCCGCAATTCACCGGGCATTTCCCCGGCCTGCCGGTGTTTCCCGGCGTCCTGCTGATCGAGGGCATGGCCCAGACCGCGGGCGCCATCTGCTGCCGCCACATCATGAGCGACGAGCTGCGCACCAAGCAGGTGTTCTTCATGACCATCGACAAGTGCAAGTTCCGCAAGCCCGTCGTGCCCGGCGACACCGTCCGCTACCACATGACCAAGACGAACCACCGGCGGACCATGTGGTGGTTCCGGGGCGAGGCGCGGGTCGACGGCGTCCTCGTCGCCGAGGCCGAGATCGGCGCGATGCTGGTGACGGAGTGAGCGCCGCCGCGGAGATCCACCCGAGCGCGGTGGTCGAGGACGGCGCGACCCTGGGCGAGGGCGTCCGGATCGGTCCGTTCTGCCATGTCGGCCCGGCCGTGACCCTCGGGGCGGGCTGCGAGCTGGTCAGCCACGTCGTGGTGGCCGGCCAGACCACGATCGGCCCCCGGACCCGGCTCTATCCCTTCGCCTCCATCGGCCATCCGCCGCAGGACCTGAAGTTCAAGGGCGAGGCCTCGACCCTCACGATCGGCGCCGATTGTCTGATCCGCGAGGGCGTGACCATCAATCCCGGCACGGCGGGGGGCGGGCTCGAGACCACGGTCGGCGATCACTGCACCTTCCTCGCCAATTCGCATGTCGGGCACGATTGCCGGGTCGGCGACGGCGTCGTGTTCTCGAACAATGTCATGCTCGCCGGCCATTGCAGCGTCGGCGACTACGCCATCCTCGGCGGCGGTGCCGCCGTGATCCAGTTCGCGCGCGTCGGGGCCCACGCCTTCGTCGGCGGCCTGTCGGGACTGGAGAACGACTGCATCCCCTACGGGATGGCCCTGGGCAACCGGGCCTACCTGTCGGGCCTCAACATCATCGGCCTGCAGCGGCGGGGCTTCGCCCGGGAGGACATCCACACCCTGCGGAGGGCCTATCGGCTGCTCTTCGCCAACGAGGGCACGCTGATGGAGCGGCTCGAGGACGTCGCCGCCGAGTTCGAGACCCACCGCGCCGTGGCCGAGATCGTCGCCTTCATCCGCGCCGGCGGCAAGCGTTCGCTCTGCACCCCGCGCGAGACGCCGGGCGCCGCTTGAGCGCGAACCCGGTGCCGGCGGCGCGCATCGCTCCCGCACCGGCGGCGCTGGTCCTGGTGGCGGGCGCCGGCCGCCTGCCGGAACTCGTGGCCACCTCCCTCGACCGGGCCGGACGGCCGTTCCGCGTCCTGGCCATCCGGGGCTTCGCCGAGCGGGCGATGCGCGCCCGTGCGGACGCCACCGTCGACCTCCTCGACATCGCCGGCATCCTGGCGATCCTCAAAGCCTGGGGGCCGGTCACCGTGGTGCCGGCCGGCGGCGTGTCCCGGCCGAACCCGGCCGCGATCCTCAACGCCGCCGCGGCCCTGCGCAACCGCGACGCCTTGAAGGCCATCTCCGGCGGGGGCGACGACCGCCTCCTGCGCGGCGCCCTGGCGCTCCTGGAAGAGCACGGCCACGGCGTGGTCGGCGTCCACGAGGTCGCCCCGGATCTTCTCACGCCCGAGGGCCTGCTCGGCCGGCACGCGCCCGATGCCGCGGCGCGGGAGTCCATCGTCACCGGCCGCGCCCTACTGGCGGCCCTGTCGGATTTCGATGTCGGCCAGGCCTCCGTCGTCGTCGGGCAGCGGGCCCTGGCCGTCGAGGGTCCGGAGGGGACCGACCGGATGCTGGCCCGGGCCCGGATGCTCGGACGCCGCCCCTTCGGCTACGGCAGCGCGCAGCTCGGCACCGTGCTGGTGAAATGCGCCAAGATCGGTCAGGACCTGCGCGTCGACCTGCCGGCGATCGGCCCCCGCACGGTGGCGAACGCGGCGGCGGCGGGCTGCGCCGGCCTCGCTATCCAGGCGGCCTTCACCCTGATCATCGACCGTCCGGCCACGATCGCGGCCGCGGACCGGGCGGGCCTCTTTCTCCTCGGCCTCGGCGCCGACGCGAGCGGCCCGGAGGCCGGAACGGGATCGGGATCATGAAGGCACCGCACAGCGAGCGGACGATCTGGCTGGTGGCCGGCGAGGATTCCGGGGATCAGCTCGGGGCCAAGCTGATGCGCGGCCTGCGCGAGCTGTCCGACCGGCCGATCCGCTTCGGCGGCGTCGGCGGCGAGGCCATGGCGGCGGAAGGCTTCGCCTCGCTGTTTCCCATCGATGACGTGGCGGTGATGGGCTACCTGCCGGTGGCCGCCCGGCTGCGCACCCTGCTGCGCCGCATCCGCCAGACCGTCCGCGACGTCGTCGAGGCCCGGCCGGACGTCCTCGTCATCATCGACAGCCCCGGCTTCACCCACGCGGTCGCTTCGCGGGTACGCAAGCGGATGCCGGACCTGCCCATCGTCGACTACGTCTCCCCGAGCGTCTGGGCCTGGCGTCCGTGGCGGGCGGCGAAGATGCGCCCCTTCATCGACCACGTTCTGGCCCTCCTTCCCTTCGAGCCGGAGGCGCACCGGCGCCTCAACGGCCCCGCCTGCACCTATGTCGGCCACCCGCTGATCGAGCGGCTCGGGGAGCTGCGGCCGGACCCCGTCGAGGCCGAGGCCCGCATGGCGGGGCGGCCTGTCCTGGCGATCCTGCCGGGCTCGCGCCGCTCGGAGATCGAGCGACTGATGCCGGTCTTCGGCGCCACCCTGGCGCGGCTCACGGCGCGCTTCGGGCCGATCGAGGCGGTGCTGCCGGCGGTGACCCGGCACAGGGCCCTAATCGAGCGCCTCGCGCTGTCCTGGGACAGCCCTGTCACCCTCGTACACGGCGAGGCGGCCAAGCACGCCACCTTCCGCCGGGCCCGGGCGGCCCTGGCGGCCTCGGGCACCGTCACCCTGGAACTGGCCTTGGCCGGCGTGCCAATGGTGGTCGCCTACAAGGTCTCGCGGATCGAGGAGGCGGTGGCCCGCCGCCTCATCCAGGTGCCCACGATCGTGCTGCCGAACCTGATCCTCGGGCGGAATGCCATGCCGGAATTCATCCAGGCCGAGTGCACGGCCCCGCGCCTCGCCGAGGCGGTGGCGCCGCTCCTCGCGGGTGAGCCGGCGCGGGAGGCGCAGGTCGATGCGCTCGCCCGCATCGACAGCCTGATGCGCCTGCCCGACGACGAGCCCCCGAGCCGGAGCGCCGCCCGCATCGTCCTGGCCGCCCGGCGCGCGGCCTGACCCGCTCAAGGCGCTGCGGGGACCGGACCGTACCGGTTGGTCCCGGGGCTCCCCGCCCGGAACACCGTCTCGACGAAGAACCAGACGAAGACGCCGAGCATCGCCGCCACGAGGGCGATGACGGGGAGGGGATGGGTGTCGACGGCCCGCTCCAGGGGCAGGACGCCGACGGTTTCCGCCAGGACATACAGGCCGAGCCAGCCGCCGCTGCGGTTCCGGTCGTGCAGGCGCCGGACCGTCTGGATCGCCGTCGCCCCCATCACCGGCAGGATCCCGGCAACCGCGAGGAAACCGACCCAGCGCAGGCCGAGGCTCGCGAGCCAGATACCGAGGCAGAGCAGCCCGAAGCCGAGGAGCAGCGCGCGGATCAGCAGGTGCCGGTAGGCGGAGACCGCGAGCCGCCCGCGCGGATCGTAGAGGGCGAGGGGGGAGTGGAGGCGTTCGCTCACGTGCCCCTCGGCTTCACCCGCCGGGTCGGCGGCTCGGCCACCGGATCCTCGGGCCAGGGATGGCGGGGATAGCGCCCGCGCATCTCCGAGCGCACGGCGCTCCACGACCCACGCCAGAAGCCCGGCAGGTCGCGGGTGATCTGGATCGGCCGCGAGGCCGGCGAGAGCAGGTGCAGCACCAGGGGGATGCGTCCCCCGGCGATGCTCGGATGGCGTTCGAGCCCGAACAGCTCCTGCACCCGGACGGCGAGCACCGGCCCGCCCTCGGCCTCGTAATCGAGGGCGATGCGCGAGCCGGTGGGTACCTCGACGTGTGTCGGGGCTTCCGCATCGAGCCGGGCGCGCAGGGACCAGGGCAGGAGCGCCTGGAGGGCGCGCGCCAGGTCGTCGGCACCGATCGCATCGAGGCTGGTGCGCCCGACGATCTCGGGCGCCAGCCAGGCCTCGATCGTGGACACGAGGTGGGCGTCGGACAGGTCGGGCCAGGTCTCGGGATCGGCCGTGCGCAGGAACTGCAGGCGGGCGCGCCACTGCGTCAGCGCGGGCGTCCACGGCAGGGCCTGGAGACCGATCTCGCCGACGCCCCGCGCCAGGATCTCCGCCGAGGCGAGGTCGGCCGGGACGGGCAGGGTGCGCTCCCCCAGGGTGAGCGCGCCGAGGCGCCGCAGGGAGCGGGCCCGCAGGGCGCAGGCGCTCCGATCGAAGGCGATCTGCGTCGCCGCCTCGATCGCCGGTCCGAACAACGCCTCGATCGCCTCCAGGGTGATCGGGGCCGCCGACAGGATGCGCCCCTGGGCGGCGCTGCCGGTGAGCTCGGCGACGACGAGGAAGGGCGCGCGGGCCAGGGCGGAGGCCGCATCCACGCGCCCGGCCCGGCCATTGGCCATCACGAACTCGCCGTCACGGCCGCGGGCGCGGGCGACGCGGTCGGGATAGGCCAGGGCGAGGAGCGGTCCGGCCTCGCTCATGTCGAGGCCGGCCGGTGCGCTGATCAGTTTGCCGGCGAAGCCCTCCGCCTGCCGGGCCCAGCCCTGGGCGAGGCGGCGCATGTCGCTGGCGCGCTGGCCGCGGTCGCGGGCGAAGCGCTCGGCCCGATGGGTCACGTCGGTGTCGTCCCCGCCGAGGCCGCGCTCGACCAGCACCGCCGCGAGATCCGCCGCCGCGCGGGCCGTGCCGTATCCGGCCGCGCCGACGACCATGCGGGCGAGGCGCGGCGGAAGGGGCAGCGCGCGCAGGGCCCGGCCGGTCTCGGTGAGACGCCCGTCGGCCTCGATCGCCCCGAGGTCGCGCAGCATCGCCCGCGCCTCGGCCAGGGCCGGCGCGGGCGGCGGGTCGAGGAAGGCGAGGGTCGCCGGATCGGACACGCCCCAGGCGGCGCAGTCGAGCACCAGGCCCGAGAGGTCGGCGGCGAGGATCTCCGGGCGGGTGAAGGGTTCGAGGGCGTTGGTGGCGGCCTCCGCCCAGAGGCGGTGGCAGATGCCCGGTTCGGTGCGCCCGGCGCGTCCCCGGCGCTGGTCCACGGAGGCCCGGGAGGCGCGCGCGGTGACGAGGCGGGTCAGCCCGAGGCCGGGCTCGTAGACGGGCACGCGCGACAGTCCGGAATCGACCACGATGCGCACGCCCTGGATGGTCAGCGAGGTCTCGGCGATGCTGGTCGCGAGCACCACCTTGCGCCGGCCCGGGGGCGCGGGGGCGACAGCCCGATCCTGCTCGGCGGGCGTCAGCGCCCCGTAGAGCGGCGCGATCTCGGTGACGGCGTCGACCTTGTCGCCCAGCAAGGTCCCGACCCGGCGGATCTCGCCCTGGCCCGGCAGGAAGGCCAGGACCGAGCCCGGATCGGCGCGCAGGGCCCGAAGGATGGCCTCGGCCATGACCTCCTCGATTCGCCGGTTCGGGTCGCGGTCCCAGTAGCGCGTCTCGACCGGGTAGGCGCGCCCCTCCGATGCGATCACCGGCGCCGCCCCGAGCAGCCCGGAGACCCGGGCGCCGTCGAGGGTCGCCGACATGACGAGGATCCGCAGGTCCTCGCGCAGAGCGCCCTGCGCGTCGAGGGCCAGGGCGAGGCCGAGATCCGCGTCGAGGGAGCGCTCGTGGAACTCGTCGAACAGGACGGCGCCGATGCCCGTGAGTTCCGGGTCGTCGAGGATCATGCGGGTGAAGACGCCCTCGGTGACGACCTCGATCCGGGTACGGCCGGAGATCTTCGAGCCGAGGCGGACCCGAAGGCCGACCGTGTCGCCGACGCGCTCGCCCAGCGTAGCGGCCATGCGCTCGGCGGCCCCCCGGGCGGCGAGGCGGCGCGGCTCCAGCAGGATGATCTTGTGGGAGGGCCGCAGCCAGGGCGCGTCGAGGAGGGCCAGCGGCACCCGGGTGGTCTTGCCCGCGCCGGGCGGTGCCACCAGCACCGCGGCCGGCCCTCCGGCGAGGGCGTCGCGCAGGGCCGGGAGGGCGTCCTCGATCGGCAGGTCCGATACGGCGGTGGCGGGAAGCGTCTGAGCCATCGCGGTGCTGGTGACGCGATCCGGCGCGATCCGCAAGCCGGGACATCGCCCGATGAAGGCTGATGGCCGCCATGCCGAACCCCCGGTCGTCCCGGGGCCGACGATCCGCTATGGGAATGCCGCGACGAGCGGCGATGCGCGCGGCCGGCCATTCGGGCGGCCCCGAGGGACAGCGACATGACGGTATCGAGCGACGACGACTTGGCGGCGCTGAAGCGGATCGGGCGCATCGTTGCCCAGACGCTGGACGCGATGGGGAAGGCCATCGAGCCCGGGATGACGACGGCGGAGCTGGACCGGATCGGACGCCGGCTCCTGGAGGCGGCCGGCGCCCAGCCGGCGCCGGAATTGGCCTACGGCTTTCCCGGGGCCACCTGCATCAGCGTCAACGAAGAGGTCGCCCACGGCATCCCGGGGGACCGCCGGATCGCTCCGGGGGACCTCGTCAACATCGACGTCTCCGCGGCGAAGGACGGCTACTTCGCCGATACCGGCGCCTCGTTCCCCGTGCCGCCCGTGACCCGCGCGGTGGAGCGGCTGTGCAAGGATGGCCGCCGGGCGATGTGGACCGGCCTGCGCCAGGTCGGCACCGGCAAGCCGATCGCCGCCATCGGCCAAGCGGTCGGCGCCTTCGCGCGCCGGAACGGCTACACGCTGGTGCGCAACCTGGCGAGCCACGGGGTCGGCCACTCCCTCCACGAGGAGCCCACCGAGATCGCCACCTGGCCCGACGCCTCCGAGCGCCGGGTCGCGACGGAGGGCCTGGTCTTCACCGTCGAACCATTCCTCTCCCTCGGGGCCGAATTCGCCGAGGACGGGGACGATCCCTGGACCCTCTACAGCCGGCCGCAGGCGCCCACGGTCCAGTACGAGCACACGGTCGTCGCCACCCGCAACGGCCCGCTCGTCGTCACCATGGCGAGCTAGGGAGGCGCACCACCGGCGCAGGAGCGGAGCCCGTGCCGGGCGACCCGTCGCGGCAGGATCCGCGGCGCAGGATCCACCGTCTTCGCGACCGGCCCCGTTCAAGGCGATCCCGTCAGGGCGTGGGCGTCGAACCCATGGTCGAGGCCTTCAGCTCGGGATTCTTGAGCTGGGCATAGGTCACGCTGGCGAAGCTGCCGATCACCGCGTGCCATCCGGCCTTGTCGTAGCGCGTGTCGTTCCGTCCGGCCTTGCAGAAGGCCGTCGTCAGCCCGTTGACGATGTCGTCGCCCTTGGCGTCCGGGACGGCGGCCTTGATCTTCGGCAAGAGCGCGTTGAGGATCGGGATGAAGTTCTCGGGGTCGAGGCCCGCGAGGCTCTGGGCGGCCCCCGACTCGGCCACCGCCTTGGCGATCTCCGGCTGGGCGATCTCCGCGCAGGGCGCGGTGCCGGCCAGCATCGTCTCGGTCGCCTTGCGCGCCGTGGCGACGACGCCGCGCTCGCTGATCACCGGGGCGGCATTGCCCCAGGCATTGCGGACGTAGTCGGTGACGTCGGCCACCTCCTGGTCGGTCATGCCCGCGCCGATGGCGGGCATCGGCGCGTAGCCGTTCTGGGCCGAGAGGCCGCCGAGAATGACGCGGATCACCGTCTCGGGGCCTTGCGCCTGCACCGAGGTGTTGCCGGCGAGCGCCGGGATCGCCCCCTCGACGCCCTTCCCGTCCGGCTTGTGGCAGGAGGAGCAATAGCTGAGATAGGTCGCCGCACCGGGGGCGTCGGCTTGGTTGAAGGCCTGGATGTCCTTGACCTTGTAGCTCTCCTTGGCCTTCTGCGTGCGCAGGTAGGCCACCATCGCCTTCAGGTCCGCATCGGTCATCTTCGACAGGGATTCCTGGATGGTCTGGCGCATCGGGCCCGCCGCGACGCCTGGCTGGTTCCCCGGGGCGGCGCCGGTCTTCAGGTAGGTCACGACCTGGTCGTCGCTCCAGCCACCGATGCCGGTATGGTCGTCGGGGGTGATGTTGGGGGCGTACCAGCCGTCGATGACGCCGCCGCCGAGCTTGCCGGCCAGGCCGCTGTTGCCGACGATCTTGTTGGCGTTGTGACACATGCCGCAATGCCCGAGCCCCTCGACGAGGTAGCCGCCGCGGTTGACCTCGGCGCTCGCCTGCGGGTCCGGCTGGAATTCGCCGGCCGTGAAGAAGGCGGTGCGCCAGGTGATGAGCGCCGTGCGGATGTTGAAGGGGAAGGGAATCTCGGAGGGCTTGCGCGGCTCGTGCACCGCCGGCAGCGATTTCAGATAGGCGAAGATCGCATCGGAATCGGCGCGGGTGACCTTCGTGTACCAGGCGAAGGGAAAGGCCGGGTAGAGGTAGGAGCCGTCCTTGGTGATGCCCTCGTGGAAGGCGCGGTAGAAGTCGTCCGCGCTCCACCGGCCGAGGCCGGTCTCCGGGTCCGGGGTCAGGTTCGGCGTGCGGATCTTCCCGATCGGCGTATTGAGCACGTAGTTGCCGGCGAAGGGCTTCCCGTCCGGTGCCGTGTGGCAGGCGACGCAGTCTCCGGCGGTCGCCAGGTACTCGCCGCGCTTGATCAGCTCGGCATCCTGGGCCGAGGCGCCATGGATCGAGACGCCCGGGGCGGCCAATCCCACGACGAGGCCGGTCCCCAGACGGAGAGCGGTGCGGCGGTAGTCCATGGCGTCTCTCCGGAACTGTGGTGTCGGGGGGGTGATCAGATGGGCGTGTCGTGGGGATCGCGAAGGCGGATGGGCGGGGCGAGGAGGCCGAGGCGCAGCGCCATCTCGGTGAGGTGCGCCAGCCCGGCCCCGGCGAGGCATCCGGCGATCACGGGCCAGCCGGCACCGGTCAGGGCGCCGCGCAGCGCCAGCATCAGGGCCGCGCCGGCGGTCAGATTGCACAGGAGCGCGAGCGGCCAGACGCCCTGCGCCCGACGGCTCCACAGGATCAGCCCCAACGCCTCGATGGCCACGAGGAGCAGGATGGCGTCCACGAGGTGACCGCTGGCGAGAAAGGCCTCCATCGCTCACGCGCTCCGAAACGGACCGTTGAGGCGGACGATCGCCCGGTTCAGGCAGGCGGCGATCCCGACCCAGAGGAGGTAGGGCAGCAGGAGAAGGGCAGCCATCCCGTGCACGCGCCCTGTGACGATGATCAGCACCGCGATCGACAGCCACAGGAACAGCACCTCGACGAAGGCCCAGTCCGGCCGGCGCAGGCGGAAGAACAGGCCGCTCCAGGCGATGTTCAGCACGGCGTTGACAGCGTAGGCGGCCACCAGGGCCGCCTGGGCCGCCGGGCTCGCATCGGCGTTCCAGGCGAGCACCGCCGAGATCGCCGTCAGCGTGAAGATCGTGGTCCAGACCGGGCCGAAGGCCCAGTCCGGCGGCTTCCACGCGGGGCGCCTGAGGGCCTGGTACCAGGGCCCGGTCGTGGTCAGGAGGCCACCCGCCAGCGCCACCAGGATCGCCGTGACGGCGGCGATTCCGGCCGGCGCCCAGCCGCTCGCCCCGTCGAGAGCCATGGCGGGATTCACGGCGAGACCCAGCGGAACAGGTGCGCGAGATCCTTGAAGAAGATTCGCGCATGGGCCGCGGGCTTGGCCCGGACCAGCTCCTTGTTCATGTAGGAATCCCAGGTCAGCTGCTGCACGTCGCGATCCCGGCAGATCGACACGAAGCGCTCGCGCAGGCCGTCGTTGCGATACCAGACCGCCTGCATGATCCGCAGGATCAGGAAGACGCGTCCGTGCAGCCGCATGAAGTTGCGGCGCGCGCCCGCGAGGGCCCGGGCCTGCCCCGTGGCGAGGAAGGCTTGGCCCGCCTCGGCGGCGAGGCGCCCGCCGAGCATGGCGTAGTAGATGCCCTCGCCGGAGGCCGGCGCGACGATGCCGGCCGCGTCCCCGGTGAGGAGGACGTCGCGGCCGTTGTCCCAGCGGCGCAGGGGCTTCAGGGGCAGGGGGGCGCCCTCGCGGCGGACGGTCTCGCCCGCCTCGAGGCCGGTGGAGGCGCGCAGGGCCCGGATGGCGCCCCGCAGGGAGAAGCCCTTGCGGGCACTCCCGGTGCCGATGCTCACCGTGTCGCCGTGCGGGAACACCCAGGCGTAGAAGTCCGGCGAGAGCTTGCCCTGGTAATAGACGTCGCAGCGCGTGGCCTCGACGTCGTGCGCATCCCCCTCGGGCAGGCGGACGATCTCGTGATAGGCGAAAACCTGCCGCATGGCGGCGTGGCCGGGGATCTCGGCGCGGCCCACCGCCGAACTCGCCCCGTCGGCACCGATGACGAGGCGCGCCCGGGCGGCGCGGGGAAAGCCGTCCTGGAGATAGTGCACGGCGACCCCCTCCGCGTCGCGCTCGATGTGCCGGAAGGTGGCGGGCCGGAGCACCGCGCCCGCTGCGGCGGCCCGCTCCCGCAGCCAGGGATCGAAGTCGGCCCGGTCGACCATGCCGACGAAGCCGTCGCCGATCGGCATGTCCACGCGCTTGTCCCGGGGCGAGACCATCCGGGCCGAGCGGATGCGGGCAACGAGGAGATGGTCGGGGATGGCGAAATCGCGGATCAGGCGCGGCGGAATGGCGCCGCCACAGGGCTTGATCCGTCCGGGCTTGTCGAGGAGCAGCACGCGACGCCCGCTGCGGGCCAGGTCGGTGGCCGCGGTGGCCCCCGCCGGGCCACCGCCCACAACCACCACATCGTAGGTTTCGAGGTCGGTGTCCCGGTCGGCCGCCATGATCTCACCTCGTGGATAGCGATGTCTCGAACGACGATTGAAGACGCCGGCCCCGCGGCACCTGGGTTGCTGGGGCTTGGGTCATGGGAGCATGGGCGATGCGCAGGGCCAGGGCGGCGGCGAGAACGAAGAGCAGCGCCTCGGCGGCGAACACGCTGGCATAGGCGTCGACCACGCGCGGCGTGACGAGGCGGGCCAGGTCCACCGCGACGGTGCCGAGGAATCCGCCGGCTCCGAAGGCCACGCCCTGGGCCGCGCCCCAGACGCCCATCCGCGTGCCGCGCTCGGCCTCGCCGCCGGCCCCGGCCAGCGCCATCATCGAGCCGATGGCCGCTACGGCGAAGATGCCGTTGAACAGGCCGAGGGCGAAGACCGGCACCCGCAAGGGGAAGTCGGCGCCCGCCAGGCCACCCGCCGCGATGGCCAGGAGGGCGAGGGCCGAGCCGAGGCAGCCCAGCGTGGTCCAGACCTTCAGGGACCCGAGCACCGGACCGCCGAGGCCCATGGTGAGGCCCGCCACGGTCAGCATGCCGGCGAGCACGCCGCCGTGCTGCAGGCCCGCGAGCTTGGTGGTCACCCCGGGCGTCATCGCGAAGACGAGGCCGGCGAAGGGTTCGAGGATGAGTTCCTGCGCGCTGTAGGCCAGCATCGCCATGAAGATGAAGATCGTGAAGCGCCGGGATTCCGGCTCGGCCCAGACCCGCGCCAGCACCTCGCGGAACGGACGCTTCTCCGCCGCCTCGGTGCCGCCGGACGGCCCTTTTGCCGGCTCGACGCCGCGCAGCGCCAGGGCCGCCATCGCGAAGGCGAGGAGCGAGACCGTGCCGGATACGGCGATCAAGCGGTCGCCCGAGAAGGGATCGAGGAAGTGCCCGGCCAGCGGCGCCGTGATGGCGAAGCCCGCGATCATCATGACCCAGACGACGGTGGCGGCGGCTCCGCGCCGGCGGGCGTCGACGCCGGTGGCGAGGAGCACGAGGAGCGAGGTCCCGGCGGCCCCCGCGCCCATCCCGACCGTGAGGAAGGACACCACCGCCAGGGCGAGGCCCGCGGCCTGGTGCGTCTCGGCAAGGGCGGTGGCGACAGCCGCGCCGAACCCGCCGAGGGCCAGAGCCGCCATGCCGCCCACGATCCAGGGCGTGCGCCGGCCGGTGCGATCCGAGCTGTAGCCCCAGCGCGGGCGCAGGACCTGGACGGCGTAGTGCAGGGCGATGAGGCCGCCCGGCACGATGGCCGGCAGGGCGAGTTCCACCACCATCACGCGGTTGATGGTCGAGGTCATCAGGACCACGACGGCGCCGAGGGCCGTCTGCACGAGGCCGAGCCGGACGATGGCGAGCCAGCCGAAGGTCGGGTTCGGCATCATGGACCTCCCTGGACCAGGGGCCGGAGGGCGAAGGCCGCCACCAGCATGCCGAGCACGTAGAGGGTGGTGCCGGTGCCGTTGTACCAGGCGGCCCGCTCGCGGGGTGCGGCCAGGAGGCGGCGCATCAGGATGAACTGACCGAGCAGCAGGAGGCCGATGACCGTTCCGTGCCAGGGCCGGTCCCAGGCGAACAGGCCGAGGATGACGGCCACCTGGGGGACGGCCATGACGAGGCAGGCGAGACGGGCGGCCCCGAGCGTTCCGAGCTGCACGGGCAGGGAGCGGATGCCGGTCCGGCCGTCGCCCTCCACCGACTTGAAGTCGTTGAGGGTCATGATGCCGTGGGCACCGACCGAGTAGAGCAGGGCGACCAGCAGGACCCGGTGGTCCGGCACCGACGCGGCCATCACCGCCGCTCCGGTGAACCAGGGCAACCCTTCGTAGCAGATCGCCACCGCCGAATTGCCCCACCAGCCGTTGCGCTTCAGGCGCAGGGGCGGGGCGCTGTAGATCCAGGCCAGCACGAGGCCGAACAGGGCGGCGCCGAGAATCCAGGGACCGAGGGCGGTGGCCACGACGAGGGACAGGACGGTCCAGCCCGCGGCGACGTAGAGACCCCAGCGCCCGGGCATCCGACCCGAGGGGATCGGCCGCTGCGGCTCGTTGATGGCGTCGACGTGGCGATCGTACCAGTCGTTCACCGCCTGTGAAGTGGCGCAGACGAGGGGGCCGGCCAGGATCACCCCCGCGGCGATCACCGGCCATTGCCCGGTGGGCGAAGCGCCGGAGGAGACCACTCCGCAGGTGAAGGCCCACATCGGCGCGAACCATGTGATCGGCTTCAGAAGCTCGATGAGGGCGCTGGGTGCAGGCGTTGCCATATCGACGACGCTAGAGTTTTACATACCTGAGTGTCAAGTTTGATTTACAACATTGTCGTGAGGTCGGGCCCCGGCGACGCCGCATCCGGTCGCCCGGTCAGACGTTCGTGACGACCGGCTCTCCGCCGCAGGTCAGGCTTCGTCGGGGGCGTCGCGGCCTTCGAGATCGCCGATGCCGTAGCGGTGCATCTTGGCATAGAGGCCCTGGCGGCTAAGGCCCAGCATCTCGGCGGCCGAGGCCCGGTTGTCGCGGGTGATGCGCAGAGCGGCCTCGATGCACAGGCGCTCGATCAGATCGGTGGATTCGCGCACGAGGTTCTTCATCGAGACGCGCCCGACGAGCTCCGTCATCTGCTCGACGGAGCGGGGCAGCTCGCGCCCGCCGGCCACGGCCGCGGCGCGCCGGGGCGTCGCACGGAGGGTGAAGCCGATGCAGGGCTGGCTGCCGCCGGGGACCGAGACGGCGGCGATCTCGACATCCTCGACGCTGCCGTAAGCCCCGCGGACCTGCGTGGGGAAGTGGCGGACGGAGCCATGCTGCGACAGCGTCGCGAACAGGGCGGCGGCCTCCGATTCCTCCCGCCCGATCCAGCTGTCGAGGGGCTGACCGCGAACCTGCTCCTCCGTGGCGAGCTGCACAAGGTCCAGGAAGGCGGGATTTGCGGTGAGCACCCGGCGGGCGGGGTCGGTGACCACGAAGCCTTCGGGCAGATTGCGCAGGACGTCGAGCGCGCCGGCGCCCGTACGGGCCGCGCTCGTCTCCAGGGGTTCGGGGGAGGCCAGCCGCAGCAGGATGCTGGTAGCGTTCTCCTGGCGGAACAGCGAGGCGGCGACGCGCACGGCGCCGCGTCCATGCCCGAGCCTCGCCTCCAGGTCGGCCGCCTGCCCGGTCATCCGCAGGCCGGCGAAAAGCGATTCGAGGTCGCGGACACAGGAGCCGTCGAACAGGTCGACCGCATCCTGGCCGACGATGCGCTTCTCGGCCCGCCCGATCAGCCGGGAGGCGGCGGGATTCACCTCGGTCACCCGGCGGGTCGCTGCATCGACCACGAGGACGGGCTCGGAGCCGAGCTGGAACAGCAGGCGGTACCGGGTCTCGGCGCCGCGCATGCGCAGGTAGTCGCGCTCCAGCGCCTGCTGCGTCTCGGCCAGGGTCCGCTGCAGCGAGGCCATGGCACGCAGGTTCCGCCCGAGGACGAGGATCTGGCCGTCCTTGGCCAACCGCATGGCGGCGTAGCGCACGGGCAGGTCGGTGCCGGTGGGCGAGACGTGGTTCACCTGGCGCCAGCGCGTGACGGCGCCGGGCGCGGCATCCTTGAGGAGCGCGGCGATCTTCGGGCGACTCTCCACCGTGACCGTGTCGACCCACGGCCGACCCAGCCAGGCTTCGCAGCCCTCGTCCGCGAGATCGGCGCTGCCGAACGTCGCTTCCCGGACGACGCCGTCACCGTCGATGACCAGGGACAGGTCCGTCGCGGCAGCCACCAGCAATCCTGCCGCCTGCGCGTCGAGAGGGCCGAGTGACTTTTGAAGCGCCGCGAGCGTATGGCTCGCGGCAGGAAGCGCCAGGCTGGTCACGGATCACCACGTCGGGATGTGGTCGGGCAGGTCGGATCAGGGAGGGAGGCTGTGTCGATTGAAACTGTCTTTCAGCAGGGTCTGACCGGCAGATCAAGCAAGCATTCGGCAACGGACAGGGCCGTGCGGGCGTCGCCGGCGCTCGCGTCGGCCCCGACGCGCCGGAAGCTGTCCGGATTGGCGGCGAACGCCGGACCCCCAACGAGGACCCGCAGCGCTTCGTTCCGAGAATTCCGGCGCAAGGCCGCCACGGTCTCGGTCATCGTCGGAAGCAGGGTCTCGGAGGCGAGGGACAGTCCCACGACGTCGAACCACTCCTCCTGGATGCAGCGGAGGCTGTCCGTCTCCGGCTGCGTGATCGTCGAGGTCACCGACCAGCCGGCTTCCCGAAAGAACTGCTCCACCAGGGTGAGGCCAAACCTGTGGGAATCTCCCGGACAGGGCAGCAGCAGGATCTTCCGGTTCACGGCGGGGGCCACGGGCTCGCTGCGAAAGCGGCTCGTGATCTCGCGCATGATTCGCTGCAGCCGCCCCATGGCGCGGGTCACCTCGACGAAGTCGCAGAGGTCCTCCTCCCACAGGGTGCCGAGGTGGCGGGCCGTCGGTGCGAGGAGGTCGAGGAGGAGGCTGTCGGTCCCAAGGCCGGTCGCCAGGAGTTCGGCGAGCCGGCCCTCCACATCGTCGCCGGCCGGGTCGAGCATGAGGGCCGTGAAGGCCGCGATCTGCTCCTCGCTCGGCAGCACGTCCGTCGGCTCCGGGGCCGGCTCGATCCGGTGCGCCAGCATCAGGCGTGGAATGATCTCGGATTCGACGACGCGCGCCAGATCCCGTTGCAGCCGGATCGCATGTCCGAAGACTGCGAGCTGGGCGCTGATGCGGGATTCGCACAGGTCCGCGACATCCCGGCTGGATGGTTCGTAGCGCAAGCGATCACCGAACTGACTCACATCATCCATTGGTCCCTCCCAATGTGGCTGACGGCTTTACTGTCGGTTCGATCTTGCGCGTCGAATTCCGGGACGTCTGAGCACGCGCCTCAGTACCCCGGCGCCGGGGAGGGCCAGCTTGGCCGGCCTCTGCAATGAAGTCGCACGATACGCCCGAAACTGACTTTATCAATACGCACCCTGTAACTATTTTGCATTCAATCTGTCATTCTCTTTTGACGTAAAGCTGGCTTGACACATCGGGACCGCCTTCCTAACCTCCCCTTCAACGAGGCCCGGCGACCTGGTCGCAAGGGGTCTCCACAGGGGGGCGGACAGCATGATCCGGAGTGCGGACAGGCCCAGACGACCTCTCTACGACGCCGATCAGCGCGCCCGTCGCGACGCCACCCGCTGGACCCTGGTCCAGGGGGTTCTGGCCCCCCTTCAATTCCTCGTGTTCGCCGTGAGTCTGGGCCTCGTCCTGCGCACCCTGTGGACAGGTGAAGGCGCGACCGCCGCCAACGCGTCCGTGGTGGTGAAGACCCTTGTGCTCTACGCGATCATGGTCACGGGCTCGATCTGGGAGAAGGCCGTCTTCGGCCGCTACCTCTTCGCCCCAGCCTTCTACTGGGAGGACATGGTCAGCATGCTCGTGCTGGCCCTGCACACCGCCTACCTCGTAGCGCTGGCCGCCGGCGCCCTCGACACCGCCGGCCTGATGGGCCTCGCCCTGGCCGCCTACGCCTCCTACGCCGTCAACGCTGCGCAATTCGTGCTGAAGCTGCGCGCCGCCCGGCTCCACACGCGGCCGTCCCGCCTCGTCGCGGAGGCGGCGCGATGAACGCCCACGCGCCGCTTCCCGCCCTGGAGACGGGCTGCGACATCCGCCAGGAGCGCGGCCAGCGCGCGGTGTTCTGTGGATTGACCGGCATCGTCTGGCTGCACCGCAAGATCCAGGACGCCTTCTTCCTCGTGGTCGGCTCGCGCACCTGCGCCCACCTCATCCAGTCCGCCGCCGGGGTGATGATCTTCGCCGAGCCGCGCTTCGCCACCGCGATCCTCGACGAGCGCGACCTCGCCGGCCTCGTCGACGCCAACGAGGAGCTCGACCGGGTGGTCGCCCGCCTGATCGAGCGCCGCCCCGACATCCGCCTGCTGTTCCTCGTGGGCTCGTGCCCCTCGGAGGTGATCAAGCTCGACCTGTCGCGGGCGGCCCAGCGCCTGTCCCGCAGCTTCCACCCCGACGTGCGGGTGCTGAGCTACTCGGGCAGCGGCATCGAGACCACCTTCACGCAAGGGGAGGATGCCTGCCTCGCCGCCCTCGTCCCCGAGATGCCCCGCGCCGCGGAGACCGGGGCGCCCGCGCTCCTGGTGGTCGGCGCCCTGGCCGACGTGGTCGAGGACCAGTTCGCCCGCCTCTTCACGGATCTCGGCCTCGCCGACGTGGCCTTCCTGCCCGCGCGCCGCGCCGGGGCGCTGCCGGCGGTCGGGCCCAACACCCGCTTCCTCCTCGCCCAGCCCTTCCTGGCCGAGACCGCCCGCGCCCTCGAGGCCCGGGGTGCGAAGCGGCTCCCGGCGCCGTTCCCCCTCGGGGCGGAGGGCACGACAGGCTGGCTCGCTGCCGCCGCGGAGGCCTTCGACGTCCCGGCCGAGCGATTCGCCCGCGTCACCGCCCCGGGTCGAGCCCGCGCCGCCGTCGCCCTCGATCTCTACCGGGAGCGCCTCGCCGGAAAGCGGGTGTTCTTCTTTCCCGATTCGCAGCTCGAACTGCCGCTCGCCCGCTTCCTGTCGCGCGAGATGGGGGCGGCGCTGATCGAGGTCGGCACGCCCTACCTCCATCGCCAGCACCATGCGCCGGAACTGGCGCTGCTGCCGGCCGGCACGAAGGTGGTGGAGGGTCAGAGCCTCGACGCGCAGATGGATCGCTGCCGGTCGGAAAAGCCCGACCTCACGGTCTGCGGCCTCGGCCTCGCCAACCCGCTGGAGGCGGAAGGGCTGGCGACCAAGTGGTCGATCGAGCTGCTGTTCACCCCGATCCAGGGCTACGACCAGGCCGGAGACCTCGCCGAACTGTTTGCGCGCCCGCTGAAGCGCCGCGCCCGGCTGGAGGTCTGAGGCGATGCAGCTCACGCTCTGGACCTACGAGGGACCGCCGCATATCGGCGCCATGCGGATCGCCACCGCCATGCAGGGCCTGCACTACGTGCTGCACGCGCCGCAGGGCGACACCTATGCCGACCTGCTCTTCACCATGATCGAGCGGCGCGACGCCCGCCCGCCGGTAACCTACACGACCTTCCAGGCCCGCGATCTCGGCGCCGACACCGCCGCGATCTTCCAGAACGCCGTGGGAGAGGCCTACGCGCGCTTTCAGCCGCAGGCGATGATCGTCGGGGCCTCCTGCACCGCCGAGCTGATCCAGGACGACCCGGGCGGCCTCGCCCGCGCCCTCGACCTGCCGATCCCGGTCATCTCCCTGGAGCTTCCGGCGTACCAGAAGAAGGAGAACTGGGGCGCCTCGGAGACCCTCTACCGCCTCGTCCGGGCGCTGGCCGGCGGCACGCCGAGCGCGCGCGACGGGCGCCGCCCCCTCTGCAACATCCTCGGCCCCACGGCGCTGGGCTTCCGCCACCGCGACGACCTCGTCGAGATCACCAAGATCCTCGGGGCGCTCGGCATCGACCTGAACGTGGTCGCGCCCCTCGGCGCGACGCCGGCCGATCTCGGACGCCTCGGCGCGGCAGACTTCAACGTCGTGCTCTATCCCGAGATCGCCCGCGCCGCCGGCCTGCACCTGCAGAAGACCTTCGGCCAGCCGATGGTCGAGATCGTGCCGATCGGCGTCCAGGCCACCATCCGCTTCGTTGAGGCGGTGGCCGCCGCCGCGGGCGTCGATCCCGCCCCCGTCCTCGCCAGCGCCCCCTCGCGCCTGCCCTGGTATTCGCGCTCGGTCGATTCGACCTACCTCACCGACAAGCGGGTCTTCATCTTCGGCGACGCCACCCACGCGCTGGCCGCCGCCCGCGTCGCCGCCACGGAACTCGGCTTCAAGGTGGTGGGCCTGGGCACTTACACCCGCGAATTGGCCCGCGAGGTCCGGGCCGAGGCGGCGCTCCACGGCATCGAGGCCACGATCACCGACGATTACCTCGACGTCGAGGCCGCGATCCAGGCCGCGGGACCGGAGCTCGTGCTCGGCACCCAGATGGAGCGGCACATCGCCAAGCGCCTCGGGTTGCCCTGCGCGGTGATCTCGGCGCCGATCCACGTCCAGGACTTCCCCGCGCGCCACTCGCCGCAGATGGGGTTCGAAGGCGCCAACGTCCTGTTCGACACCTGGGTCCACCCGCTGATGATGGGCCTGGAGGAACACCTGCTCGGCATGTTCCGCGAGGATGCCGAGTTCCACGGTGCCGCCGCGCCCTCGCACCTGCCCCGGCACGGCGTCGCTGCGCCGCAGCCGGTCGCCCCGGCACCTTCTGTGGCCGCAGAACCGATTCTCCTGACCTGGGCGACCGATGCCGAGAAGGAACTGAAGAAGATCCCGTTCTTCGTGCGGGGCAAGGCCCGCGCGAACACCGAGCGCTTCGCACGGGAACGTGCCCTGCCGCTCATCACCGTCGAGACATTGTACGATGCCAAAGCGCATTTCGGACGCTGAGCGCCCGGCGCTCCGGGTCGTCCTCGTGACGATGGACAACCACGTGGCGAGCGCGCTGGAGCGCGCCCGCCAACGGCTCGCCCGCGACCTGCCGGGCCTCACCCTGGACTTCCACGCGGCCGCCGCCTGGGACACCGACGCCACCGCCCTGGAGGCCTGCAAGGCCGACATCGCCCGCGCCGACATCGTCCTCTCCACCATGCTGTTCATGGACGAGCACGTCCGGGCGATCCTGCCGTCCCTGCTGGCCCGGCGCCCGCATTGCGACGCCATGATCGGCTGCCTGTCGGCGAGCGAGGTGGTGAAGACCACCCGCCTCAACCGCTTCGACATGGACAGCACCAAGCGCGGCGCCCTCGATTTCCTGAAGAAGCTGCGCGGCAAGCCCGGCGCCCAGGGCAACGGCGCCCGCCAGATGGCGATGATCCGCAAGCTGCCCAAGATCCTGCGGTTCATTCCCGGTTCGGCCCAGGACGTCCGGGCCTATTTCCTCACCCTGCAATACTGGCTCTCGGGCTCGGACGAGAACATCGCCAACCTCGTGCGCTTCCTGGTCGGCCGCTACGCCGCCGGCCCGCGCGAGGGCTGGCGCCGAATCGCCGCCGCGCCGGCGCCGCTCAGCTACCCCGAGACCGGGCTGTATCATCCGCGCATGGCCGGCCGGATCGGTGAGGACGGGGCGAAGGTGCCCGCACCCGCCGGCGCCCTGAAGGGCCGCGTCGGCCTCCTCGTCATGCGCTCCTACGTGCTGGCCGGAAACACGGCGCATTACGACGGCGTCATCGCCGCCCTGGAGGCGCGGGGGCTCAGCGTCGTGCCAGCCTTCGCCAGCGGCCTCGACAACCGCCCGTCCATCGATGCGTTCTTCCGGCACGACGGGCGCCCGACCATCGACGCGCTGGTCTCGCTCACCGGCTTCTCCCTGGTGGGCGGCCCGGCCTACAACGACGCCGCCGGGGCCCAGGCGCTCCTCGCCGACCTCGACGTGCCCTACCTCGCGGCCCACGCCCTCGAGTTCCAGACCCTGGAGCAGTGGGAGGCCTCCGACCGGGGCCTGTCGCCGGTGGAGGCCACCATGATGGTGGCGATCCCCGAGCTCGACGGCGCGACCAGTCCGATGGTGTTCGGCGGACGCTCCAGCCGCTCCCTCGGCGCCAGCGCCCGCGACATGGTCGTGCATCCCGAGCGCGCCGACATGCTCGCCGCCCGCATCGAGCGCCTCGTGGTCCTGCGCCGCAAGGCGCGGGCCGAGCGCCGGGTCGCCGTGGTGCTGTTCGGCTTCCCGCCCAACGCCGGCAGCATCGGCACTGCCGCCTTCCTGTCGGTCTACCACTCCCTCCACAACACCCTCGCGGCCCTGAAGGCCGAGGGTTACGCGGTCGATCTGCCCGAGAGCGTGGAAGCCCTGCGCGGGGCGGTGCTCGACGGCAACGCCACCCGGTTCGGCACGCCCGCCAACGTCCACCACCGCATCCCGGCCGACGACCATGTCCGCCGCGAGCGCCACCTCGCCGAGATCGAGGCGCAGTGGGGGCCGGCCCCCGGCCGCCAGAACAGCAACGGCTCGCAGATCTTCGTACTCGGCGCGCAGTTCGGCAACGTCTTCGTCGGCGTCCAGCCGGGCTTCGGCTACGAGGGCGACCCGATGCGGCTGCTGTTCGAGCGCGGCTTCGCCCCGACCCACGCCTTCTCGGCCTTCTACCGCTACCTGCGCGAGGATTTCCGCGCCGACGCGGTCCTGCATTTCGGCACCCACGGGGCGTTGGAATTCATGCCCGGCAAGCAGACCGGCCTGTCCGGCGCCTGCTGGCCCGAGCGGCTGATCGGCGCGCTGCCCCACATCTATCTCTACGCCGCCAACAACCCGTCCGAGGGCCTGCTGGCCAAGCGCCGCTCGGCCGCGACCCTGGTGAGCTACCTGACCCCGAGCCTAGCCCAGGCCGGACTCTATCGCGGCCTGATCGACCTCAAGGCCTCGATCGAACGCTGGCGCGGCCTGGAGCCGGAGGCGGTGGGCGAGCGCCGCGATCTCGCCGAGCTGATCCAGGCCCAGGGCGCCGGCCTCGACCTCGTCGCCGCCGAGCCCGCCTGGACCGCCGATCTCGCCGGCCACGTCCACGGCCTCGGCACGGCACTCCATGAACTGGAGCACACCCTGATCCCGCACGGCCTCCACGTGGTCGGGCAGGCGACGCCGCCGGAGGAGCGGACCGACATCCTCCTCGCCCTGGCGGAGGCCAGCCACGGCCTCGTGCCCACCCGTGCCGGCCTCCAGGCCCTGGTGGCCGGCGCGGCCATCGACGCCGCCCTGGCGCAGGGCGGTCTCGGCCCCTCCGATGCGAACCGCGCCGCCTTCGCGTCCTTGCGCGAGACCGATCTCCTGTTGTCACGGGATCACGAGATCCGGGGCCTCCTCGCCGCCCTCGACGGCCGCTTCATCGCCCCGGTCGCCGGCGGGGACCTCCTGCGCAACCCGGACATCCTGCCCACGGGCCGCAACCTGCACGGCTTCGACCCCTACCGCCTGCCCTCGGCCTTCGCCCTCGCGGACGGCGCCCGGCAGGCCGCGCGTCTCCTGGCCCGCTACCGCGACGAGGGCGCGGCGCTGCCCGAGAGCATCGCCCTCGTGCTCTGGGGCACCGACAACCTGAAGAGCGAGGGCGGTCCCATCGCCCAGGCCCTGGCGCTGATCGGCGCGGCCCCGCGCTTCGACGGCTACGGCCGCCTCTGCGGCGCCATTCTGATCCCCCTCGAAACCCTGGGTCGCCCGCGCATCGACGTGGTCGTGACCCTGTCGGGCATCTTCCGCGATCTGCTGCCGCTCCAGACCAAGCTCCTGGCCGAAGCCTCCTATCTCGCCGCCACCGCCGACGAGCCGTCCGACCGGAACTTCGTGCGCAAGCACGCCCTGGCGCTCCGGGCCGAGCACGGGATCGACCTCGAGACCGCGGCCCTGCGGGTGTTCTCCAACGCGGAGGGCACCTACGGCGCCAACGTCAACCAGCTCGTCGAATCCGGTCGTTGGGAAGAAGCCGACGAGATCTCGGAGACCTTCGCGCGGCGCAAATCCTTCGCCTACGGCCGCACCGGCGTGCCCACCGCCCAGCGCGCCCTGATGGGGGCCGTGCTGGCCACCGTCGATCTCGCCTACCAGAACCTCGATTCGGTCGAGGTCGGCGTCACCTCGGTGGACCACTACTTCGACGGTCTCGGCGGCATGGGCCGCGCCGTCGCCGAAGCCCGCGGCGCGGCGGTGCCGATCTTCATCAGCGACCAGACCCGCGGCGAAGGCGTGGTCCGGACCCTGACGGAGCAGGTCTCCCTGGAGACCCGCACCCGGATGCTCAACCCGAAATGGACCGAGGGCATGCTCGGCCACGGCTACGAGGGCGTGCGCCAGATCGAGGCGCACCTCACCAACACCCTGGGCTGGTCGGCTACCACCAACGGCGTCGCCCCCTGGGTCTACCAGCGCATCACCGAGACCTACGTCCTCGACCCCGCCATGCGCGCGCGCATGGCGGCCCTCAACCCGACCGCTTCGGCCAAGGTGGCTCACCGGCTGATCGAGGCGCACCAGCGCGGCTTCTGGACCCCCGACGCGGAGACGCGCGACGCGCTCGACCGCGCCGAGGAGGAACTCGAGGACCGCGTCGAAGGCATCACCGCAGGGGTCGCCGCATGAACATCGCCATCCGCAATCCCGTCACCGCGCGCCAGCCCGAGGGCAGCGTCCAGGTCGAGCTCGACCCGAACCTCAAGATCGGCACCGCCAAGGTGTTCGCGGTCTACGGCAAGGGCGGCATCGGCAAGTCGACCACTTCGTCGAACCTGTCGGTGGCGTTCTCCAAGCTCGGCAAGCGCGTGCTGCAGATCGGCTGCGACCCCAAGCACGATTCGACCTTCACGCTGACGAAGCGCCTGGCCCCGACCGTGATCGATGCCCTGGAGGCCGTGCAGTTCCACTCCGAGGAGCTGCGCATCGAGGATTTCGTGGCCGAGGGCTACAACGGCGTCATGTGCGTCGAGGCCGGCGGCCCGCCGGCGGGCACCGGCTGCGGCGGCTACGTCGTCGGCCAGACGGTGAAGCTCCTCAAGGAGCACCACCTCCTCGAGGACACCGACGTGGTGATCTTCGACGTGCTCGGCGACGTGGTCTGCGGCGGCTTCGCCTCGCCGCTCCAGCACGCCGACCAGGCCCTCATCGTCACCGCCAACGACTTCGACTCGATATTCGCCATGAACCGGATCGTGGCCGCGATCCACGCCAAGGCGAAGAACTATCCGGTGCGCCTCGGCGGGGTCATCGCCAACCGCTCGGCCAAGACCGACGAGATCGACCGCTTCAATGCCGCCGTGGGCCTCGAGCGCATCGCGCACTTCCCCGACCTCGACGTGGTCCGGCGCTCGCGCCTCAAGAAGTCGACCCTGTTCGAGATGGAGCCGACGCCGGAACTCGAAGCCGTCACCACCGAGTACATGCGTCTTGCGGCGCATCTCTGGGCCGGCGGCAAGCCGCTCAACGCGATCCCCATGAAGGACCGCGACCTGTTCGAATTCCTCGGCTTCGATTGAGCGGGCGCCGGACCATGACCTCGCACAGCTACGCCGCCCGCCGCTCCCAGCTCACCACCTACTTCGACCGCACCGCGGTCGAGGCCTGGGCCCGGCTGACCTCGGACGCGCCGGTCTCGAAGATCCGCGCCACGGTGCGGGCCGGCCGCGACGCCATGCGGGCCAACCTCCTGTCCTGGCTGCCCGACGACCTCACGGGCCGGCGCCTCCTCGATGCCGGCTGCGGCACCGGGGCCCTGAGCCTGGAGGCGGCGCGCCGCGGCGCCGAGGTCGTCGCCATCGACGTGTCGCCGACGCTGATCGGCCTCGCCCGGGAGCGCACCACCCTGTCGGCCCCGGGGCGGATCGACTTCCGGGTCGGCGACATGCTCGACCCCGCGCTGGGCCGATTCGACCACGTCGTGGCGATGGATTCCCTGATCCACTACGCCACGCCCGACATCGTGCAGGCGCTCGCGGCCCTGGCGGCCCGGACCGAGGCCGGCATCCTCTTCACCGTCGCGCCGCGCACGCCCCTTCTCACGCTGATGCACATGGCCGGCCGCGCCTTCCCGCGCGGCGACCGGGCGCCCGCCATCGTGCCCGTCGGCGCGGCGGACCTGCGCCGTCGCCTGGCGGCGGAGCCGGCCCTGGCCGGTGTCCGGGTCGCGCGCGCGCACCGGGTGAACAGCGGGTTCTACCTGTCCCAGGCCTTCGAACTCCAGCGGCTGCCATGACCCGCCTTGGCGCCTCCATGGCCCGCGCCCTGCAACGCGTCGGTCCCGGCTTCCTGCCCTTCGCCGACGCGGCGACAGCGGAGCTGCCCATGGGGCGCCTGCTGCGGCTCGCCCTGTTCCAGGTCACGGTCGGCATGGCCGCGGTGCTGCTCATCGGAACCCTCAACCGGGTGATGATCGTCGAACTCGCGGTGCCGGCCTGGATCGTCGCCGTGATGCTGTCCCTGCCGCTGATCTTCGCGCCGTTTCGGGCGCTCGTCGGGTTCCGCTCGGACACCCACCGCTCGGTCCTGGGCTGGCGCCGGGTGCCCTACATCTGGTTCGGCACGTTGCTGCAGTTCGGCGGGCTGGCCATCATGCCCTTCGCCCTGCTGATCCTGTCGGGCGACACCACCGGCCCGGCCTGGCCCGGCCACGTGGCCGCCGCGCTCGCCTTCGTCATGGTCGGCGCCGGCCTCCACACCACCCAGACCGTGGGCCTGGCGCTGGCCACCGACCTCGCCCCGGCCCATGCGCGACCGCGGGTGGTGGCGCTCCTCTGCGTCATGCTGCTGGCCGGCATGGTGGTGAGCGCCATCGCCTTCGGGCTGCTGCTGGCGGATTTCTCGGCCCTGCGCCTCATCAAGGTGATCCAGGGGGCTGCGCTCCTCACCGTCGTGCTCAACGGCATCGCCCTCTGGAAGCAGGAGCCCCGGTCGCCCACCCGCACGGCGCGTGACCTGCCCCGGCCGACCTTCTCGGACTCCTGGGCCCTCTATGCCGGCAAGGGCCGGGCGCGCCGCCGCCTCGTCGCCACCGGGCTCGGCACCGCTGCCTTCTCGATGCAGGACATCCTGCTCGAGCCCTATGGTGGCCAGATCCTGCACCTGCCGGTGGCCGCCACCACGGCCCTGACCGCGCTGCTGGCCGCCGGCGGCGGCCTCGGGCTCCTGATCGCGGCGCGCTGGCTCGACCGGGGCGGCGACGCCTTCCGGGTCGCGGCCTCCGGGGCGGTCGTGGGCATCGCGGCCTTCTCCGCGGTGGTCTTCGCCGCGCCCCTGGATTCCGCCCGGCTCTTCGCCGTGGGCGTCGCCCTGATCGGCCTCGGCGGCGGCCTCTTCGCTCACGGGACACTGACGGCTTCCATGGCCAAGGCCGGCCCGGAGGATACGGGCCTCGCCCTCGGCGCCTGGGGCGCGGTCCAGGCCAGCGCGGCCGGCCTCGCCATCGCGGCGAGCGGCATCCTGCGCGATCTCGGCGCGCATCTGGCCGAGACCGGCCGGCTCGGCGAGGCGCTGAACCTGCCCTCCACCGGGTACCTCATCGTCTACCATCTTGAGATCGCGCTGCTGTTCGCGACGCTGCTGGCCATCGGCCCGCTCGTCCGGCCCGAGAGCCGCACGCCTCTTCCTCGATCCCTGCCTCGCTCAGCCTGAAGGAGACCGGCCATGCCGAGAGGTGAAATCACGGGCTACGTCGACGTCGCGCAGCTGGTCCTCTACGCGTTCTGGATCTTCTTCGCCGGCCTCGTCTTCTACCTGCGCCGCGAGGATCGCCGCGAGGGCTACCCGCTCGAATCCGAGGCCGCCCGCGGCCGGGCGATGCCCCCGGACCCGTTCCTGATCCCGTCGCCGAAGGCCTTCTTCCTCTCCAACGGCCACGTGAAGCACGCGCCCCAGACCGGCGAGCGCACCCCCTGGACCTATCGCGGCCACAAGCACGAGGTCTGGCCGGGCGCGCCGCTGGAGCCCGATACGGATGGGCTGCACGACGCCATCGGTCCCGGCTCCTACGCCGACCGCGAGGACAGCCACGACGAGACCTGGGATCGCGAGAAGCGCATCGTGCCCCTGCGGGTCGCGGAGCACTTCGTGGTCCATGAACTCGGCCCGAACCCCATCGGCATGTCGGTGTTCGGCGCCGACCGGCAGGTGGCCGGCACCGTGAGCGATCTCTGGGTCGATCGCGGGGAATCCATGGTGCGCTACTACGAGGTCGAGCTCGGCGCCGGCGGCCGGCGGGTGCTGATGCCCGCCACCTTCTGCCGGACCGGCCGGTTCTCCCAGCGCGTGACCTGCGAAGCCCTGCTGGCGCACCAGTTCGCCGACGTCCCCACCACCAAGGATCCGGATTCGGTCACCCTCAACGAGGAGGAGCGGATCATGGCGTTCTACGGCGGCGGCACCCTCTACGCGACCCCCACCCGGCAGGAGGCCATCCTGTGAACCGGTCCATCAGGCGGCCCGTGCCGCACCTGCCCGCCAACGCCTTCGACGCGCCGCCCGGCCTGCCGGCACCGCTGCCCGCCGGCGAGCACATCCTCTGGCAGGGACGCCCCTGCGGCTTCGGCATCGCCTTCCGGGCGCTGCATCTGCGCCTCGTCGGCCTCTGGTTCGTCGGGCTGGCCCTGTGGGCGGCGCTCCCGGCGGCCCTCGCCGGACAGGTGCGGGAGGCTACGTCGCTCGCCCTGCCCACGCTGGCGATCGGCACCGGTGCGGTCCTGCTCCTGGGCCTCCTCGGCTGGCTCTCGGCCCGCACCACCACCTACACCATCACCAACCGCCGGGTGGTCCTGCGGATCGGCATCGCCCTGCCGATGACCCTGAACCTGCCCTTCGCCCTGGTGGAGGCGGCCGGCTGTCACCTCTATGGCGACGGCAGCGCCGACCTGCCCCTGCGCCTTCGCCCGAGCAACCGCGTCGCCTACCTCCACCTCTGGCCCCATGCCCGGCCCTGGCACGTGAACCGGCCCGAGCCGATGCTGCGCACGGTGGCGCAGGGCGGCGAGGTGGCCGCGATCCTGGCCCGCGCGCTGGCGGCCCATCGCGCGGCGCCGGAGGAGACGGCCGGCCCGGTCATCCTGCGGCCGCGCGTGGCGCCCGGCCCGCGCCTCGCCACTGCGAGCTGATCCGATGACCCGATCCAACCCGCATCCCCTCGCACGCACCGCCGGCCGTACCTCGCGGTCCCTCGTTGTCGGCGTCGGCCTCCTCCTCGGCTTCGTCGTGGTGGCCGTGACCGTCGGCCGGGTCGAGAGCATCGGCCTGACCCGGATGGAGCCGGCGCGCCCCGTCCAGAGCCTCGCCCTCCGGGTCGACGACGCGGCGGACGGCTCGATCACCCTGCGGGATGCCGAGCACGGCGACCTCGTCGCCACCGTCCGGCCGGGCGCGGACAACTTCATCCGTGCCACCCTGCGGGGCTTCGCGCAGGGGCGGCTCCGGGCCGGCCTGCCGCGCGACGTCCCCTTCCGCCTGACGCGCTTCGACGACGGCTCCCTCCGGCTCGACGACGCGCTCACCGGCCGCAGCGTCGATTTCGGCGCCTTCGGTCCCTCGAACTTCGCCGCCTTCGCCCGCCTGATGCCGAACGACGGAGCCGCACGATGATGGCCTGGCTGAACGGACGCCGCACCGTCGACGTCCCCTGCACCGTCGAGATCGAACAGACGCCCGAGAGCCTGCACGCCCACGTGGTCCTCGACGCCAGCTTCGAGATCGAGCCCGGCGACGCCGTGCAGGTGCACGACGCGCCCACCTCGGTGCCCTACGGCGAACGCCTCGTGGTGCGCCGGACCGCCACCGTGACCCGCGCCGGACGCCTGGAGCGGCTCTGGACCAAGCTCGCGGGCCACCTCGAGCTCACCGAACTCTACGAAGTCAGCTTTTCCGAGAGGAGGCGCCTGTGACCGCAGCCATCCAGCAGTCCGTTCCCAAGGCTCCCGCGCCCAAACTGCCCCTCAACGAGGCCACCAAGGCCGCGCAGGAGACGACGTTCCTGTCGCCGCGCTTCTACACGACCAACTTCGAGGAACTCGACCGCACCGACGTCGAGCCCGTCCGGGCCGAGTGGAACAAGCTCATCGCCGAGCTGCGCGCCGATCCGAACAAGCGCCACTTCACCCGCAATTCGGAGTTCGACTGCGACATGTCCGGGCTCGACCCGGCCCTGCGCAAGGAGTTCATGGACTTCCTGGTCTCGTCGATCACCGCCGAGTTCTCGGGCTGCGTGCTCTATGCCGAGATGCGCAAGCGCGCCAAGAACCCCGACATCCGCGAGCTGTTCGGCTTCATGAGCCGGGACGAGGCGCGGCACGCCGGGTTCATCAATGACGTGCTGAAGGATTTCGGCATCGGCGTGGACCTGGGCTTCCTGACCAAGTCGAAGAAGTACACCTTCTTCCGGCCGAAGTTCATCTTCTACGCCACCTATCTCTCCGAGAAGATCGGTTACGCCCGCTACATCACCATCTTCCGCGAGCTGGAGCGCAGGCCCGAGCGCCGCTTCCACCCGATCTTCAAGTGGTTCGAGAAGTGGTGCAACGACGAGTTCCGCCACGGCGAGGCCTTCGCCCTGCTGATGCGGGCCAACCCGAAGCTGACCTCCGGTGTCAACCGCTACTGGATCAAGTTCTTCCTCCTGGCGGTCTTCGCGACCATGTATGTCCGCGACCATTGCCGGCCGGCCTTCCATGAGGCCCTCGGGGTCGATCCGACCGATTACGACTTCCAGGTCTTCCGGATCACCTCGGAGATCTCGAAGCAGACGTTCCCGCTGACGCTGGACCTCGACAACCCGCGCTTCAAGCAGGCCCTCGACCGGCTGCTCGCCTGCTCGGTGGGGATCGCCGATGCCAAGGCGCAAGGCGGCTTCCTCGGCAAGCTCAAGCAGGGCGCCTGGGTCGCCGCCTCGGCGGTGAACTTCGCCCGGCTCTACGCCCTGCCGACCCGCGACAACCCGATGCCGGCGGAGATCCGCCTCGAGCCGGTCTGGTAGGATGGCCGCCTACGCGCTTCCCGCCCTCTATGCGGTGCTGGTCTGGTGGTTCTCCACCGGCCTGATCCTGCTCCTCGACCACCGCCCGCGCGCGACGCACGGGGTCAGCATGGCGGCGGGCACGGGCGTGCTCGCCCTGGCGCTGTGGGCCATCGGCGCCTCGGCCGGCGATGCCAGCGCGGGCGGCGCATACGTCGCCTTCACGGCGGCCCTGGTGGTCTGGGGCTGGCAGGAGATGAGCTACTACATGGGTTACGTCTCCGGCCCCCGGGCGGAGGGCTGCCCGCCCGACGCACGGGGCTTCCGGCGCTTTCGCGCGGCGGCGGCCACCAGCCTGTGGCACGAGGCGGCCATCGTCGCCGGCGGCCTCGCGATCCTGGTCCTGACCTGGCGCCAGCCGAACCTCTTCGCCCTGTGGACCTACCTCGTCCTGTGGGGGATGAATCTCTCCGCCCGGCTGAACCTCTTCCTCGGGGTGCGCAACCTCAACGCCGAATTCCTGCCCGAGCACCTCGCCTATCTCGGCAGCTACCTGCGGGTGCGCGCCATGAACCCGCTGTTCCCGGTCTCGGTGACGGCGGCCGGCCTCGCCACCGCCGCCCTGGTGCTGGCGGCCCTGGCCGAGGGCATCACCGCCCACGAAGTCGCCGGCCTCAGCATCCTGGCGACCCTGATGGCGCTGGCCACCCTGGAACACGGCTTCCTCATGCTGCCGCTGCCCTCGGCCGCTCTGTGGCAGTGGAGCCTGCCGAAACCGGACCGGGGCGGCCCGGTGTCCTCGCCCGTCCCGGCCGCGCGCGGGGAAAGCCCTTGCGTCGGCGAGCCCCGCCTCGCCGAGGCCGAGGGACGCTGAAACAGGTTCCCGGTCCGCGCGCGCGGACCGGCTCGATCGACGCCGCCGCGGCGGCAGGATGGGCGAGCGGGCCGAAACCCGCCGTGCAACGAGGGAAGGGGACGGGCATGAACTACGAAGAGATCTTCGGCTCTGCTTTGGCCGGCCTGCATCGCGAGGGTCGCTACCGCGTCTTCACCGACCTCGAACGGCAGGCGGGCCGCTTCCCGCACGCCACCCACCACACGCCGGCCGGCACGCGGCCCGTCACCGTCTGGTGCTCCAACGACTATCTCGGCATGGGCCAGAACCCGGCCGTGCTCGACGCCATGCACGAGGCCCTGGATCGCTGCGGCGCCGGTGCCGGGGGCACCCGCAACATCTCGGGCACCAACCATTACCACGTGCTCCTCGAGCGCGAGCTCGCCGACCTCCACGCCAAGGAGGCCGCACTGCTCTTCACCTCCGGCTACGTCTCGAACTGGGCGGCGTTGGGCACCCTCGGGAGCCAGCTCCCCGGCTGCGCGATCTTCTCGGATGCCGGCAACCACGCCTCGATGATCGAGGGGATCAAGGCGAGCCGCGCCGAGCGCCACATCTTCCGCCACAACGACCCCGAGGATCTCGACCGCAAGCTGCGCCTCGTCGATCCGGGCCGCCCGAAGATCGTGGCCTTCGAGTCGGTCTACTCGATGGACGGCGACATCGCCCCGATCGCGGAGATCTGTGACGTCGCCGAGGCGCACGGCGCGCTCACCTACCTCGACGAGGTGCACGCCGTCGGCCTCTACGGCGCGCGCGGCGGCGGCATCTCGGAGCGCGACGGCCTCGCCCACCGCCTCGACGTGATCGAGGGCACGCTCGGCAAGGCCTTCGCGGTCCATGGCGGCTACATCACCGGCTCGGCCAGGCTCTGCGACTTCGTGCGCAGCTTCGCCTCCGGCTTCATCTTCACCACCTCGCTGCCGCCCGCCGTGGCGGCGGGGGCCGCGGCGAGCATCCGCCACCTCAAGGCGAGCGGAGCCGAGCGGGCCCGGCACCAGGAGCGGGTCGCCGCGGTGCGCACCCGCCTCGACGCCGCCGGCATCCCCTATCTGCCGAACGACAGCCACATCGTGCCGGTGATGGTCTGCGATCCCGTGCTGTGCAAGGCGATCAGCGACACCCTGCTCGACGAGTTCGGCATCTACGTCCAGCCGATCAACTACCCCACCGTGCCCCGCGGCACCGAGCGCCTCCGGATCACGCCCTCGCCCCTGCATTGCGACGGCGACATCGACCACCTCGTCGGCGCGCTGAGCACGATCTGGGGCCGGATGGGCGTCCAGCGCGCGGCGGCCGAGTAGGACGCCCGCGAACCCTGCACCCCGCATGGGGGCAGGGGACCCCGCACACGGTCTCGCGCAAGGAAGATCAAGCCCATGATCGTGAATGGATCGATCCGAGCGATGTCCCTCAAACCGGTCTCCGCGACGCCTTCGAGCGAGACGCCGCCGATCCTCCGGGCCGCGGGTCCGGTCAAGGCGCCGCAGGCCCAAACGGCCTCGGCCACGCCGACCTTCCCCTTCTCGGCCATCGTCGGCCAGGACGAGATGCGCCGGGCGCTGCTGATCGCGGCCGTCGATCCGGCGGTGGGCGGCGTGCTGGTGTTCGGCGACCGCGGCACCGGCAAGTCGACGGCGATCCGGGGCCTTGCCGCCCTGCTGCCGCCGATGGCGGCGGTGGTCGGCTGCCCCTATGCCTGCGATCCCGGCCGGCCCGCCGAGCACTGCCATCGCTGCCGCGAGCAGGCGGTGCTGCGGGCCGAATCCGTTCCGGTGCCGGTGGTGGACCTGCCGCTGGGCGCCACCGAGGACCGGGTGGTCGGCGCCCTCGACCTGGAGCGCGCCCTGACCCGCGGCGAGAAGGCCTTCGAGCCGGGCCTGCTCGCCCGGGCCAATCGCGGCTTCCTGTACATCGACGAGGTCAACCTGCTGGAGGACCACCTCGTCGACCTCCTCCTCGACGTCGCCGCCTCCGGGGTGAACACCGTGGAGCGCGAGGGCCTCAGCATCCGCCATCCCGCCCGCTTCGTCCTCGTCGGCAGCGGCAACCCGGAGGAGGGGGAGCTGCGGCCCCAGCTCCTCGACCGCTTCGGCCTCGCCGTCGAGGTTTCGACGCCCACGGACCTGCCGACCCGCATCGACGTTGTCCGCCGCCGCGACGCCTACGAGCGCGATCCGGCGGCCTTCTGCGCCGGCTACGCCAAGGCCGACCGCGCCATCCGCAAGGCGCTGACCGCCGCCCGCGCCCTGCTTCCCGCCCTCGCCGTGCCCGATGCCACCCTGGAGGCCGCTGCGCGCCTCTGCCTGGCGCTCGGCACCGACGGCCTGCGCGGCGAACTCACGCTGATGCGCACCGCCCGGGCGCTCGCCGCCTACGAGGGCGCCGAGACCGTGGGCCTCGATCACCTGGCCCGGATCGCCCCCTCGGCCCTGCGCCACCGCCTGCGCCGCAACCCCCTCGACGAATCCGGTTCCACCGCGCGGGTCGCCCGCGCCGTGGAGGACATCCTGGGCCAATGAGCCCCGCCTGGGCCGTCGCCCTGCGCGTGGCGCACCTCGTCGCCCGCGACCCACATGCCTGCGGCGGCGTCCTCGTCCGGGCCGGGGCCGGCCCGGTGCGGGACCTCTGGCTCGACCGTCTCGCAGGCGAACTCGCACCCGCCCGGCCCGTCCGCCGGATGCCGGCGGGCATCGCCGACGACCGCCTCCTCGGGGGACTCGACCTCACCGCGACCCTGGCGGCGGGGCGGCCCGTCGCCCAGTCCGGCCTTCTGGCCGAGGCCGATGGCGGGCTCGTGGTGGTGCCCATGGCGGAGCGCCTGTCCTCCGGCACCGCCGCTCGCCTCGCCGCCGCTCTGGATGCCGGCGAGGTGCGCGTCGAGCGCGACGGACTGGCGGCGCGGACCCGCACGCGGATCGGCCTCATCCTCCTCGACGAGGGGGAGGGCGACGACGCCGCGGTTCCCGAGGCCCTGGCCGATCGCCTGGCCTTCCGCCTCGACCTGACCGGTCTCGCCTGGGGCGACACGCAAGGGGCGGCGACCGAAGGCGAGCCGGAACCGGACGACCCGGACCTCGAACCCGACGCCGCGGTCGCGGATCTCTGCGCGGTCGCGGCCGCGCTCGGCATCGCCTCCCTTCGGGCGCCCCTGCTGGCCCTGCGGATCGCCCGCCTGCTGGCGGGGCACAAGACGCTTCGCGCGCGAGACGTTCGCGAGGCCGCCTGCCTCGTCCTCGCCCCGCGCGCGACGCGCCTGCCGTCGAGCCCGGAGGACGCGGAGGCGGCGCCGGCGGATCGGCCCGAGTCGCCCGCATCGGACGGGACCGAGTCGTCCGATCAAGGTCTCGAACCGGGCGCCGAGAGCCTCGCCGAGGCCGCCCGCGCGGCAATTCCGCCGGATCTCCTCGCTCGCCTGGCCCAGGCCGGTGCGGCGCCGCCCTCACCGAAGGCCGGGCGCGTCGGTGCGGTGATGCAGGCGCCGCGCAGCGGACGTCCGGCAGGCACCCGGCCCGGCTCGCCCCGCACCGGCCGCCTCGCCCTCCTGCCGACCCTGCGGGCCGCCGCGCCCTGGCAGCGCCTGCGCTCCGGTGCGGAGGGAGCCCCGCGCCTGATCCAGGTGCGCAGCGACGATTTTCGCATCACGCGGTTCCGCCAGCGCAGCGAGACCACCACCATCTTCGCCGTGGATGCCTCCGGTTCGGCCGCCCTGGAGCGCCTGGCCGAGGCGAAGGGCGCCGTCGAGCTGCTCCTGGCCGAGGCCTATGTCAGGCGCGACAAGGTCGCCCTCGTCGCGTTCCGGGGCGCCGGGGCCGAGATCGTCCTGGCCCCGACCCGCGCCCTGGCGCGGGCCCGGCGCGGCCTCTCGGCCCTGCCCGGGGGCGGGGGCACGCCGCTGGCCTCGGGCCTCGACGCCGCCGGCACCCTCGCCCGCGCCGTCCGGCGCGGCGGCGGCACCCCCGTGGTGGTGGTGCTCACCGACGGGCGCGCCAACGTCGCCCGCTCCGGGGCGCCCGGCCGGGTCGCGGCCGGCGCCGAAGCCCTGAACGCCGCCGGCCTCCTGAGGGCCGACGCCATCCGGACGATCCTCATCGACACCGCGGCGCGGCCGCAGGAGACCGCGCGGCGCCTCGCCGAAGCGATGGGCGCGCGCTATGTCCCGCTTCCCTATGCCGATGCCGCGGCCATGAGCACCGCGATCCGCTCGGCCCGCTGAAGGATCTGCGATGCCTGCGCCGAGCGACCGGCCCCAGTGGGAGCGCGACGGCGCGGATTGGCCCAACCGCGCCGCGAGCCGGTTCGTCCGCGCCGGCGACCTGACCTGGCACGTGCAGGAGTTCGGGGCGCCGGAGGCCCCCGTCGTCCTGCTCCTGCACGGCACCGGCGCGGCCACCCATTCCTGGGCCGGCCTCGCGCCGCTGCTCGCCGAACACTTCCGGGTCGTGGCCCCGGACCTGCCGGGCCACGGCTTCACGGATCCGTTGCCCGCCGGGCGCCTGTCCCTGCCCGGCATGGCCGGAGCGATCCGCGACCTCCTGCGGACCCTCGACCTGTCGCCGGACCTCGTGGTCGGGCATTCCGCCGGCGCGGCGATCCTGGTGCGGCTCTGCCTCGACGGGCTCGCGCCCCGCCTGCTGGTGGCCCTGAACGGCGCCCTGACGCCGTTTCCCGGCCTCGCTTCGGTGCTGTTCCCGGGGCTCGCCCGGATGCTGTTCCTGAACCCCGTCACCCCGAGGATCTTCGCCTGGACCGCCGACCGTCCGGCGGTGGAGCGCCTGATCCGCGGCACCGGCTCGCGCCTCGACGCCCGCGGCCTCGAACTCTACCGGCGCCTCTTCCGCTGCCCGGGCCACGTGGCCGGCGCCCTCGGCATGATGGCGAACTGGAACCTCGCCGCTCTCGACAGGGAGATCGGCCGGCTCGCGGTGCCGACGCTGCTGCTCGTCGGCGGCGACGACAAGGCGATCGCTCCCGAGACCGCCTTCGCCCTGAAGGACCGGCTGCCCGACGCCCGGGTCCGCCTCATCCGCAACCTCGGGCACCTCGCCCACGAGGAGGCGCCGGATCGCATCGCCGAGGCGATCGTCGCGGCCTACCGGGAGCAGGTCGCCGTCCAACCGTCCGCCGGGACTTGACGCGGACGCAGCCCGGCCGCACCGACGGGCGCGAGGACGCCCGACTGGGGATGGTCCGATCTTGGATGTCCGACGACGGTGCCGGCCCGGCCCCCGTCCGGGAGGTTTCTGCCCATGGCCCTGGCGCCCGTCACCCTCACCGGCCGGCACGTCGAACTCGTGCCGCTGGCGCACGACCACGCCGCGGCCCTGGCCGAGGCGGTGCAGGACGGCGAGCTCTGGCGCCTCTGGTACACGGCGATCCCCGCCCCGGAGACGATGGCGGCCGAGATCGAGCGCCGGCTCGGCCTGCGGGACCTCGGCACGATGCTGCCCTTCACCGTCCTCGACGGGCCCGGCGGGCGCCCTGTCGGGATGACCACCTACATGAACATCGACGCCGCCGGGCCGCGGGTGGAGATCGGCTCGACCTGGTACGCCGCGCGGGTCCAGCGCACCCATCTCAACACCGAGGCGAAGCGCCTGCTTCTGGGCCACGCCTTCGAGGCCCTCGGCTGCCTCGCCGTCGAGTTCCGCACCCATGTCCTGAACCAGGCGAGCCGGCGCGCCATCGAGCGCCTCGGGGCGCGCCTCGACGGCATCCTGCGCCACCACCAGCGCCTCGCGGACGGCTCATTGCGGGACACCTGCGTCTACAGCATCGTCGCGCCGGACTGGCCCACCGTGCGGACCCACCTGACCTGGCAGCTCGCCAAGCCGCGCTAGCGTGGCCGCCACGAGCAGCGTGACCGCGACGACGAGTTCCTCGAACATGCGGGCTTGACGGAGCCCCGGTTCGGACGAGCGCCGAGATCGAGGTGGCTTCGCGCGCCGATGGTCCGCAAGACGGGTCCGCGCCGAAAGCGTCTCCGCCCGGTCCGAGGGAAATGGCTGGGGTTGGTCGGCTGTGTCCCGTAGCCATCGCGCCCCCGATGTCCGATGACGAGGGACCGGCGCGGATCGTGCGCCGGCCGCTCCAGCCGTCCGGGCTCGCCCGCCCCCAGGCTTCTCACGGAAGGGGACCCGACGATGTCCGGAACCACGAGCCTCCTCGCGTTCGCGGCGGTCGCCCTCGGCATGGCGCTGACGCCCGGGCCGAACATGGTCTACCTGATCTCGCGCTCGATCTGTCAGGGCCCGCGGGCGGGCCTGATTTCGCTCGGCGGCGTCGCCCTCGGGTTCGTGGTCTACATGCTGTGCGCCGCCTTCGGTCTCACCGCCCTGGTCCTGGCGGTGCCGTTTGCCTACGACGCGATCCGCATCGTCGGCGGCCTCTACCTGCTCTGGCTCGCCTGGCAGGCGGTGCGGCCCGGGGGACGCTCCCCCTTCGAAGTGAAGGCCCTGCCGCAGGACGGTCCCCGGAAGCTGTTCCTGATGGGCTTCCTGACGAACCTGCTCAACCCGAAGATCGCGGTGATGTACCTGTCGCTGCTGCCGCAGTTCATCGATCCGGCCCGGGGCAGCGTCTTCGCCCAGGCCCTCGGCCTTGGGGCGATCCAGATCGTCCTCAGCGTCTTGGTCAACGCCGCGATTGCGGTCTCGGCCGGGTCGATCGCCCTGTTCCTGACGCGCCGGCCCTCGTTCGCCATGGTCCAGCGCTGGATCATGGGAACGGTCCTGGCCGGCCTCGCCGTCCGGATGATGACCGAGGCGCGGCGCTGACCCTTCGCCGGCTCCGGTGAGTTGCCGGACGGGTCGGGGCGGCGTGCCGGCGAGGCCGGCGCAGAATCGCGCTTGCGCCCGACGCCTGACCACGAATAGTGTCAGATTATGTTGACACTCGCCGACTCGCCGAGCCTCGCGACGACCCGGTCTCCCCGCCCGCACGCGGTGGTGATCGGCAGCGGCTTCGGCGGGCTGGCGGCGGCGGTGCGCCTCGGCGCGCGCGGCTACCGGGTGACGGTGTTGGAGCGCCTGGACCAGCCCGGCGGGCGGGCCCGCGTCCACCGCCAGGACGGCTTCACCTTCGATGCCGGGCCGACCATCGTCACGGCGCCGTTCCTGTTCGAGGAACTCTGGAGCCTGTGCGGACGACGCATGGCCGACGACGTCACCCTGGCGCCGATGCTGCCCTTCTACCGCATCCGCTTCCCGGACGGCGCCACCTTCGACTACAGCGGCGACCCGGAGGCGATGCGGGCGGAGGTGGCGCGGTTCTCGCCCGAGGACGTTCCCGGCTACGAGCGCTTCATGGAGCGCAGCGCCGCGATCTGCCGGGTCGGGTTCGAGGAGCTCGGGCACGTCGCCTTCTCCTCGGTCCGCGACATGCTGCGGATCACGCCGTCGCTGCTGCGGCTGGGCGGTCACCGCTCGGTCTACGACCTCGTGGCGCGCTACATCCGCGACGAGCGCCTGCGCACGATCTTCAGCTTCCATCCCCTGCTGATCGGCGGCTCGCCCTTCCGGGCCAGCGCCATCTACTGCCTGATCGCCCATCTGGAGCGCCGCTGGGGCGTGCATTTCGCCATGGGCGGTACCGGCCGCCTGGTCGACGGACTCGTCGGGCTGATCGAGGGACAGGGCGGCACCCTTCGCTGCCGGGCCGACGTGGCCCGCATCGACGTCGCGGTCGGGGCGGCCACCGGCGTTACCCTCGCCGACGGCACCCGCATCGCCGCCGACATCGTCGTGTCGAACGCCGATTCCGCCGAGACCTACCTGTCGCTGCTCGGCGGGGAGGGCCGGTCCTGGCACCGGGCGAAGCTGAAGGCCTCGTCCTCCTCCATGGGCCTCTTCGTCTGGTACTTCGGCACCAACCGGCAGTTCCCCGACCTCGCCCACCACACCATCCTGATGGGGCCGCGCTATCGCGAACTGATCGAGGACATCTTCGTCCGGAAGGTGCTGGCGCCGGATTTCAGCCTGTACCTGCACCGCCCCACCGCCACCGACCCGCTCCTGGCGCCGCCGGGCTGCGACGCGTTCTACGTGCTGGCGCCGGTGCCGAACCTCGCCGGCGGGCAGGACTGGTCGGTGCTCGCGGAGCCCTACCGCAAGGCCATCGCCGACAGCCTGGAGCGTTCGGTGATGCCGGGCCTCGCGGGTTCGATCGTGACCTCCCGCGTGACCACCCCCGCGGATTTCGCCGGCGACTTCCTGAGCTTTCGCGGCTCCGGCTTCGGCCTGGAACCCGTGCTGACGCAGTCGGCCTGGTTCCGGCCGCACAACGCCTCGTCGGCGTTCCGCAATCTCTACCTCGTCGGCGCGGGCACCCATCCGGGTGCCGGGCTTCCCGGCGTCCTGTCCTCGGCCAAGGTCCTCGACATGGTGGTGCCGGATGCGCGTCTCTTCGCCTGAAATCGTTCGGCCCGCCCGCCCGTTCTTCGACGCCGTCCGGCGCGAACCGGAGCGGCCGCCGCTCTGGGCGATACCCCATGCGAATGCCGCCGACCATGCCGCCTGCCGGGCCGCGATCCGGGACGGCTCGCGCAGCTTCTTTGCCGCCTCCGCCCTGCTGCCGGCCCGGGTCCGGCGGCCGGCCTACGGGCTCTACGCCTTCTGCCGCCTGTCCGACGACGCGGTGGACCATGCCCCGGCCCGCGACCGTCCGGCGGCCCTGGCGCGCCTCGCCACCCGCCTCGCCCGCATCTACGACGAAGCCCCTTCCGATTCCCCCGCCGACCGGGCCATGGCCGACCTCGTGGCCGGCCACACGCTGCCCCAGGCCCTGCCCGCCGCCCTCATCGAGGGGCTGGCCTGGGACGCGCAGGGGCGGCGCTACGAGACCCTGTCCGACCTCACCGCCTATGCGGCCCGGGTCGCCGGCAGCGTCGGCGCGATGATGACGGTGCTGATGGGCGTGCGCGACGCCGCCGTGCTCGCCCGGGCCTGCGACCTCGGCGTCGCCATGCAGTTCACCAACATCGCCCGCGACGTCGGCGAGGATGCCCGGGCCGGGCGCCTCTACCTGCCGCTCGCCTGGATGCGGGAGGCCGGCCTCGACCCGGACGCCTTCCTCGCCGATCCGGTCGCCGGCCCGGAACTGCGGGCGATCGTCGGTCGTCTGCTCGCCGTCGCCGACTTGCTCTACGCCCGGGCCGAGGCGGGCATTCCCGGGCTGCCCCTCGATTGCCGGCCCGCCATCCGCGCCGCCCGCCTGATCTACGCCGAGATCGGCCGCGACCTCGAGCGTGGCGGCCTCGACCCGGTCGCCACCCGCGCCCGCGTTCCCGGCCGGCGCAAGGCCGCCCTGATGGCCCGGGCCCTCCTGCCCCTGGCCGCCGCGCCGGGCCTGATCGAGCGAGACCTGGCCGAGCCGGCCCTGGCCGAGACCGCCTTCCTGGTGGAGGCCGTGGCCGCCCAGCCCGTGCCGGTGCCGACGGCCTGGTGGAACGTCCCCGCCCAGGCGGCCCGGGTCCTCGACCTCGTCGAGACCCTGCGGGCGCGCGAGGCCGCGCTGCCGGCCGGCCCGTGACCGACCCGCTCTTCGCCGCCTTCGACATCGGTCTCGTCTTCGCGCTCGCCCTCGGGCTGGCGATCTGGCAGCTCGTCGTCCTGAAGCGCGGCATCCGGCGCGACCGGGCGGCGGCCCAGCGCGCGGTGGCCGAGCGGGCGAAGGACCCGCCGGCCTGATCCGTTTCAGCGCGTCCGGCGCGGCATCCGGAACGGAAGCATCAGCCGGACCAGCGGGTGACGGAAACGCGCGAGCGACAGGCTCTCGTGAACCGGGCGCACCGCCTCGCCGCGCAGGGTCGAGCGTAACCACGAGCGCGCGTAGAACGGCGTGTCCTCGAAGGTCCGCGCGACCTCGGCACGCGCATCGTCGCTGCGTGTCTCGCGCGGCATGCGCCAGAACCGCGTCGGCGGCAGCGCGACACGCCGCGGCGGATCGATGTCCCGGGGCGTTCCGTCGGCGGCAAAGCACAGGGTGAGTTCCTGCCGGGTGCCGTCCGTCCGGTTCACGTCGTACAGGATCGCGGCCCCGTCGCGCAGGTCGGCACGGCACCAGGTCCAATCGCGAAATGCGGCCTCGAGAGACGTGTCGCCGTGGTTGGTGTCGAAGTAGGCGGTTCCGCGCCAGGCGATCTCGGGCTCCTCCAGCGCCACCTCCACCGGCGAGGAGGGCGCCATCGGCCACCAGCGGTGCTGGCCCCGCGCGTCGAGGGTGCGGGGGCCCGGCGTGAAGCCGCCCGGGCGCAGGCGCACCGTCCCCCGGACCCGCGAGGGGATCGGCGCCGTCACCTCGTCGAGGCGGATCGTCAGGATTGTGCCGTCCCAGGACAGGCCGCTCGGACCGATCCGGATGTGGTCCGCATTCCGGTGGAGGCTCGCACGGCCCCGCTCGGTCATGCAGAAGCGGTTGGCCCGCTCCCCGTAGAGCACGACGTTGACGGCGCAGTGATCGAAGGGGTCGCGGGCGGGGTCCCAGGCGTAATAGGGCGAGAACACGCTGCCGATGAAGGCGATGATGGTCAGGCCCTGGCGGCCGTCCTCGCTCAGGGCATCGACGTACCACCAGACGTAGCCGTCGCGATCCACCCGCGTATCGAAGCGCGGGCGCCGCTCCGGTCCCGCAGCAGGCTGTCCGCCGCGATCCGCCCGGACTGCGCCGCCATCGGCACCCCCGGACCCGGATGGACGCTCCCCCCCGCGAGGTAGAGGCCCGGAATCCGCGTGCGGGCGCCCGGGCGCTTGAACGAGGCCATCCAGCCGTGGGACGCCCGTCCGTAGAGGGCGCCCGCCGATCCCGGGAACAGGCGCGCGAACTCCGCCGGGCCCGTCGTCACCGAATCCGCCGTCTCCGAGAGGGTCAATCCGCTCGCGCTCAGGCGCCGCCGCATCGTGGTCACGCATGTCTCGATCTCCGAGGGGCTGAAGGTCCGGGCCGGGGCATTGACGAGGCAGAGCAGGCGCTCGGGCCGACCCGACGGCGCGTTCGCGTCGGTGCGATCCTGCGCGCAGACGTAAACCGTGGGATCGTCCGGCAGATGCCCGGCACGGATGCGCGCGAACTCCGCGGCGGAGTCGCCCGAGAAGAACACCGTGTGCCGCGAGAGCGGAAAGCCTTCGGCGCGGGCCTGCGCGCAGAGCGTGACCGCCGAGAGCGACCGCTCGGAGGCCGGGACGGTCTCGGCCGCCCGGGCGGCGTCGCGTCCGAGCAGGCCGTCGGCCAGGGCCGCCACATCGGCATTGCAGACGACGGCATCCGCGGCCAGCCGCTCGCCGTCGTCGAGATCGACGCCGACGACGCGGCCGCCCTGCACGGCGATGCCCCGCGCGGCCGTCCCGTAGCGGAATCCGGCGCCGCGCTCCGCCGCCAGATCGGCGATCGCGGCGGCGAGGCGGCTGAGGCCGCCGGCCACGTGCCAGACGCCCTGGCTCTCCACATGGGCCACCAGCATCAGGGTCGCGGGGGCCGCGAAGGGCGACGAGCCGCAATAGGTCGCGTAGCGGCCGAAGAGCTGGCGCAGGCGCGGGTCTTCGAAGTAGTCGCCCAGCGCGCGCCACAGGGTCGTGAAGGGCTGGATTCGCCAGAGGTCGCCCAGTCCCGAGAGGCCGGCCCGGCGGGTCAGATCGATCGGGCTCGGGCGCTCGCCACGAATGAAGGGCCCCTCCAGGGTGGCGTAGACCTCGGCCGCCCGGGCGCGGAACCGGCGGTATCCGTCGCGCTCGCGCGCCCCGGCGAAGTTCGCGATGGCCGTCTCGGAGGCGTCCGGATCGGCGTGGAGGTCGAGCTGTTCGCCCGGTCCCCAGGCGTGGCGGGCCAGGATCGCGGCCGGCTCCAGCCCGACATGGGCGGCGAGATCCGCGCCGCATTCGGCGAAGATCTCCTCGAAGACCCAGCGCATCGTGAACACGGTCGGACCGGCATCGACCGCCGCCTCGCCCACCGGCACGCGTCGCATCTTGCCGCCCGGCCGCTGCACCCGCTCCAGCACCGTCACGTCGAGGCCCGCATGGGCGAGCCGCAGGGCCGCCACCAGACCTCCGATCCCCGCGCCGATGATGACGATCTTCACGTGGTTCCCTCCCGTCAAGTAAATCTGACTTGACGACTGTCAATTAGTAATGACACTTTTGATGTCCAAGAACAAGCGGCATGGGAGTTACGGCCAATGGACGCCAACCGTCGCATCGAGCAGGCCCTCGACGCCGCCGTTTCCCACCTGGAAGCACCCGGAGCGCCGCCACGACTCGCGGAGTCGATCCGCTACGCCGTCTTCCCCGGCGGACACCGGATCCGCCCCCGCCTGTGCCTGTCGGTGGCGCGCGCCTGCGGTGACGACGATCCGGCAGCCTCGGACGCAGCGGCGGCAGCCATCGAACTTCTGCACTGTGCCTCCCTGGTCCACGACGATCTGCCGTGCTTCGACGACGCGCCCCTTCGGCGCGGCCAGCCGTCCGTCCATGCGGCCTTCGGCGAGCCCCTGGCGGTGCTGACGGGCGACGCCCTCATCGTGTCCGCCTTCGAGACGCTGGCGCGCGGCGCCGCCCGGAACCCGAAGCGGCTCGCCGCCCTGGTCGGCCTCGTGGCCCGGGCGGCCGGTTCGCCCTCCGGGATCGCCGCCGGCCAGGCCTGGGAGTCTGAGCCGACCGTGGCGTTGACCGAGTATCAACAGGCCAAGACCGGGGCCCTTTTCGCCGCCGCGACGGTCACGGGGGCCGCCGCGGCGGGCGTACCGTCGCTCCCGTGGCGTCTCCTCGGCGAATGCCTGGGCGAGGCCTACCAAGTGGCCGATGATCTGCGCGACGTCGCCTGCCGTCAGGAGGAGGTCGGCAAGCCCGTCGGCCGCGACTCGACCCTCGGTCGCCCGAACGCCGCCGCCCTCCTCGGGATGAGCGGGGCGCTCACGCGCCTGAAGCGCCTGGTGCGCGAGGCCGTCGACGTCATTCCGGATTGTCCGGGAGCCGAGACGCTGCGCGCCGAGATCGAGGCGCAGACGCGGCTCTTCCTGCCGGCGAGCCTGGCACGGGAGTTGGCGTAAGGTGGCGCGCGGCGCCACCCTCGATCCACCGGCCCGGGCAGGCGCCGGTGGCCTTCGGGCGCGCTGGTACGCGTTACGGGCCCGCCTCGTCGCCGATCCGCGATTCCAGCGCTGGGCGGCCGGCTTTCCCCTGACGCGGCGGATCGCCCAGGCGCGGACGCGCGCCCTGTTCGATCTCTGCGCGGGCTTCACCTATTCGCAGACCCTGTTCGCCTGCGTTCGGCTCGATCTCTTCGGCATGCTGTCGGAGGGGCCGGTGCCGGAAGCGGCGCTCGCCCACCGGATGGGGCTCGCGCCCGAGGCCGGGACGCGTCTCCTCAAGGCCGCGGCCTCCCTCGGGTTGATCCGCCGGCTGCCGGACGGCCACTGCCTCCTGGCCGATCTCGGCGCCGCCCTGGTGGGGAACCCCGCGATCGGCCGGATGATCGAGCACCACGCGCTGCTCTACGAGGACCTGCGCGACCCCGTGGCCCTCCTGCAGGGCGAGGCGGGACCGACCCGTCTCGCCGGGTACTGGCCCTATGCGTCCGGAGACGGGCCCGATCTGCAGGGCGACGCGGTTGCGTCCTACAGCGGGCTGATGTCGGCCTCCCAGGCGCTGATCGCGGAGGATCTCCTCGAGGCCTACCCGATGCGGCGCCACCGCTGCCTCATGGATGTCGGCGGCGGCGAGGGCGCCTTCCTGACGGCGGCCGGCCGCGTCGCGCCGGACCTTCAGCTCAGGCTCTTCGACCTGCCGGCGGTGGCCGATCGCGCCGAGGAGCGCATGATGCGCGCCGGGCTCGCGGGCCGCTTCGAGGCCTTCGGCGGCAGCTTCCGGACGGACCCGCTCCCGCCCGGCGCCGACGCGATCACCCTGGTGCGGGTGGTGCACGATCACGACGACGCAACCGTCCGCATCCTGCTCGCGGCGGTACGCGAAGCGCTTCCCCCCGGCGGGCGTCTCATCCTTGCCGAGCCCATGAGTGGCACGCCCGGCGGTGAGCCCATCACGGACGCCTATTTCGGCCTCTACCTTCTCGCGATGGGCAGCGGGCGGTGCCGCTCCGCGCGGGAACTCAGGGCGCTTCTCTCCGAAGCAGGCTTCCGGCGCACCGTCGAGGTCGCAACGCGCCGTCCTCTGCTGACGCGCCTGTTGGTGTCAACGCGATAAGCCATGTCCCATGTAAGTTTGTCTTGACGTTCCAACGTGTCTATCTAGGATGACATAAGGGTTCGGGACTGAACGAACCGAGTCGATGGATGGGGGGAGGGCAGGCGCGATGCAGACAGATGCCGTCGTCCTCCGCGATCCCGGTCGGATCAGCCTCGAATGCCTGGCTCTCGATGCTCCCACGGCGGCCGATGCCGTCGTGGCGATCCGCTGGAGCGGCATCAGCACAGGAACCGAGCGCCTGCTCTGGTCGGGCCGGATGCCGTCGTTTCCCGGCATGGGCTACCCGCTGGTGCCCGGCTACGAGTCCGTGGGCGAGGTCGTCGAGGCCGGGGTTGCGAGTGGCGTCCGGGTCGGGCAGACGGTGTTCGTTCCCGGCGCGCGATGCTTCGGTCCGGTCCGCGGATTGTTCGGCGGGGCCGCGTCCCACCTCGTCAGCGCCGGTGAGCGCCTCGTTCCCATCGACGACGCGTGGGGCGAGCGCGGAACCCTGATCGCCCTGGCCGCCACCGCGCGGCACGCCCTGGCGGGGATCGACCTGCGCCAGCCGCTCCTCGTCATCGGCCACGGTGTCCTCGGCCGCCTCGTCGCGCGGATTGCCCAGGCCCTCGGGGGGACGCCGCAGGTTTGGGAGACCAACCCGGTGCGGCGCGCGAGCGAGGGTCCCTATCCCGTCCTCGCTCCGGACGACGATGCGCGGCGCGACTACGCCACGATCCTCGATGTCAGCGGCGATTCCACGATCCTCGATACGGGGATCGCGCGCCTCGCGCCCGGTGGCGAGGTCGTTCTCGCCGGGTTCTACGAAGACCGCCTCGGCTTCGCCTTCGCGCCGGCCTTTCTCCGGGAAGCCCGGATCCGCGTCGCCGCCCAGTGGCGGCCGGAGGATCTCGCCGCGACCCTCGCGCTCATCGCCGAGGAGCGCCTCTGCCTCGACGACCTCGTCACCCATCGGCGCCCGGCCGCGGACGCACCGGACGCCTATCGCACGGCCTTCGGCGACGCCGGATGCCTGAAGATGATCCTGGATTGGAGAGCCGCATGAACATCCAGCTGAAGGCCACGCAGCTGAACGGCGGCGCCCTGACGGCTTCCGAGAGCCTTCGCGCCGAGGCCGGCATCGAGCCGGATCCCGTGCCGGTGGCCGCCTCCAAGGAGACGCAGATCATCGCGATCTACGGCAAGGGTGGCATCGGCAAGTCGTTCACCCTCGCCAATCTCAGCTACATGATGGCCCAGCAGGGCAAGAAGGTCCTGCTGATCGGCTGCGACCCGAAGAGCGACACGACCTCGCTGCTGTTCGGCGGACGCGCCTGCCCGACGATCATCGAGACGTCGACCAAGAAGAAGCTCGCCGGCGAGCAGGTCGCCATCGGCGACGTCTGCTTCAAGCGCGACGGCGTCTACGCCATGGAGCTCGGCGGCCCCGAGGTCGGGCGAGGCTGCGGAGGGCGCGGCATCATCCACGGCTTCGAATTGCTGGAGAAGCTCGGCTTCCACGAATGGGGCTTCGACTACGTCCTCCTCGACTTTCTCGGAGACGTGGTCTGCGGCGGCTTCGGCCTGCCGATCGCCCGCGACATGTGCCAGAAGGTCATCGTCGTCGGCTCGAACGATCTCCAGTCGCTCTACGTCGCCAACAACGTCTGCTCGGCGGTGGAATACTTCCGCAAGCTCGGCGGCAACGTCGGTGTCGGCGGCCTCGTCATCAACAAGGACGACGGCACCGGTGAGGCGCAGGCCTTCGCGGCCGCCGTCGGCATCCCGGTCCTGGCCTCGATCCCGGCCGACGACGACATCCGCAGGAAGAGCGCGAACTACGAGATCATCGGACGGCCCGAGAGCCCCTGGGGCTCCCTGTTCTCCGATCTCGCCCGGAACGTCCACGCGGCGGCGCCGAACCATCCGACGCCCCTCAGCCAGGATGGGCTCCTCGGCCTGTTCAAGGGCGAGGCCGTCGGCCGGGGCGTCACCCTGGTGCCCGCCACCTTCGCGGACATGTGCGGCACGACGCAGGTCGTGAAGCCGTCCCTCGAAGTCGTCTACGACGAGGTCTGACGCATCATGGCCGTCACCCTCGACATCGCCGACCTCCGCGCCCGCCAGACCCTTCGCGCCGGCCATGAGCGCCCGGCTTCGACCCTGGCCCCCGTCGCGGCCCCGGCCGAGGTGGTGAACCTCGCTGCCGCGAAGGCGGACGGCCTGGGCTGCCACTCGGGCAAAGCGACGATGCGGGCAGCGGCCGAGGCCGCCGGCATGTCCGAGACGCTCGAGCAGCTTCGGACGGACTACCCCGCCGGCCCGCACGACCAGCCCCAGAGCATGTGCCCCGCTTTCGGCTCGCTCCGGGTCGGCCTGCGGATGCGCCGCACGGCGACGATCCTCTCGGGCTCGGCCTGCTGCGTCTACGGCCTGACCTTCACGTCGCATTTCTACGGCGCCAGGCGGAGCGTGGGCTACGTGCCCTTCAACTCCGAGACCCTGGTCACCGGCAAGCTGTTCGAGGACATCCGCGAGGCGGTGTTCCAGGTGGCCAAACCCGCCGACTACGACGCCGTCGTCGTCATCAATCTCTGCGTTCCCACCGCCTCGGGCGTGCCCCTGCGCCTCCTGCCGAAGGCGATCGACGGGGTCCGCATCATCGGGATCGACGTGCCGGGCTTCGGGGTGCCGACCCATGCCGAGGCCAAGGACGTGCTCGCCGGGGCGATGCTGAAGGTCGCCCGCTCGGAGGCCGAGCAGGGTCCCGTCCAGGCGCCCCGCACGGGGCGGGCCGAGCGCCCGACCGTGGCCCTCCTCGGCGAGATGTTTCCGGCCGACCCGGTCGTCATCGGCGGCCTGCTGGAGCCCCTCGGACTCAGCGCCGGACCGGTGGTGCCGACGCGGGAATGGCGCGAACTCTACGCGGCCCTCGACTGCACGGCGGTCGCGGCGATCCACCCGTTCTACACCGCTTCCATCCGGGAATTCGCCGCCGCCGGTCGCCCCGTCGTGGGTTCGGCCCCGGTCGGCCATGACGGCACCGCCGACTGGCTCGACCGGATCGGCGAAGCCTGCGCGGTGCCCCGTGCCACCGTCGAGGCCGCCAAGAACCGGCTCCTGCCGATGATCCGGGACGCGCTCGCCGCCAACCCGATCCGGGGCCGGATCACGCTGTCGGGGTACGAGGGGTCCGAACTGCTGGTCGGGCGCCTCCTCGTCGAGAGCGGCGCGGACCTGGCCTATGTGGGCACCGCCTGTCCGCGCACGCCCTATTCGGAGGCCGACCAGGCCTGGCTCGAGGCGCGCGGCGTCACGGTGCGCTACCGCGCCTCCCTGGAGGACGACCTCGGCGCCATGCGGGACGCGCGGCCGGACCTCGCCATCGGCACCACGCCGGTGGTGCAGAAGGCCAAGGCCCTCGGTATCCCGGCCCTCTACTTCACCAACCTGATCTCGGCCCGCCCGCTGATGGGCGTCGCCGGCGCCGGGTCGCTGGCCAAGGTCATCAACGCGGCGCTCGGCAACCGCGGCCGCTTCGATGCCATGCGGGCGTTCTTCGACGGGGTCGGCGAGGGTCATGCCGCGGGCATCTGGGAGGATGTGCCCAAGCTCCGTCGGAACGTCGCCTCGGCCGTGCGGGCCAAGCCCGCGCCGGGACAGTTCGAACACGCGCCGATCGGGGAGATGGCCTGATGCTCGTCCTCGATCACGACCGGGCCGGCGGCTACTGGGGCGCCGTCTACGTCTTCACCGCCATCAAGGGGCTGCAGGTCGTCATCGACGGCCCCGTGGGGTGCGAGAACCTGCCGGTGACCTCGGTGCTGCACTACACCGACGCCCTGCCGCCGCACGAACTGCCCATCGTGGTGACGGGCCTGGCCGAGGAGGAACTCGGCCGCCACGGCACCGAGGCCGCGATGAAGCGGGCCCACGCCACCCTCGATCCGGCCCAGCCGAGCGTCGTCGTCACCGGCTCCATCGCCGAGATGATCGGCGGCGGCGTGACCCCCGAGGGCACGAACCTCCAGCGCTTCCTGCCGCGCACCATCGACGAGGACCAGTGGCAGGCCGCCGACCGGGCCATGGCCTGGCTCTGGAACGAGTACGGCGCCAAGCGCTTCGCCAAGAAGGGCATCCCGGCCCGGCCCGCCCGCAGCGAGGGCGTGAAGCCCCGGGTGAACCTGATCGGGCCGGCCTACGGCACCTTCAACATGCCCTCCGACCTCGCCGAGATCCGCCGCCTGGTGGAGGGCATCGGCGCCGAGGTGAACCTCGTCTTCCCCCTCGGCTCGCACCTCGCCGACGTGCCCGCCCTGGTGAACGCGGATGCCAATATCTGCCTCTACCGCGAGTTCGGCCGCCTGCTCTGCGAGGCCCTGGAGCGCCCCTACTTCCAGGCGCCCATCGGCATCCACTCGACGACGCGGTTCCTGCGCGCCCTGGGCGAGGCCCTCAGCCTCGATCCCGAGCCCTTCATCGCGCGGGAGAAGCACACCTCGATCAAGCCGGTCTGGGACCTGTGGCGCTCGGTGACGCAGGATTTCTTCGGCACCGCGAGCTTCGGCATCGTGGCCTCCGAGACCTACGCCCGGGGCGTCCGGCACTTCCTCGAGGACGAGATGGGCCTGCCCTGCCACTTCGCCGTGGCTCGCAAGGCGGGTGCGAAGACCGACAACGCCGAGATCCGCGACCTTATCGCGAAGACCCCGCCTCTGGTGCTGTTCGGCTCCTTCAACGAGCGGATGTATGCGGCCGAGGCCGGTGCCCGGGCGGTGTTCGTGCCGGCCTCGTTCCCCGGCGCGATCATCCGGCGCCACACCGGCACGCCCTTCATGGGGTTCGCCGGCGCGACCTACCTCGTCCAGGAGGTCTGCAACGCCCTGTTCGACATGCTCTTCCACATCCTGCCGCTGGCCCGCGACATGGACAGGGTCGAGGCGACCCCGGCGCGGCTCCACCGGGAGCTGCCCTGGGACGAGGCGGCCCGGGCCCGTCTCGACGAACTCGTCGAGGCCCATCCCGTGCTGGTGCGGATCTCGGCGGCCAAGCGCCTGCGTGATGCCGCCGAGCGCGTCGCGCGCGGCGAGGGCGGAGGCCGGGTGATCGCCGATCACGTCGAGCGCGCCCGCGCCGAGGCCAGCCTGGGAGCCGCCGCATGAGCGCGCGTCCCGGCCTCCGCGCCCATTCCCTTTCCGATTGGAACGGCGCGGCGCCGTCCAAGCGGTTGATGCCGACCCCGCGCGTCCCGACCCGGACGCGTCCCGCCGCGGAACGCCGAGAGGAGACCCATCCCATGCAACGTTCGCTCAGTCCGGTGTCGCGCCTGCATCAGGACGAGGTCCAGTTCCGGATCATCCTGGCCAGCACCTATCCGTTCTTCCTCATCGCGGCGCTGGTGCAGCGCGTGATCCCGCAGGCCCGGACGGCGCTGCCGCAGCGGCGGCGCTCGGTCTTCGCCGAGGCCCGGGCGATGGCCGTCTCGGCCATTCCCTTCGTGTTCATGGGCTGACTTCGCCCTCGGGTCGAGGCGTTCCGCCCGCCCCCGATCGACCTCCCGTCCGAACAGGCGGGAAGGACCGCCGAGGCCGCTCCGCGCGGTCCGGTGACACCCACCGTACCCGGACGTGCGGGCGCGGCTAGCCAAAGCGGAGGTTTGACCCAATGGCCAATGGCATTGTCGAGAAACCGAGCAGCCTGTCCGGGCTGACGGAACCGGAAGCCAAGGAGTTCCACGCGATCTTCTTGACCAGCTTCATCATCTTCACGGCGATCGCCGTGGTCGCCCACATCCTCGTGTGGCTGTGGCGCCCCTGGCTGCCCGGACCGAAGGGCTACGCCGCCCTCGAGACGGCCGCCCAGGGCGTCGCCTCCCTGCTCTCCTGAGAAGGACCCTCATCATGCACAAGGTCTGGCTTCTCTTCGATCCGCGCCGCACCCTGGTGGCGCTCTTCACCTTCCTCTTCATTCTGGCGCTGCTGATCCACTTCATCTTGCTCAGCACCGACCGGTTCAATTGGCTGGAAGGTCCCAAGGCGCCGCGCGCCGCCAACGCGCAGACGCTGGTTCTGCCCACGATGCCCGCCTGACCGGCGCGCACCGCAAGCACGGATGATCGGCGGGCGGGCCCCAAAAGCCCCCCGTCGGCCATCGCCGACAGACGTGGTCGAGAGACGTGGTGGAGCGGGGAGGTCGCGATGGCGATGCTGAGTTTCGAGCGAAAATACCGCATCCGCGGCGGCACCCTGGTCGGCGGCGACCTGTTCGATTTCTGGGTCGGGCCATTCTACGTCGGCTTCTTCGGCGTCACGACGCTGTTCTTCTCGGTGCTTGGAACGGCGCTGATCATCTACGGTGCGGCGCTCGGACCGACCTGGAACATCTGGCAGATCAACATCGCGCCGCCCGATCTGAAGTACGGGCTCGCCCTGGCGCCGCTCCAGGAGGGCGGCCTCTGGCAGATCATCACCTTCTGCGCCGTCGGCGCCTTCTCGTCCTGGGCCCTGCGCGAGGTCGAGATCTGCCGCAAGCTCGGCATCGGCTACCACGTGCCCTTCGCCTTCGCGGTGGCGATCTTCGCCTATGTGACCCTGGTCGTGGTCAGGCCGCTCCTGATGGGCGCCTGGGGGCACGGGTTCCCCTACGGCATCCTCAGCCACCTCGATTGGGTCTCGAACACCGGCTACCAGTACCTGCACTTCCACTACAATCCCGCGCACATGTTGGCGGTGACGTTCTTCTTCACCACAACGCTCGCGCTCTCGCTGCACGGCTCGCTGATCCTGTCCTCGACCAATCCGGGCAAGGGCGAGGTGGTGAAGACTCCCGAGCACGAGGACACGTTCTTCCGCGACACCATCGGCTACTCGATCGGCACGCTCGGCATCCACCGGCTCGGCCTGTTCCTGGCGCTGTCGGCCGGCTTCTGGAGCGCGGTCTGCATCGTCATCAGCGGCCCGTTCTGGACCCGCGGCTGGCCCGAATGGTGGGGCTGGTGGCTCAATCTCCCCGTCTGGCGCTGATCTCGGAATAGGGAGGCTCGCGACACCATGGCCTACTACCAGAACATCTTCTCCGAAGTGCAGGTCCGCCCGGTCCAGCCGGACCTCGGCATCCCGGTCGACTCCAACAAGCGCTGGGGCACGCCGTTCAACTCCTACCTGTTCGGCCTCATCGGCAATGCGCAGGTCGGCCCGATCTACATCGGCTATCTCGGGGCGCTCTCCTTCGCCTGCGGGTTGATCGCCTTCGAGATCATCGGCCTCAACATGTGGGCGAGCGTGAACTGGGATCCGATCCAGTTCGTGCGGCAGTTGCCCTGGCTCGCCCTCGAACCGCCCCGTCCGCAATACGGCCTGAAAGTCCTGCCGCCGCTGGCCGAGGGCGGCTGGTGGCTGATCGCCGGCTTCTTCCTGACCGCCTCGATCCTGCTCTGGTGGCTGCGGCTGTTCCGGCGCGCCAAGGCGCTGGGCCTCGGCTACCACGTGCCCTGGGCCTTCGCCTCCGCGATCTGGCTGTTCCTGGTGCTGGGCTTCATCCGGCCGGTGCTGATGGGATCCTGGAGCGAGGCCGTCCCGTTCGGCATCTTCCCCCACCTCGACTGGACCGCCGCCTTCTCGCTGCGCTACGGCAACCTGTTCTACAACCCCTTCCACATGCTCTCGATCGTCTTCCTCTACGGGTCGACGCTGCTCTTCGCGATGCATGGCGGCACCATCCTGGCCGTGAGCCGCTTCGGCGGCGAGCGCGAGATCGACCAGATCGTCGACCGCGGCACCGCCACCGAGCGCGCCGCCCTGTTCTGGCGCTGGACCATGGGCTTCAACGCCACCATGGAATCGATCCACCGCTGGGCCTGGTGGTTCGCGGTCCTGACGACGCTCACCGGCGGCATCGGAATCCTGCTCACCGGGACGGTCGTCGACAACTGGTACCTCTGGGCCGTCAAGCACGGCGTCGCCCCGTCCTACCCGCAGGTCTATCCGCCGGTCGTCGATCCGCTGAGTGTGTCGCCCACAACCCTGCCAGGGGGAGCTCCATGAAGACCTTCTTCGCCGTCCTCGGAGCTTCCATCGCCTTCTTCCTCACCGTGGCAATGGTCGGTCTGACCGACTGGGACCGACCGCCGCTGGCGGTCCAACAGAATGGCTTTCGCGGGACCGCGATGGCGCAGGTCCACACCCGCGAAGCCGTCGAGGACACCCGGGACGCCAACCTGGCGCCGGCGCCCGCCGATCCCGCCGAGCCCGGCGAGGAGCTCGCCGGTACGACCTACGAGAACGTCCAGGTCCTCAAGAACGTCAGCGTCAACGAGTTCAATCGCCTGATGGCGTCGATGACCGAGTGGGTCAGCCCCGAACAAGGCTGCACCTACTGCCACAATACCGAGAACATGGCCGACGACAGCCTCTATCAGAAGAAGGTCGCCCGCCGGATGCTGCAGATGACGCAGCACATCAACAGTTCCTGGAAGGAGAACCACGTCGGCGGTGCGGGCGTCACCTGCTACACCTGCCACCGGGGACAGCCGGTGCCGGCCAATATCTGGTTCACCCAGCCGGGTCCCAATCGCCCGGGCGGCTTCATCGCCCGCAACAACGGGCAGAACATGGCCGCGCCGTCGGTCGGCCTGGCCTCGCTCCCCTACGACACCCTCACCGAATACCTCGCCGACAAGACCATCGACAACAATGCGATCCGGGTGAATGCGACGACGGCGCTGCCGACGACCAAGGGCAAACCGATCCAGGATGCGGAGAAGACCTACGGGTTGATGATCCACATGTCGGAGGGACTGGGGGTCAACTGTACCTTCTGTCACAACACCCGGGCGATCTCGAACTGGTCGCAGAGCACGCCGCAACGGACCACCGCCTGGCACGGCATCCGGATGGTGCGGGACATCAACGGCAATTACCTCGAGCCGCTGCTCTCGACGTTCCCCCCGAACCGCCTCGGCGCTCTGGGTGACGTGCCGAAGGTCAATTGCACCACCTGCCACAACGGGGTCAGCAAGCCCCTGAACGGTGCGAACGTCATCGACGCCTATCCCGAGCTCGCCAAGTCGACCGAGACGGCGAGCGCCGCCGATCCCAGTCCGCCGGTCACCCCATCGCCCGTTCCGGATCAGCCCGCGATGCCCGTTCCGACGCCGCAATAGGCCGGCCGTCTCCCGATCGGACACGAAACGCCGCTGGACAGGTCTCCAGCGGCGTTTCGACGTTCGGAGACGGTCCGCGAAGAGCGACGCGTCTCGTCGCGCGGGACTACTTCTTGGAGGCCAGGTAGGCGATCACATCGTCGATCTTCTTGTCGTCGGGATAGCCGGCGAACACCATCTTGGTTCCCGGGACCTTCGCCTTCGGGTTCTTCAGCCACTCGTGCAGGTTGGCCTCGTCCCAGGTGATCCCGGAGCCCTTGAGCGCGGCGGAATAGGTGTAGCCTTCCTCCGAGGCGGCCTTGCGGCCGACGACGCCGGTCAGGTTCGGTCCAACCCCATTCTTGCCGAAGGCGTGACAGGCCTTGCAGGGTGCGAACGCCTTCTCCCCCGCCGCGGCATCCCCCTCGGCATGCGCGGCCATCGGGAGCAGGGCGGCAAATAGAGCACCGTAGATCGTGTGTCGCATGGGGTTTCCTCGCAGAACGTTCTGGTGGTGAAACCTAGCTAAAGCGCCGCTATCAAAAGTAATGCGAACCGCAACGATTGTCACGGCAACGTGATCGTCCGGGAGGGATTAAGGGCGGCGATCGTCTGGTTTGGCCGATTGGGGGGCCTACCCTTAGGCCCCTGCGCGAAATCCATCGCCCCAGGTGGAGCCATGCCGGTCCAACCCGCCGACGTCTGCCAGTTCCTTCATCGCACCGGCTGGAGCCAGGCGCGCCTCGCCTGGGAACTCGGGATCAACCAGCCGCGGATATCGCGTTTCATCAACGGCATGAAGAAACCGAACCCGGACCTCGTGCGTGTCCTGGACGCCTTCTTCGCGGCGGAGGCGCAGGCCCGCGTCGCGGCGCGGACAGGCGGCGGGCATCGGCACGGCCCTCCGCGCGCGTAGACTGCCACTCTCCCGACACCGGCGCTGCCGGCATCGGATCCAGCCCGTCTTCGCGTTGGACGCTCGCCCGAAGCGCGCCGTCGCCTTCACTTGGCGAACGCTCGCCGAAGGTCCCGCAAGGCTCGTTCGCGAATGACCGATGTCCCCCGCGGCGAAGGCCGGATGGTCCGCGCCGAGGAAGAAACGCCAAGGGTGCCGGTCCGGTCACGACCGCGGCGCCTCCTCGGCACGATGGCGTCGATCGCTGCCGTCGTCGCCCGGGTGACCTCGGGCTGAACGCCCGCGCGCCCTCGTCCCGTCAGGTCCGGGCGAAGGCGGCCGCATCCGCCACCTGCGCGGAGGACGGCGTCACGCCGGTGTAGCGGATGAACTGTTCGAGGCCCTGCAGGACCAGGACCTCGTGCCCGGTGATGCACGGCTTCCCGAGGCGTTCCGCCGCCGCGAGGAACGGCGTCCGGGAGGGCAGGGCGACCACGTCGAAGGCGATGGCGCAGGCGGCGATGGCCGCCTCCGGAAAGGCCAGGGCCCCGGCATCCGGCCCTTCCATGCCGAGGGGCGTGACGTTGACGAGGAGCGGCGCCGTGCGGTCGCCGAGCGCGGTCGCATGGGCGAAGCCGGACCGCTCCGCCAGGGCCGCACCCGCCGCCGCGTTGCGCGCGACGATCGTCCCATGCCGAAAACCCGAATCGCGCAGGGCCGCCACGACCGCCTTGGCCATCCCGCCGGACCCGCGCACGACGAACGGCGTCGCCGGATTGATCGCGTGCCGGGCCAATAGGGCGCGCACGGCAAGATAGTCCGTGTTCGCGCCGGTCAGCGTGCCGCCGTCGTTAATGATGGTGTTGACGCTGTCGATCGCCCGCGCGGACGGATCAAGGGTGTCGAGGAGGGGGATCACCGCCTCCTTGAAGGGCATCGAGACCGCGCAGCCGCGGATGCCGAGGGCGCGGATGCCGCCGATCGCCCCGGGCAGGTCGGTGGTCGAGAACGCCTTGTAGACGTAGTCGAGACCGAGCAGCGCGTAGAGCCGGTTGTGGAACCGCGACCCGAAATGCCCCGGCCGGGCCGACAGGGACATGCACAGGGTCGTGTCCCGTCCGATGAGGGGACGCGCGGGCAGACCCGCCTCCGCGTTCTCCGCCGTCCCGCCCACCCTCAGGGCTGCGATCCCGCGAAGAGCTTCGGGTTCAGGGCGGCGAGCGCCAGGAGGGGCGGGGGCATGATGACGCCGGCGACGCGCATGGCGCGCGCGGCCGCGCGGCAGGCGGTCTGGTCGTTCGCTCCGGCGGCGGCCTCGAGCTGCGCCACGACGGCGGGATCCGGCTTCGGGCTCGGCGCCGGCGCACCGGGGGGCGGCGGAGACTTGGCGGCGGCATTGGCCTGCGCCAGGACGGTCTTGCCGTCGCTGACGGGGGCCCGGGTGTCGCTGGTGGGCGCCTTGGTGTCGGTGTTCGTGGGCCCGCTCAGCCCCGACTTCTGCTGCGGGTCACCGCCGGCCGTGGAGGGCTGCCCGTCGCTCTTGCCGGAGGCATTGGAGACGGCGGTGGCCTGCTTGGGCGGCGTGGCGGCCTCCTGCTTCTTCTCCTCCGGCTTCTGCACGAACGCGATCAGTTCCTGGCACAGGTTCGCCGGTCCCTTCGCGGGCGCCGCCGCCGGGGCGGGCGCCGCATCCTGCGCGAAGGCCGCGGACGCCGCGAGGCAGCCCGACAGGAGCAGTGCGGCGAAGGGCAGGCGTCGGATCATCTTCGGTCCCCTGTGGTCCGGGCTCGTGGTTTTCATCGGTGATCGCTGGAAGGATCAGGACCGCTTCGGATGGGAGGGCTCGCCGGTGGCCTTGCCGTGAGCCGATTCCCCGGTGTCGTTCGTCTGCGGATCCCCGTTCCACTTCTCCCCGACGAGATTGGTGCCCGGCTCCGACACGCGGGCGCCCGACGTCGCGAAGGCCTGGTAGGCGAACGTCTGATTGCTCGTCAGGGCGTACATCGCCACGACGCCGAGCCCGATGGCCGCGATGATGGCGAGGATGAAGGCTTTCATGGTCGGGGTCCTCGCCGCGCGGGCGTGCAGGGTGTTCGGTTACTCGGCGGGGGCGGGGTGGCGACCGGAGAGCTGCGGGCCGCTCGCCGTCTTCGCCTGCTCCTGCTCCACCCAGAGATCGTGGTGGGCACGCGCCCAGGCCAGGTCGACCTTGCCGCTGCCCATGGCGTCGTAGGCGCCCTTCATGCCGAGCGTGCCGATGTAGATATGGGCGAGGATGCCGGCGATGAAGGCGATGCCGATCAGCGAGTGGATCACCTGCATGACCTGCATGCCATTGATGTCCAGCAGCGCGAACGGGAACAGCATCATCAGGCCGGTCATGCTCATGGCGGCGCCGAAGCCGGCAACCATCCAGAACACGCCCTTCTGACCGGCGTTGAAGCGGGCCGCGTGCGGGTGCTTCTTGCCGATGAACCCGCCGCCGGCCTTGATCCAGTCCCAGTCGAGGCGGTTCGGGATGTTGTCCTTGATCCAGACCACGAACATCATCACCACGCCGAACATGAACGGCCAGGCGAGATAGACGTGGCTGTACTTGGCCCACTGCGCCAGGGCGCCGAAGGCCTCGGGGCCGATCAGCGGCATCAGCAGGCGCTTGCCGAAGATGTAGTTCAGGCCGGAGAGCGACAGGATGATGAAGCACACGGCCGTCATCCAGTGGGTGAAGCGCTCGAAGGTGTTGAAGCGCAGGATCTTCCGGCCCGATTCCTGGCTGTGCTCCGTGAGGATGCGCCCGCGCCAGAGGAAGAACGCCCCCAGCGCGCCGATCATGCCGAGAATGAGGGCGGCCCCGATCCACGGCAGGTAGTGCTCGCGGAACGACTGGTACTCGCGACCCTGCGGCTGGATCAGGTTCGCGGCCTTCCGATCGGGGATGCTGATCCGGCCGGTGATCTTGTCCGCGTTCTTGAAGAGAAACTCTTCGTTCACCGAATCCGCCGTGGGCCTGGCGCCCATGGGGTTCTGCCCATCCTGCGTGATCGGATTCTGGGCGCGTGCCGGTTCGAACGCGCCCGGCGCGGCCAGGAGCGTCGTCGCGACGACGAGGGTGCTGAGGAGCGTGACTGCCCGCCGCATCGGCGTTCCTTTCGATGGCGTGTCGTCATGGAGCCGCCGGATGGCCGCCGGCTCCAGGGGCGAGGGGGCGATCAGATCGCCACGGTCTCGCGGTAGGCCGTCTTCCAGCCCCAGGCGCCGGAGCCGTAGCCGCGCTTGATCACGCGCTGCTTATAGATCTCGGCGATCATCTCGCCGTCGCCGGCGAGCAGGGCCTTGGTCGAGCACATCTCCGCGCAGAGGGGGAGTTTGCCCTCGGCGAGGCGGTTCGAGCCGTATTTCTCGTACTCGGCCACCGACAGGTCCGGCTCCGGGCCGCCCGAGCAGTAGGTGCACTTGTCCATCTTGCCGCGCGAGCCGAAGTTTCCGACGCGCGGATACTGGGGCGCGCCGAAGGGGCAGGCGTAGAAGCAGTAGCCGCAGCCGATGCAGATGTCCTTGGAGTGCAGCACCACCGCGTCGGCCGTGGTGTAGAAGCAGTTCACCGGGCACACGGCCGCGCAGGGCGCGTCCGTGCAGTGCATGCACGCCATCGAGACCGAGCGCTCGCCGGGCTTGCCGTCGTTGAGCGTCACGACGCGACGGCGGTTGATGCCCCAGGGCACCTCGTGCTCGTTCTTGCAGGCGGTGACGCAGGCGTTGCACTCGATGCAACGGTCGGCGTCACAGAGGAACTTCATACGGGCCATGGTCGATGCGCTCCTCTCACGCGGCCTTGATCTGGCATAGGGTACACTTCGTTTCCTGCATGCCCGTCACAGGATCGAAGCCGTAGGTGGTGACCGAGTTGACGCTCTCGCCGAGCACCACCGGGTCGGTGCCCTTCGGGTAGTAGTCGCGCATGTCCTTGCCCTCGTACCAACCCGAGAAGTGGAAGGGCATGAACGCGACGCCCTTGCCGACACGGTCGGTGACGAGCGCCTTGACCTTGGCCTTCGAGCTGTTCTCGGCGCCGGTGACCCAGACCCAGGACCCGTCCTTGATGCCGCGCTCGACGGCGTCGCCGGTGTTGATCTCGACGAACATGTCCTGCTGCAACTCGGCCAGCCACGGGTTCGACCGGGTCTCCTCGCCACCGCCCTCGTATTCCACAAGGCGGCCCGAGGTGAGGATGATGGGGAAGTCGCGCGCCACGTTTCGCTCGACGGCCGCCTTCTGCACCGAGAAGCCGATGTTCGGCATGCGGAACTGCCGCTCGTCGGGGCGGGTCGGGTACTTCGCCACGAGGTCGGGGCGCGGCGAGTAGACCGGCTCGCGGTGCACCGGCACCGGGTCGGGCAGGTTCCAGGCGTTCGCCCGGGCCTTGCCGTTGCCGAACGGGATCACGCCGTGATCGAGGCAGACCCGCTGGATGCCGCCCGACAGGTCGGTGGCCCAGCTCACGGTGTCGGCCTTGTCGCCGCCGATCTTGAGGATCGTGGCGAGTTCGTCCGCCGTCAGGTCCTTGTCCCAGCCGAGCTTCTTGAACACCCCGAAGGTGAATTCCGGGTAGCCGTCGGTGAGGTCGGAATCCTTGGTGAAGCTGTCCTCGGCCAGCAGGGTCTGGCCGTTGCGCTCGGTGCCGAACCGGGCCCGGAATGTGCTGCCGCCGTCCTTCACGTGGAGGGAGGTGTTGTAGAGGATGGCCGAACCCGGATGGCGCAGCTCGGGCTTGCCCCAGCACGGCCAGGGCAGGCCGTAATAGTCGCCGCCCACCTCCGGGTCGTCCTTGGGCGCCCGCAGGGTGATGAGATCGAACTTGTGCTGGTTGCGCATGTGCGCCTTCAGCCGCTCGGGGCTCTGGCCGCAATAGCCGGTCGACCAGCCGCCGCGGTTGATCTCCCGCAGCAGATCCTCGGCCGAAGGGACGTTGTTCTCGACCTTGATGTTTTTGAACAGCGTCTCGGCGAAGCCGAGCTTCTTGGCGAGGAGGTAGAGCACCTCGTAGTCGTTCTTCGACTCGAAGGCCGGCTTGACGATCTGCTCGCCCCACTGGAGCGAGCGGTTGGAAGCCGTGCGCGAGCCCTCCATCTCCAGCGAGGTGCAGATCGGCAGCAGGTAGGTGTTGTCCTGGCGGGCATCGAGGGCCGCGAAGGTGGTCGGATGCGGATCGGCGACCACCAGGAGCTCGAGCTTGTTCATGCCCTCGATGGCCTCGGGCAGGCGGGTCACGGTGTTGCCGCCGTGGCCGAACACCATGAACGCCTTGATCGGGCTGCGCTGGTCGATCTGCTCCGGCGGCAGGTTCACGGCGTCGAACCAGCGCGTCGATGTGATGCCGGGCGCTTCCATGTTCTCCTTGCGCGAGCGGGCCTTGCGGCCGGCCGCGGCGGGAACCTCGTCGAAGCGGGACTGCAGCCACTCGTAGGGCACGTCCCAGACGCGGGCCCAATGGCGCCAGCCGCCCTCGACGAGACCGTAGTAGAGCGGCAGCGAGGTGACATCGAGACCGAGATCGGTGGCGCCCTGCACGTTGGTGTGGCCGCGGAAGATGTTCGCGCCGGTGCCGGGCTTGCCCACGTTGCCGGTGGCGAGACACAGGATGCAGAGGGCGCGCACGTTGGCGGTGCCCACCGTGTGCTGGGTCGCGCCCATGCACCAGATCAGGGTCGCGGGCTTCTCCTTGGCGAACTTCTCCGCCACCCGGCGCAGCTGCTCGCCGGGCACGCCGGAGACGCGCTCGACCTCCTCGGGGGTCCACTTGGCGACTTCCTTGCGGACGTCGTCCATGGCGTAGACGCGCTGGCTGATGAACTCCTTGTCCTCCCAGCCATTCTGGAAGACGTGCCAGAGGATGCCCCAGACCACCGGAATGTCGGTGCCGGAGCGGATGCGCACGTACTCGGTGGCGTGGGCCGCCGTGCGGGTGAAGCGCGGATCGATGACGATCATGTTCGCGCGGTTGATCTCCTTGCCCGACAGCACGTGCTGCATGGAGATCGGGTGCGCCTCGGCGGGGTTGCCGCCCAGGATGATCATCGTCTTGGCGTTGCGGATGTCGTTGTAGGAATTGGTCTGGGCGCCGTAGCCCCAGGTGTTGGCGACGCCCGCCACCGTGGTCGAGTGGCAGATGCGTGCCTGGTGATCGACGGAGTTGGTGCCCCAGAAGGCGCCGAACTTGCGCATCAGGTAGGCGGCTTCGTTGGTGAACTTGGCCGAGCCGAGCCAGTAGACCGAGTCCGCGCCGTTCTTCTCGCGGATGGCGCCGAGCTTGTCGCCGATCTCCTCGATGGCTTGTTCCCAAGAGACGCGCTGCCACTGGCCGCCGACGAGCTTCATCGGGTACTTCAGGCGCCGGTCGGACGAGACCAGCTCGCGGATCGCCGCGCCCTTGGCGCAGTGCGTGCCGCGGTTGATCGGGCTCGCATAGGACGGCTCCTGGCCGACCCAGACCCCGTTCACCACCTCGGCCGTCACCGTGCAGCCCACCGAGCAGTGGGTGCAGACGTTCTTCTTGATCTGGACGTCGGGGCCGACGGCCGACGAGCCGGCGGCGCGGGCCTGACGGACCGATCCGAGCTGGATCGTGCCGGCCGCCGCCAGGGCGCCGGCGGTCAGGCCCGACTTCTTCAGGAAGCCGCGACGGTCGAGCACGCCGGCCGCGAGGCCCGCGGCGACGGCCTGGTGCTTGGTGCGGCTCGCCTCGCCGCTCTTGCGCTTGGTCAGCATCGCAGGCTCACTTCTTTCCGGCGTTCGTGCTGTTCTGAAGGGTCTCGTAGCCGTTCGTCCGGTAGAACGCCTTCACCTCGTCCGTGAGGCGGTAGCGCGACCGGGTCTCGTCCGTGCCGGGGTCATAGGCCTGCGCCTCGGTGACCGAGAGCGGCGACGCCATGCCGGCCGCGGCCGCCACCGTGCCGCCGCCGAGCGCGCGGAAGAACTGGCGACGGCCGAGCTGGTCCTTCTGATCCTGTCCCATCGCCCACACACTCCCTCCGGCGCTCTCCGACACGGGGTCGAGCGCCATGATCCAAAGAGACGGATGCCTCAGGCATCCATCGCGAAAGCCGCCGCCTCGATCTCGAGGAAGGCCCGTCCCAGGGCCCCGACCGGGCGATAGAAGCGCGCCGCCTTGGCCCGCTCCAGATCCGTGAAGAAACGTTCGCCCCACGGCGCGATGTGCCGGAGGAAGAACGCGCGCGCGGCACCGGGCTCGGCCTCGAACCGTCCGGCCGTGAGCCCGGCCATCACGTCGAAGAGAATCGCGAGATGATCCTCGGGTTCGGTCGTCGCCGGGTCGCGCTCGATGCCCAGTCCCGAGAGATCCTCGCGAACCCGGGCGAGGGGCCGCTCGTTCAGGAACCCCGTCAGGTAGTAGGAGGCGTAGGGCAGAAGCTCTCCCCGCCCGACACCGACGAAAAGCGCGAAATATTCCCGCTCCACGGCATCCGCTGACGTCTCCCGGGCCAGGGCTGCGAGGGAAGCGACCTCGCGGCCCAGGACGCTGTCGCCGCCCGCGAGTCCCGCCAACGCACGAAGAAGATTCGCCGTGGGAGGACGGCCGAGGAGGACCGCAAGAAGGTCGTACTGCTGCGCGCGCAGGTGATCGACTTCGTCCAGGGCCAAGCTCACCGTCGTGGCCTCGTCCATCCGATCCATCACCCCGACGCCGACTTCCCCTGGCGGCTCTGAAAACGGCGCACCGGAACGCATACCACTCCTCGACCCTTCCGGCCCCCGCCGCTCCACCTGAGGTGCGGTCTAGTTTGTATTGATAATAAAAAGGGTTTCACCGAACGGCAATCGCGTTTCTTCGCATTAGCTCGGCATCGCGCCGCCATGGCGTCGCAGGGGCGAAACAATCGGGGCCGATTGAAACGTGCGCTCGCCATTCTGCGATGGATGAAGGTCCTCCGCGCCGACGTGCGCGGTCGGCGTGTCCTGGATGGAGACCATCTGCGTTTCCGCGGCGGTTTCATCCGCGACCGGGACGGTCGACGGCGCGACCTCGACGTCACCCTCTTGGATACCGACGGGCTCCTGCGGCGGCTTCGGGGCGTGGCCGGTCATGATCCGCTCGACCATCGCCGTGATGTCGTCCGTGGGGAGCATGGGTCCGAGCCCGGGCACCCCACCGGGCGTATTCCAGTCGTAGGCATATTCCCGGGCCTCGCTGACGAAATCACGGATCGCCGGATCGACGGACCACATCCGCCGAAGGGCGGCTTTTCGCAGCGCCGCCGGAATCCCCGCCCTGAGAAACGGAACGAGCTCGGTCTCCGCGGTCAGATCCTCGATCTTCGGCAACCGGGCGATCGCGTCCGCCAGGCTCTCGTCATCGAGCGCTGGTTCCGTGGAAACCAGAGCTTCGTCAACGACTTGCGGTTCGGGCGGGACCGCGAGCACCGACGGTTCCGTGACCGCCTGCGCGCGCTCGTGCTGACGAACCTCCTGCTTGCGTCGCGCCCAGCGTGAGAGAAGGCTCTCGCTCATTCGCCGCGTCCCTTGCCCTGACCGCCCCGCGCCAGCGCTTCCGGATCGGCGCGGTCGCGCTTTCGCTTCTCGAACTTTCGCTCGACATGGAACGCCTCGAAGAACGCGAGCAGGATGCCCTGGCATTCCGTCGGCATCGGGACCGCCTCCACGATCTCGCCGATGCCTTCCGCCATGGCCTCGCCCTCGTAGGGGTCCGCCGTCACAGTCGCGATCTCGTAAGAATCCTCACCGAGTTTGCGCAACGAGACCCAGAGGGAAGGACGTCCGGACACGAGGTTGTCGCGATAATGCGAGGTCTCCGCGGGGTGGAGGAGAACCTCGTAGGATCCGGCGTAGAACGTTGATTCCTCTTCGTTTTCTGCAAGCGGGGTCCAGTTCGCGACGGGAGGCGCCGCCGGGAGTGCCGCGACCGGCAGCCAGGCATGGGTCGCCCAGGGGCCGCGCAGGCGCCGTCGGGCGACGAGGATACCGACCTCGAAATGATTCTGCGGCCTGGCGCGATCCTGCTCAGGGTCGTCCAGCGCTCGTCCGCCCGCATCTTCGTCGAGGATTGTCGGATCGTTCGGCATCAGCAAGGCGCCTGCGCTGTCTTGAGGGGAAGACCCGCGATCAGATTGTGCGGCTTCAGCGTCACGAGGTTCGCGCCCGTCGCCGCCAGCAGGAGGTAGACCGGACGGTCGCCGACCGAGTCTTCGAGGCGTGTCCGGTCGGTGAACGTCAGGCTGAAGAGCGCGATGACGCGTTCCTGGTCGGCGTTCGAGACCGGCTCTCCGCGCCAGAGGGCGTTGCCGATCCGCGTCGCTTCCGCATCCAGGCCGACGAACCAGCGCCAGTCGGAATCCTCGAGCTTGTCGAGCGGGTTGACCCGAACCTCGACGTTCAGGAGGTGCCCGACGAAAGCCTCGATCACCCGGGCCAGCGCCACGCGGCTGCGCATGCTGGAGCCGAGGTTCAGCGCCATCGAGAATGCATCGGAGCGGCTCCAATAGCTCCAGGCATTGTCCTCGTTCAGGATGTCGAGTTCGTTCGCCGCGTCCTTGCCCAGCATGCTCACCAGCGGCGACAGGGGGGCGCTCCCTTCCCGCGCCTCGATCACCTCGGCGTCGGCCAGGAGAACGGCGTTGTCGAGGCGACTGATCCGTTGAGGCCGGAACAACAGCTCCGCCGCGCGCAGCACGAACGGGTCGTCGCAGCCGTCGAGGGCGTTGCGCAGGATCAGGTGGACCAGCTGGTTCAGGAACAGCGAGGGAATGCCCTGCAGGCCCTCCCGGATCATTCCGAGATAGGCTGCCTCGATCGAGCGCGCCGCCAACAGGCGGTCTCGGAAGGCAAGCAGCACCTCCCAGTTTTCCCGAGCATCCGGATCCGCGATGGCCCTCACGGCCTCCATTGATACGACGCGGCGTGGATGGGCGAGCAGGTCGGCATACAGGCCACGCTCCGCGGCGCAGGCGTCGTCGGGCGGCAATACCTCCGGGCGGGCCAGATAGGCGAGGATCAGTTCGTCGGTGACGGCCAATCCGCCACCCTCGGTGCGCTGCGTCAGGTGGTGGCCGCTGGAGACCCAGAATTCGGTCATGGCAGGGTCTGTCCCGGTACGAGGGCTGGCATCGATCAGTTTCCCGAGGAAGCCGAAGCGCGCGCGAGCCCGATGAGATCGGCGCGTTCCTCGGGTTCCTCCTCATCGGTCTCCACGAAGCGAAAGGCGCGGGCATGGGCATGCAGACGGTCAGCTCCCGGCGTTCCGGCATCGCGCTGGTGCAACGTCCGGAAGGCTTCGGTGATCTCGCCGTCCGTCTGGGTCCGGTGCATCGCTACGACGCTCCCGACGGGAACGCCGCAGAGGGAGGCTGCGAAGTCGAGCTCTTCGCGGGCCGCCGCCCGTGCGGTCACCCGGTCCGGTGCACCGAGACGCTCGTGAAGATGTCGAGCCAAATCCTCGACCGCAGCATCGCGCTCGGTCTCGGACGCTTCGGTCACCACCACCAGGGTCGAGAAGCCGAGAGACGTCACCCCGACGAAACCGGACCGGAAGGCGGCGCGCGCTTTCCCCTCCAGGGCGGAAAGATCCTGGTCCCAGAAGAGAAACGACCCCGTCACCGCCCATTCACCCGGCTCGGCCGGATGCGCGAAAACGAAGGAATCAGAGGGGTCGAGCCGCAGTGTGCGCGGCAGCTTGAGCGCCGTCATAAACGGACCGTCCCGGTTTCCGGATCAAGCCATGCCGGTTCGCGCAGCAGCCGCGTCAGAGGCCAGCGCTCGGACTCACCCAGGATGACGTCGCCGGCCCGATCGATATGGACCGGCACACCCGGCGGAGTCGGCAGGTGCGCGAGGTAGCGGGCGGCGATCCCGTCGAAGCCATCTTCCGTCCAAAGGGAGAACGTCCGGATCAGATTGCGGGCAAAGCTCTCCACCAGCGGAAACCGGATGTCCGCCGGAAAGCCCTCCTCGTCGAGGGCCGTCGAACCAGGAGTGAGCCCCGGATCGCCGGTGGCTCCTTTCGAGAGAAGAAGCATGGCCGAGAAGACGAGCCAGTCCGGCGTCGATTCCTCCGGGCAGTGGGCGGGCCAGCCCAACCGCCCACCCCCGAGCCGGGCGCCGTCGAAGACGAGCACGTCGGGCCAGCCGAAGGTCAGCGGCATCTCCGGTGGACCATGCGCGCCAACAGCGTCGGCCAGGGCCGTCATGGCAGCCAGGAATGCGCGGCGCGCCGAGACCAGCGGCTCTTCCGGCGCCAGAATCACTGCAAGGTCGAGCACGCCCGCGCGTTCGGTAAGCACGAGGGTGCCCGCCGCATCAGCCCCCTGATGCTCGGCCAGCGACCGGGCTTCCGTGAAGGCATCGCAGGCACCTCCCACCAGGCGGCCGGTGAATGCCGGTGGCAGAGCGAGCGCTGTCGATCGGAGATCGAGGTCTGGGGTTGTCGTCACGGAGAAGGCAGGACTCGCGAGGAACCGGTTGCGGGAGAAGCGCTGCCACCGAGATGTCGTCCCGGCGACCGAGGCACAAGGCGCAAGATGCGCGCGGGACGTGTCGTCGCTGCGCTCCGGTGTCGGATCGCAGTTTTGAACCATTTGAGTATATGAGATACGAACGACGACGCGAAGAGGCCATCGCTGTGCCGGCCCGTCGTCTGCGTCAGCTTCCCCAGATCCATCCAGGGTTCGTCCGTGTCCGACCGTATCGTATTCGCCTGCACCTGCGAGAAGACGATGTCGCTCGACGCCGAGGCGATCGGCCGTGGGTGCGGCGGGACGCTCAGGGTGGCCGATCAGCTCTGCGGCCGCGAGCTCGACCGATTTCGGGGCGCCGTGCAGGCGGGCGGTGCGGTCACCGTATCCTGCACCCTTCAGTCGCCCCTCTTCGACGAGGTCGCCTCCGAGCTCGGCGCCGAGGACCGGGTGGTCTACGCCAAAATTCGCGAGACGGCAGGCTGGTCGTCCCAGGGTGACGCGGCTGGCCCGAAGATGGCAGCATTGCTCGCCGCCAGCGCCGAGCCGGTCCCGGATGCAGCCACCGTCGCGATCGAGAGCCAGGGCATCGCACTTGTTTATGGTCGCGATGCGACCGCCATCGAGATCGGCCGCCGTCTCGCGGAGCACCTTGACGTGACGGTGCTTCTGAGCCGGCCGGAGACGGTCGAGCCGCCTAAGCGCAACGACTTTCCAATCGTGCAGGGGACGATCGCCGGCGCCAAGGGACGGCTCGGGGCCTTCGAGCTGCGCATCGACGACTATGCTCTGCCGGCTCCGTCGTCCCGATCGCATCTCTTGTTCGGAGCGAGCCGCAACGGCGCCACTTCGACCTGCGACATCGTCATCGACGTCAGCGGCGGCACCGCCCTGTTTCCGGCGCACGAGGTCCGGCTCGGCTATCTCCGCGCGGATCCGCGAGATCCGGCGGCGGTCGAGCGCCTGATCACGGAGGCGTCACACCTCGTCGGCACCTTCGACAAGACGCGCTTCGTGGATTTCCACGCCGAGCTTTGCGCTCATTCACGCTCCCGCATCACCGGTTGTACCCGCTGTCTCGAGGTTTGCCCGACGGGGGCGATCGCGCCAGCGGGCGATACGGTGGTGATCGATCCCTATATCTGCGCCGGGTGCGGAAACTGCGCATCGGTCTGCCCGACCGGGGCTGCCGCCTATGCCCTGCCGCCGGCCGATGCGCTGATGCGCCGGCTGCGGACCCTGATGGTCGCCTACCAGGCCGCTGGCGGTCGTGACGGCGTGATACTGTTTCACGATGGCGACCACGGCGAACCCCTGATCGACGCCCTCGCCCGTCATGGAGACGGCCTGCCGGCCCACGTGCTGCCCGTGCGGGTGAACGAGATCACGCAACTGGGCCCGGAGGCCTTCGCGGCACTCTTTGCGTACGGCGCCGCCGGGGTCCGCATTCTCGCCCGCGACCGACCCAAGCATGACCTCGACAGTCTGCGCCGGGCGGTGGCCCTCGGCGACACCCTGGCGCGCGGGCTCGGTTTTGGCAGCGGAACCTCAGAGCCGGTCGTCTCCCTGATCGAAACCGACGACCCGGATGTTCTGGGCGCCACCCTGACAGGACAGCGGGTCGGAAAAGCGGCCGGCGTTCCCTCTCGTTTCATGCCGATCGGCGGCAAGCGAGAGGTTCTACGCTTTGCCTTCAACGAGATGCATGCGGCAGCCCCCGAGCCGGTGGCGCGCATCGCGCTGGCCGGGGGGGCTCCATTCGGCGGCCTGGAGTTCCGCACCGAGGATTGCACGCTCTGCCTGGCCTGCGTCGGCGCCTGCCCGACCCATGCACTGTCGGACAGTGCCGACCGGCCGTTCCTCGCTTTCGAGGAGAGCCTCTGCGTGCAGTGCGGTCTCTGCGCGAATACCTGCCCGGAGAGTGTCATCACCCTGAAGCCGGGCGTCGATTTCGAGGCCTGGGCCGCGCCACGGCGGGTGTTGAAGGAGGAGGAGCCCTTCGCGTGCATCGCCTGCGCCAAGCCCTTCGGCACGCGCAGCACCATCGAGCGCGTAGTGGAGAAGCTGCGCGATCGGCACTGGATGTTCCGGGGCGAAGCCGGCGAAGCGCGCGTGCAGGCCCTCATGATGTGCGAAGATTGTCGTGTCGAGGTCGCGGTGAATCAGGGCTTCGATCCCCATGCCGGCCCCGAGCGCGACCGTCCGCGCACCACGGAGGATTATCTCCGCGAGCGCGCCGCCCGCGGCGAGGCGATCTAGCCGGATCGGCCGCTGCCATGGGCGACTGGACGTGGCGGAGCATGGAGGAACGGGATCTCGTACAGGTCGTCGCCCTGGCCGACCGGCTGTTCCCGGACCATCCGGAGGATGCGGCGCATTTCGGCGAACGGCTCGCGTTGGGAGCCCGCCTGTGTCTGGCTCTGAGCGACGCGCATGCAGGCGTCGCGGGGTATGCGGTTGCGTATCCCTGGCCGCTCGGACGAGTTCCGCCCTTGAACCGATCACTCGCGCCCGTGCCGTCGGCGGAGGGCGCTGCCTACCTGCATGACCTCGGTATCGAACCGGCGCTCGCCGGTGCCGGGCAGGCCGGAGCGGGTCTGGCGCTCCTGATCGGCCGGATTCGGGAGGCCGGGCTGCACGACCTGGCCCTGGTGGCGGTCAACGGGACCGTGCGGTTCTGGGAGCGCCACGGCTTTCGAAGCTGCGCGCCGGGCGACGCTACGGCGAGGACGCTCGCCAGCTACGGCGGCGAGGCCCGTTACATGATCCGGACGCTGTGAGCTAGATTCAGCGCGTCGCCGTCGCGCTCTCCAAGAACTTCACGAGTGCCTCCCGGTCTTCCGCCCGGTTGATCGTCTGCTCCGGCATCCGCGTCCCCGGTGTGTAGCGGGTCGGGCCGACCTCGAAGAGCCGAGCGATGGTGCGCGCGTCCCAGATGATGTCCATGCCCCTCAGGGCGTCGGAATAGCGGTAGCCCGGCACTGTGGCGATGCGCCGGCCGATGATGCCGGCGAGCGTGGGGCCGGCGCGGGGGCCGTCCTCCGGGGTGAGAGCGTGACACGCGACGCAGGCCTGGAACACCTCGGCGCCCCGGTCCCCGTGATACGCGGCCAGGGCATCCGACGGACGCGGCATCGCCAGGGGACCGATCGGTTCGCCGCTCATGGCATCCCAGCGCCGGATCAACCGGTCGCTGCCGCCCGTGAGCAGTTCGCGTCCGTCCGGGCGCCACGCGATGGACCATACTGGCAGGCCCGGCCCGACGAGGCGGTGCAGGATCGTACCCGATTCCCGGTCGATCACCGCGACCGCGCCGCCGGCGGTGGCAGCGGCGATCTGGCGGCCATCGGGGGAGGGCGCGAGCGCGATGACCGGGTTCGGCCCGACATCGACCGAGGCGCGGACCGATCCGTCCGGGTGCAACAGGCGTACGACCGCGTCCCCGCCCGCGACTGCGATTTCGCCGTCCGGCGTCACTGCCAGCGCGTTCAGGATGGTGGGCAGCGTGATCACGATGGGCACGCCCGCGGGGTCGTCGGCCCGCGGCCAGATCCGCACGGTGGCGTCGTAGCCGGCGGTGACCGGCCGCCGATCCGGCAGGAAGCCGACAGCGTTCACGTTGCCCTGGTGCCCCGCGAGCACGCGGGCCGGGCCGCCGGCGATCGGGCGGATCCGGGCGGTTCCGTCCCAGGCGGCCGAGGCCAGCAGCGATCCGTCAGGCGAGACCGCCAGCGCCGCCACCGGCCCCGCATGTTCAGTGAAGACCCGCTCCGGCTCGGGTTGGCCGGCGCGCCAGAGCGCGATACGGCCATCTTCCGAGGCCGTGACGAAGCCACCCTCGGACAAGGCGGCGACCGCGTTTACGGCCCCGTCATGGAAGCGCAGGACGGTGAGCGCGCTGCCGCTGTCGATCGCCCACAGGATCGCGGCCTGATCGAAGCCGCCCGAGATCGCGAGGGCACCCCCCGGCGCGACCGCCAGCGCCCGAACCGGGCCGCCGTGGCCGCGCAACTGGGCAGCCGCGGGTGATCCTGACAGGACGGAGGCGAGAACGCAGAGGGCGAGTGCCCGCCGGGACGGGACACGATCGACCAAGGCTTTGCCGAATACCTGCACTGCATCCCCCGCGAGGAAACGCCGGGATACCGGCCCGGCGCGCAAATTTAGACGATCCGCCAGAGAGATGTCGCTGCATGGAGACGGGACCCGGTGACGCGGGAGACCCGGGGGGCGCTTGATCATCGCTCGGCGATGGCGCATCGCTCGACGCATGATCGCATCCGACCGCAGCGCCCTCGAACCGGAGGCCGGCTCGCCCGCAGCGGCACCCGGTCCGCGCCGGACCGCATCCTCGGCCCTCATGCCACTGACGCAGGCCGTTCGTCTCTTGACGGAGCGCCTTGTCCCGGTCGCACCGGAGGCGGTGCCGCTCGCCGAGGGCCTCGGCGGGACCGGCGCCGTCGATTGCCATGCGCCGCGGGCCATTCCGGAATTTGCGACGGCCCTGCGGGACGGTTGGGCCGTGCGCGGCGCGGACGTCGTCGGCGCCTCGCCCTTCGCGCCGATTCTCGTCGTGGGCCGCCCGCCCTGGGTCGAGGCCGGCGCGCGGTTGCCGGAGGATGCCGACACGATCCTGCCCCCCGAAGCCATCGAGGGATCGTCCATCGTGGCCGATGTCCCGATGGGGGAGGGCGTGCGTACGGCCGGTGCCGAAGCCTCGCCCGGCACCCTGCTCCTCGCCACCGGTCAGCGGGTGACGGCCCTGCACCGGCTTGCCCTACAGGCGGCCGGCTTCGCGAGTCTCGCCCTACGCCGTCCCCGTCTGACCCTGATCGTCGCGGGAGCGCCCGAGGCCGACACCCTCTCCCCCCTCCTGGCGCATTGGATCACCGCGGCGGGCGCGTTGGTGGCCAACATCGTGGCCGCCAACTCTCCGGACGCGATCGCGGATGTGCTCAGAACACAGGACGGTGACGCCGTTCTGACGATCGGCGGGACGGGCTTCGGACACAACGACCACGCCTCCGCCGGACTGGCCCTGGCTGGAACGGTGCGGGCGCATGGCATCGCCCTCCAGCCGGGGGACACCGCGGGCTTCGGCGACGTGGGAGGACGGCCTGTCATTCTGCTGCCGGGGCGCCCCGACGCGGCGCTCGGCGCCTTCGTCGCCCTCGCGCGCCCGCTGATCGCGAGTCTGTCCGGAGCTCGGGCTCCGGCGGGAAGCGGCGCACCGCTTCTGGGCAAGATCGCCTCCACCATCGGCATGAGCGAGATCGTCTTCGCCCGCCGGATGCCTGACGGCCTTCTGCCGCTGGGCGGCAGCGATCTTGCGCTGGCCAGCTTGATCCACGCCGATGCGGCGATCCTCGTCGGACCGGAATCGGAAGGATATCCGGCCGGCCGCGTCGTCCCGGGGCTCGCGCTGTGAGCGACGCCGTGCCCACCGACACCGCCGCGGAAGACGCCTTCCTGGACCGGCTGGCGCAGGCCGCGCGCCAGGAGCAATTCCTCACGGTGGTCAGCCGGGAAGAGGCCCTCGCGCGCTTCCGCTCGGCGGTGCCGCACGCGGCCCTCGCGGCCGAGACCGTGTCCCTCGTCGACGCACTCGGGCGCGTCCTGGCCCACGACGTCGCCTCACCCATCGACGTGCCGCCCTTCGATCGCGCCCTCGTGGACGGTTTCGCCCTGCGCGCTGCGGATACCGAGGGCGCGGACGAGGCGCGGCCGCGGCGCCTGATCCTGAACCGCGAGATCCTCGCCTGTGGGGTCGCGCCGGTCATGGCCGTGGCCACCGGCACCGCGACGCCGATCGCCACCGGCGGAGTCGTCCCGCGCGGCGCCGATGCCGTCGTGATGGTCGAACAGACCGAGTTCCGCCCCGACAGCCTCGCGATCGACCTCGTCCGTCCGGCCCGGCCGGGCCAGTTCATCGGCTATGCCGGGGCCGACATGGCCTCGGGCGAGACGGTCCTGCGCAAGGGAATGCCGATCACCGCGCGCGAGATCGGCATGCTGGCCGCCTGCGGCCTCGCCGCCATCGACGTCGTCCGCCGGCCCCGGGTCGCGATTCTCTCGACCGGCGACGAACTGGTGGCGCCGGGCCAGGCGATGAAGCCCGGGGCGATCTACGATTCCAACGGGCCGATCGTGGCCGCGACCGTCAGCGAGAATGGCGGCACCGTTTGGCCACTCGGTATCGTTCGCGACGACGAGGCCGCCCTGGATGCGGCCCTCCGCACCGCCATCGCCGACAGCGACATCGTCGTCCTGTCGGGGGGGACCTCGAAGGGGGCCGGCGACGTCTCGCACCGCATCCTTCAGCGCCTCGGCGAACCCGGCATCCTCGTGCACGGGGTCGCCCTGAAACCTGGGAAGCCCCTCTGCCTCGCGGTCGCGGGACAGACGCCCGTGGTCGTCCTGCCGGGCTTTCCGACGTCGGCGATGTTCACGTTCCACGACGTCGTGGTGCCGCTGGTGCGGGCGATGGCCGGCCTGGCGCCGCGGGAGGACACCTTTGTCCCGGCGATCCTGCCTCAGCGCGTGCCCTCCGAGCGCGGGCGCACGGAATTCGTGATGACCGCCCTGGCCGAGACGGAGGGCGGCCTGCGCGCCCTGCCGCTGCCCAAGGGATCCGGCTCGGTGACGGCCTTCTCGCAGGCCGACGGCTTCTTCGCGGTTCCCGCCGCCCGGGCCGGCCTGGAGGCCGGGGAAACCGTGTCGGTCACCCGGCTCGGTGCCGGCGTCCGACCGCCGGATCTGACGATCATCGGCAGTCACTGCGTCGGACTCGACCGTGTGATCGGGCGACTCGCGGAGCACGGACTTCGTGCACGGCCCATCTGGGTCGGCTCGGCCGGGGGGCTCGCCGCCCTGGCCCGGGGGGAGTGCGACCTCGCCGCGATGCATCTCCTCGACACCGAGACGGGCATCTACAACCGGCCGTTCCTCGGGCCCGGACTGGAGTTGGCCGAAGGCTGGGGACGCCTGCAGGGCGTTGTCTTCAAGCCCGGCCATCCCCTGTTCGAGGGCTGCTTGCCGGACGAGGCTGTCGCCGCGGCCTTGGCCGAACCTGAGATCGTGATGGTCAACCGGAATACCGGCTCGGGCACCCGCGCCCTGGTCGACGGCCTCCTGAAGGGCGCCCGTCCGCCCGGGTTCTGGAACCAGCCGCGCTCGCACAACGCCGTGGCGGCGGCAGTGGCCCAGGGGCGGGCCGATTGGGGCGTCGCCATCGCCACCGTGGCGCGGGCCTACGGCCTCGGTTTCCTGCCGCTCGCCGATGAGCGCTACGATTTCGCCTACCGCGCCGAGCACCGCGAACGGCCGGCACTCGCCGCCTTCCTCGCCTGCCTGCGCGATCCCGAGACCCGCGCCCTCCTCAGCGAAGCCGGGTTCTCGCCCGCGGAGGCGCCGTGAATCCCGCCCGGGTCATCGGCCTCGCAGGCTGGAGCGGCGCGGGCAAGACCACGCTCCTATCCCGGCTGATCCCGCTGCTGGCGGCGCGCGGCGTGAAGGTCGCGACGATCAAGCACGCGCACCACGCCTTCGACGTCGATCATCCCGGCAAGGATTCCTACGTCCACCGCGAGGCCGGGGCGTCAGAGGTCATCGTGTCGTCGTCGCGGCGCTGGGTCCAGGTTCACGAGATCGGCGCCGAGCGGGAAGCGCGGCTCGGCGAGCTCCTGCGCCGGCTCTCGCCCTGCGATCTTGTCATCGTCGAGGGCTTCAAGCGCGACGCGCATGCCAAGCTCGAGGTCCACCGCGCCGCCAACGGCAAGCCGCCGATCTACCCCAACGATCCCCGGATCGTGGCGGTTGCGAGCGACCAGCCCTTCACGGATGCTCCGGTGCCGGTCGTCGATCTCGACGCCATCGCACGAATCGCCGACCTCGTCCTCGCCCTGTCGGAACCGCTGGAGACGGCGCTGGCGCACCTGGAGGGGCCATGGCCCAGCTGACCGACGACTGCTTCGCGTTCGGCGGTGCGCTGATGCGCATCGAGGACGCCGTGGCGCTGATCGGCGAGCGCCTGCCGATCCTGGCCGGGACCGAGTGGCTGCCGCTCGGGCTGGCCGATGGACGCGTGGCGGCCGAGCCCGTCCTGGCGCTCCATGACGTGCCTCCATTCCCGAATTCCGCCGTCGACGGCTACGCGATCCGCCACGGTGACCTCAGCCTGGAGGGCGAGACGCGGCTCCCGGTCCGCGGTCGGCTCCCTGCGGGGACGGCCGCGGAGGAAATCTCGGGCGCTGGCGGCGCGATCCGGATCTTCACCGGGGCTCCGATGCCGCCCGGGGCCGACACGGTGTTCATGCAGGAGGACGTGCGCCGCGAGGGCGACGTCGTCGTGCTGCCCCCCGGGCTGAAACGCGGCGCCAACGCTCGAGACGCCGGTGAGGACATCGCCCGCGGGGCCTGCGCGATCCCGGCTGGGCGGCGCCTGCGGCCACAGGATCTCGCCCTCGCGGCCGCTTCCGGCCATGACCGAATCGCCGTGCGCACGCGCCTGCGGGTCGCCCTGTTCTCCACCGGCGACGAACTTACAGAGCCGGGCGCGCCGCTTCCCTCCGGCGCGATCCACGATTCGAACCGCGTGATGCTCTCGACCCTGCTCGCCCGCCTCGGAGCCGAGGTCGCGGATCTCGGCATCCTGCGCGATGAACCCGATGCCCTCGCGGCGCGCCTGCGGCAAGCGGCCCGGGATCATGACCTGATCCTGACCTCGGGCGGTGTCTCCACCGGTGAGGAAGACCACGTGAAGGCCGCCGTCGAGGCGGTCGGCGCGCTGATGTTCTGGCGCCTTGCGATCAAGCCCGGCCGTCCGGTCGCGATGGGCGTTGTCGACGGTACGCCGTTCGTCGGGCTGCCGGGCAATCCCGGTGCCGTCTACGTCACGCTCCTGTTCGTGGTGCGCCCACTCCTCGCGCGCCTGGGCGGCGCAAACGACGTTGCACCCCTCGGCCAGCCCGTCCGGGCCGCCTTCGCCTATCGCAAGAAGGCGGGCCGGCGCGAATTCGTCCGCGTCAGCGTCGCCCTCGGGCCCGATGCCGTCCTGGAGGCCGTGAAGTACCCCCGCGAAGGTGCCGGTGTGCTCTCGTCGCTGACGGAGAGCGACGGCCTCGTCGAACTCGACGAAACGGTGACGGCCGTGGCCGCGGGCGACATCCTCACCTTCTATCCGCACGCCGTGCTCTGGTAGCCGAGGGTGACGGACGCCGCTCGTCCGGCGGCCTCCGTCAATTGCGTTAACAACGTCTCGTCAACGGTGGTGCGGGCGGCCAGGAAGTAGGTTTCCCAGCCCAGTGACTGGAAAGCGAGGCCGAAGCGCTCGGCGATCGCGGGTGTCCCCATGCCGACATCCGCGGTGCCGGTGGCGATGAGCGCGGCGACGGCCTGATGGGTGAATTCCTCGGTCTGCGACCCCCGGATCGCGCGGCTCTCCAGACCGGCCTCGGCGCAGAGACGTTCGAACCAGATGCGCGTCCCGGCACCCCGCTGGCGGTTCACGAAGCGCAGGTCCAGGCGGGCGATGTCGCGGACGCCGGTGACCCCGTGCGGGTTGCCGGGTGGAAGCATCAGGCCCTGCTGACGCCGGAACAACGGCCGGACGCGGAGGTCCGGATCGCGGAACACGGCACCGAAGGGATCCGGGGCCGGACCTTCGGAGCCGTAGTGGAAGCCCGCCGCATCCGCGCTCCCGGTACGAAGATGCGACAGGGCGTCGAGGCTTCCGGCGATCGCGAGCTCGACGTTTGCCCGGGCTTCGACGACACCCAGAAGCAGCGGATCGTGGCTCGCCGCGAGCCTCAGGGGGGGCAATTGACGGGCCTCCAGCCCGCGCAAGGCCTCCGTCATCCGGTCCGCCTCGGCGGCGAGAAGGGGGCCGAGCCGATCGTACATCCCTGACAGCGTCGCGTGGAGCGTACGGCCATACGGTGTGAGCACCGTGCCGTGCCCCTTGGTCTTGATCGCCACCGGCTGTCCGAGGGCGGCTTCGAGGTCCGAGACCCGGCTCCAGGCCGAACGATAGGAAATTCCGAGTCTTCGCGCGGCGACGAGCAGCGAGGTGGAGGTGGAAAGCGCGTGCAGCAGGGCGAAGGTCGGCCGCAGCGCGAGACCGTTCCAATCGCCATCGGCCTGCAGCGTGAGAGGCGTCGATACGCGCATCGGCAAAGTCTTTCCTATTGATCTTTCCCGCTCCCCCGTATCATCCCGCGAGGCCCCGTGCAGCCCGGTGACGATGCTTCAGACCTTTCAGGAGACGATCTCGCGTCTGGCGACCCTCGACCGCGATGTCCTCGTGATCGCGTGGCTTTCCCTGCGTGTCAGCCTCACCGCCGTGGGCATCGGGCTCGGCATCGGGATCCCGGTGGGGGCCCTTCTGGCGGTCGCCATGTTTCCGGGGCGATCGGTCCTGGTCGGGCTGCTGAACGCCTTCATGGGGCTCCCCCCGGTGATCGTCGGGTTGGTGCTCTACCTCGTGCTGTCGCGCTCCGGCCCGCTGGGGTCGCTCGGTCTCCTGTTTACCCCGGGCGCGATGGTGGCTGCCCAGGCCGTACTGGCGACGCCTCTCGTCGCGGCGCTCACTCGGCAGGTGGTCGCCGATGCTGAGGCGCATCTCGGTGAGCAACTGCGTTCGCTCGGATTGTCGGCCCCGCGCCGGGCGCTCGCGCTGATCCACGATACGCGCTTCTCCCTCGTGACGACGGCCCTGGCCGCCTTCGGGCGCGCGATCTCGGAGATCGGCGCCGTCCTCGTGGTCGGGGGCAACATCGATGGTCACACCCGCACGATGACCACGGCGATCTCTCTGGAGACCCAGAAGGGCGACCTCAGTCTGGCGCTCGCGCTGGGGCTGGTGCTGATCGGGCTCGTCATCCTGATCAACGCGTTGGCGGCGAGCCTGCGCGCCCACGCCGCGCGCGCCTACGGCTGAGCCGATGCCCGCGATCGAACTCAGCGACCTCGCGCTCGCCCGGAACGGCACCACTATCCTGGATGGCCTGAGCGCCGGGATTTCCGCCGCCGGCATCACGGCGCTGATCGGGCCGAACGGCGCCGGCAAGAGCGCCACGCTGCGCGTCATCGACGGCCTGCTCGCACCCGATGCCGGGTCGGTGCGGATCGTCGGCGCCGGCCCTGTGCGGCGCGCCTTCGTCTTCCAGCGCCCGGCTCTCCTGCGGGCCAGCGCGCTCGCCAATGTCGCCCTCGCGCTGACGCCCCTGGGCCTGTCGCGGACCGAGCGGACGCGGCGCGCCCACGCTGCCCTGGCGCGCGTCGGCCTCGGCGACCGGGCTTCGGCGCCGGCGACCCGCCTCTCCGGCGGCGAGCAGCAGCGCCTCGCCCTCGCGCGGGCCTGGGCGGTCGAACCCGATCTCCTCCTCGCCGACGAGCCGACCGCCAATCTCGATCCAGGCGCCACCGAACTCGTCGAGGGCCTGATCGCCGAGATCGCCCGGCAGGGCACGAAGGTGGTGCTCGTCTCCCACAATCTTGGACAGGTCACGCGGCTCGCCGCCGACGTCGTCGTGCTCGCCCGAGGGCGGGCCGTCGAGCAGGGTCCGACCCGCTCGCTTCTCACCTCGCCCCGGGCCCCCGAAACGCGGGCCTACATCACCGGAGAACTTCCTTGGACATCCTTCGCCGCGGCCTCCTGACCTTCGGCCTCCTGTTCGCGCTCGGTGCCGCATCCGGCGTCCGAGCCGAACCGGCTTCCATCGTCGTTGCCTCCACCACGTCCACCGAGCAATCGGGCCTGTTCAAGCACCTGCTGCCGCTCTTCGAGGCGAAGTCCGGCATCGCCGTGAAGGTCGTGGCCCTCGGCACCGGACAGGCCCTCGACGCGGCCCGCCGGGGCGATGCCGACGTGGTTCTGGTGCATGATCGCCCGGCCGAGGAGAAGTTCCTGGCCGAGGGCTTCGCCACGAAGCGCTGGGACGTGATGTACAACGACTTCGTCCTGATCGGACCGAAATCCGACCCGGCCGGTGTCCGTGGGGGCGACGCGGTCGCGGCTTTCGGCAAGCTCGCGGTGGCCAAGGCTCCGTTCGTCTCGCGCGGCGACCGGTCCGGCACCCACAGTGCGGAGTTGCGGACCTGGAAGGAAGCCGGCGTCGATCTCGCGGACATCAAGGGCGACTGGTACCGCGACATCGGCCAGGGCATGGGACCGGCCCTCAACACCGCTTCGGCCCTGAACGCTTACCTCCTGGCCGACCGCGGGACCTGGCTCGCGTTCAAGAATCGCGGCGATCTCACCATTCTCGTCGAGGGCGACAAGCGCCTGTTCAATCCCTATGGGGTGATGCTGGTGAACCCGGCCAAGCATCCGAACGTGAAGGCGAAGGAGGGCCAAGCCTTCATCGACTGGCTGATCTCACAAGAGGGGCAGGCGGCGATCGCGAGCTACAAGATCGAGGGCAAGGAGCTGTTCTTCCCCAACGCGAGCAAGTAGGGCCGAAGCTTTCGTACGGGGAAGCCGGATCATCGGGGAAAGCGTCGGGTCGAGCTGCCCTCCGGGCGGGGCAATCGTTCATGGATCTTTTCTTCGAGACGGGTGACGCCGGCTCCCGCAAGCCTGCCGGCTGCGGCGATGCGCGACGAGAATGCGTCGCGCAGGGTGCGCGCCCTGACACCGATCGGGATGCGATGCGGGCATGCGGACGGCGCCACGTCGAGTGCCTTGCCGCCATCTCGCTCCAGGGCCTATCGGTGAATCATGACCGAGTTCATCGAGCACACCGACGGCGAGGAGATCCTGGAAGACGGTCACGGGGTCCGGTTCATCCTGCCGGCATGGCGGTTCGACCTCCCTGTCACCCGAGGGGCGTGCAGGGACGAGTTGTCTGATGGCCGAAGGGTGCGAACCTTCAGCATCCAGAAGGGTGACCTTTCCGCGAATGAGGCGCGTCATTACGCGGGCCGGCTGCGGGACGCGCCGGCCCGGGCGATGGCGGTCTTCGACGCAAGTCGACGCGATGTTCATCCACCCGGAAAAACGATGCGGGCCAGTTTCACGATCAACGTTCTCCCGGGCCTGCTGATGACGCACGATTGGTGCATCGTCAGCCAATACAACGCACGCCCGAGCCCGGGCGAGCGCTGGCGAAATCCGCCCTTCTCGATCGGGGTCAGGCCGCAGGCCCCTCACGCTCGAGAGGAAGTCCTCTACGTCGATCTCGCCACCTTCCCCACGGCCGGATCTCAGGAACAAGGCCGTCACGTCGATCTGGGACCGGAGGCCGTCGTCCCGTTGCAGCGGGATCGCTCCTATGCGGTCGCCATTGACTTCGCGGATGGGGCCGGCGGCGAGGGCCTGCTGAAGGTGAGAGTCGATGACAAGCTCATCGTCGATTACGCCGGCCCGACGGGCTACGCCAACTTCGCCGGGTGCTTCTTCGCCTACGGCCTCTACCGCTCGCCGTGGTGCCCCGGGTGTGAGGGCCTGAGCGCGCGCTTCGTGGACGTCGTGGAAGGCGTCGCTGAGTAGTCGCTGGACCCGCCGCTCGTACGAACGACGAGTCCTCCGGGCCGCACCTCGTCACGCCTGCGGTCCGAACGGTGCCGCAGGACGGTTTCCCGAATCGATCTGCCGGGCAATCCTGCGATTGCCCGGCGCTCTCATCTAATCAGTGCCGATCGCGACGGACGACGGCGGCGCCGTGATCGGCCCTGGCACGATCTCGGTTCACGGCACTCCGACCGACAGCCGCAGCGTGATTGTCTCTGCGCAGACCTGCCCCGTCCTGGTTGACGGCCGCCTGATCCCGCGCGATGGCGGCTCGGTCTCCGCGCCGTTCGTCTCGGCGCAAGACTGCGCCATCATGATATTCCCTGGCCCGGTCCGTCCCGACGGACCTGCGATCATCGGCGCTCGATTGCTCAGCGCGGTTCAGATCGCGGCGCTCCGCAGCCGCTCGCCCGTTGTCGCGGCGCTGAATCGCTGCGTCAGACTGCGCAAGGGCCGGCAGCACCGCTGAGGCTGAGAGAAAAAGTGATAAGGTGGCGAGGGTGAATTTGGATTGGGTCATGTGGTGAACCTCGTCCGATTTCTGAGCCCCTCGGGCCCGGCTGAATGGGCAGAGCATCTGCGTCGTGAGCTGTCGGTTCGATGAACGCCGTTGCCCTCTCGTGGAAACGGCGTTCACGAATTGCCGATCGGATCGACGGGCGTTGTGCTCTCAGCGGATGTTTCCCGATTGCCGGCGCCGGGCGACGTACCAGACTGCCAGCGCGACGACCGCGATGGCGAGGCTCAGCCAGATCCAGTTGAAATCCGTCGCCGCCGCGTTGGCGGCGGCGGAATTCGAGCCGGCGGGTCCCGTCTCCGGGATCGGTGGGGCCGGATTGGTCTGCTGAGCGAGCGCACTTCCGAGCGTTGCCGTCCACAGGAAGGCACTCGTGGTGAGAGTTCGGGTCATCGTCATCGTGGTCTCCACGGCTACTTGTCGGCCTGGCGGGCCGCTCCGTACTGGAAGGCCGGCGCCGCGTTGAGCTGTGCCTTGGTCATGCGGATCTCGGCCTCGACGGGCACACCGCCGGCCAGCACCGTGGCGCGATCGGCGGGCGCCTTCCGGTTTTCGTCGACCGTGCCGGTGGTCGCCGTGACCTGATCGGTGTGCTTGTTCTGGACGGCGCCCAGGACCTCGCGCGTCGTGTCGGCCCCCGGCATGGTCTCGGGCTGTACGCGGGCTGCGGCCTCGGTGCTGGGCTTCGTCTCGGGCGTGACCACCGAGGTCGGCCCACGCGTGAGGGGAACGTCCTTCATGTTCCACGCGAGCGAGTCGAAGGGAATTGCCACCAGCTTCTCGCCGATTCCGAGGAAGCCGCCGACGCCGATCACCACCGCCTCGACCTTCCCGGCGTCGCCGATGAGAACGTCCTCGATCGATCCGACCCGCACATGGTCCATGCCCACCACCGGAAGGCCGATCATCTTGGATCCCCGCATCGCCCCCGGCTGCGGCTGGGCGAACCCGGCGCCGGTTCCGTCCGAGGCCGGTTGTGCATGGACCGGCCCCCCGGACGCCAGCGGCAGAGCGAGAACGGACAGGGCGAGGAGCAGGGTGCTCCGGCGGCGGACAGACATCGCAAACTCCACGAAAACAACTGGCTTCGCAGAACGCGAACGACCGGTGGACAACGCGCGGTTCACGTCCTGAGTTCAGGGCGATCCGCGCGCCACCCCTCCGGCGATTTGACTCTCCGCGCCGGGCAGGGCTGATCTCTGCCGGCTTCGCCATGCTGTTCACACACCTCTCCGACGACCTGTTCAAGCCGCTCGCCTCGCCGAGCCGGGCCTTCAATGCGGCGCTCCTGCTGCACCTGCACGGTCGGGTCTTCGGGGACACCGCCGAACCCCTGCGCAAGAGCGAACTTCTGACGGCGATCGGTGACTTCGCCGCCGATTTCGTGGACCGGGAGATCGACGACGACGCCTCCGGCACGGTGGAACCGAGCGAGCGCCGCTCGGTCGTCTATCGCCGCCTTCTCGATGCCGGCTGGCTGGTGGAGCGGCGGGAGCGCTATGTTCCGGTGGTCGAGTTCGACCCCGAGGCCCGGATGGTCATCGAGGAACTGGCGCGGCTCGACAGGGGCGAGCGGCGCTCCTACGGCGGTGCCGTCCTCGACGTGCTGGGCAGCCTGGAAAGCGCGATCGCCAACCCCGCCGAGAGGTCCGAGGCCCTGGTCAACGCGGCCAAGTCGGCCCGTACCTTCCTCAGTCATCTGCGCAGCCTGGCTGGATCGATGCGCAAGAGCGAGGAGCGCATCCTGCGCGAGGCGGATCAGGGCGTCGCCCTGCGCCTCTACTTCGAGGAGTTCGTCGCGCGCCACCTCGTCAGCGATTACCGGACGCTGCACACCCGCTTCAATCCTTTTCGCTTCCGGTCGGGAATCGTGCGCGAGGCCGGCCGTGCCCTGCGCGATCCCCTAACCCTGCGCGCCCTGACCGATGCGGGTCTCCGGGAGGGGCGGGCGCCCGACCGGGAGACGGCCGAGCGCGCCGTCCGCGGCGATCTGGCCGAGATCCTGGCGATCTTCGAGGGTCTCGATCGCCACCTCGACGTGGTCGCCGACATCGTCGCCCGGCTCGAGCGCCGGATCGCCGCCACGCTGCGCTACCTGGACCATCGGGATTCCGACCGGATCGAGCGCACGGCCGCGGCCCTGCGCGCGGTGGCTGGTGGCGATGACGACCTCGCCGGCCTGCCCGATCCCCAGGTCTCGCTGTTCCGTCCCCCGATCGGCGAGCCGCATTGTTACGCACCGCGCCTGCGCCGGGCGGCGATCGAATCCGAGCCGTTGCCCGAGATCGAGATCGATCCCGTCATCGAAGCCTTCATCGCCGCCAAGGACGCGTTCCGGGAGCGCGTCGCGGTCACGCCCGAGCGGATCGTGGCCTTCATCGAGGCACGGCTCGGGCCGGAGCGCACCATCCGGGGCTCCCAGATCCGGATCGCCGACGTCGACGATTTCGTCGTGTTCCAGCGCCTGCGGGAGATCGACGTCCTGTTCGACGGGAGCCTGCGGGGCCGCTATCGGCTTTCGCGGATGGAGGGTCGGGTGTCGAATGGCTGGCTCGATTGCCCGGACTTCCTGCTGGAGCGGGCGCCGGCGCTGCGCCGCTAGATCCGGGGCCGTCCGTGTCCGGTCGCGGCTATGCTGCCTTCACGGCCGAATTCTCTGCGCGACGGCGTTCGTCGCGATCGGTTGAATTGATGATCCCGGTTTAATCCCGGGCCTTGGCAAAATACTGTGAGGGGTTCATGCTCCGCTGGATTTCATTCGCGCGATGCGACGCGAAATTCGAGAAGACTGCGGGAGCGTTCGTCCATGACCAGCGCCAAATGCCTGATCAAGTCCGCCTGGATTGCCGCGGAAGTCGGCCGGGAGCGCTGTGAGCGGGTCCTGGTGGTCGAGACCTACATTGCGGTCAGCCCGCTGGAGCCGAACTACGATCCGGCCCGCTACGAGGCGATCGTTTCCGAGGTCCAGCGCGTTCTCGCGGCGAATCCCTCGCTCGACCGCGCTTCGATCCTCAGCATGCACCGCGACACGGCCTGCCTCTCGCTCTTCCGTGCGACGCCGGCCGTCGCGGCCTGAGCGACATCGCGGAACTGGCGTCGCACTCTCGCGGACCCGCTCGCGGCCACCACCGTTGGCGCGCGTCGCCGCGAGGCGCTAGAGACACCGGCCGGCGCGGGCAGATCCCGCGACCGCGAGGCCAGCCATGCTCGAATCGTTTCGCGCCATCGTCGACGGTGAGGACTTGCCGCCGCCCGGAGCCCGCGCGCCTTCGGAAGAGGAGTTGACCCGGGCGCTTCAGGTCCTCCTGAAGAGCCAATGCGTCTATGCCGGAACACCGGGCATCGGGCGCTCGTATGAGCTCGCACGGCACTACGCGCCCTTCTTCCAAGCCTACTTCGCGTGCCTCGGCTACCAGTTCGACGTGATGCATCGCGATCAGATGGTGTGCCTGCGGGTTCCGCCCGAGGGCGTCCGTCACGATGCCCAGGCCGAGCGCCTGCGCAAGGACGAGACTCTGGTCTTGCTCGCCCTGCGTCTCGCCTACGAGGAAGGCCTGCGTGCCCACCGGGTGACCACCGAGGGTGTCGTGGAATGCACGACCGACGACATCGTCGAATCGATCCGCACCGCTACGCGTAGCGATCCGCCGGAAGAGGCTCGACTCACCGAGATCCTCCGTCTGTTCGCGCGCAAGGGGGCCCTGCGCCTGGGCGAACGCGACAAGGTCGAGAAGATCACACCCTTGATGGTGATGCCCGGGATCGCGGTGTTGTCGCCGGACGCCTGGATGGATCAGGTCCGAGCCTGGGGGGCTGCGCGCGGCGACGAGGAGGCGTGAGGTCTCAGGCGTCGATCCGCACGCGCTTGCCGAGGAAATCGAGGAGGCTGCGCATCCGCGGTGAGAGTCGATCGCCCACCGCGTCGAGGGCGTTCTTGTCCTCGCAATCCCCTGGCTTCCAGCCTTCGAGCATCGGTTCCGGTCGCCCGGCGGCGCGACCATCGCGGGATGCGCCCGGAACAGGCGCGATCGAGCGGTAACGACGATCCGCTCGGAGGACCGAACGGCGCCGGCCGATGTCCTGGACGCTGGGTTCTTCCGGGTCCACCGCCCCCTCTCGCTGAGTCAGCGCAACATCGCCTTGGAGGAGATTGCCGCATTAATCGCCTCCCTCGCCAGTCCCCACTCCGCAGCCACCCACGACGCGACGCGGCGCGGGGAGCGTGGGATCGTCCCGACTCTCGCCCAGCGGTGCCGCGTCCCCAGGCCGGCGGCCCCGCCGGCTTGCATCCCGGGCGCTCAGCGTTCATGCGAGGGGTGTCTTCTCGAACTCGGGATCGTCAGCGCCGGCCGTGTACCGCCTTACCGATATCGTCCTCTCGAACTGGTACCTGATCCGCCGCGAGCAAATTCGGATCCGGGGCGCGGCTGCGCTGGTGGGACCTACGGGGGCCGGCAAGTCGACCATCTTCGATGCGGTCGGCACGGTGCTGGCGGGCAACAATGCCAGCCGCCTCGCCCTCAACGCTTCGGCCTCGGGACGCAGCGCCCGGACCGTGCGGGATTACTGCCTCGGCTGGATCAGCGATCCGGCCGAGGGCGGACGCCCCACCCGTGAAGCCTGCGAGACACTGATCGTCCTGGTCTTCGAGAACGAGACCACGGGGCGCGTCGTCTCCGCCGGGCTCGCCCTGGCGGCCCGGGCGGAAGACAGCCGCGAGACGACCCTGTCCCGCTTCGTCCATGTCGGCCACCGCTTCGAGGTCGCCGACTACGTCCGTGAGACGCCGGGCGGAAGCTTCGTCGCGCCCTGGGCCGAGATCGCCAAGGACCTGCGCACCCGCGGGACCACCTTCGACGAGTACCGAGCGTCCGGCGAGCGCTTCACCGCCGAACTCCTCGGAACCCTTCGCGAGGGCGCAGCGGTGCCGGAGCCGCGCCACTTCCTGCGCACCTTCTCCAACGCCGTGGCGTTCAAGCCGATCTTCGATTCGTCGGCCTTCGTCCGGTCCTTCGTGCTCGAACCCGAGCCCCTGGACGTCGCCCGCATCCGGCAATCGGTGGAGACCTGGCGGCGCCTCCTCGAGACCATCGACGAGTTGGAGCGGCGCCTCGCCCACCTCGCCCGGATCGTCGGGCGCTACGAGACCTGGGCCGAGGCGAGCCTCGCCTCGGTTCTCGGAGACCTGCGCGCCGCTGATGCGGACCTGCGTCGGCGCATCATCGACACCGTGACCGCCCGCCAGACCCTCAAGGACGTCGCCGAGCGCCTGCGCATCGCGCGCGAGAGCGTCGCCACCAGCCAGGGCTTCGTGCGCGAAATCGACGGCGAGATCGCGGGTAAGAAGGCGCTGCTCGCCGGCACCGCCGCCGAGGGGCGCCTCGCCGCCTCGAATGCCGGCCTCGCCATGCTGGCCCGCGACCGGCGGGACCTGGCCGCCCGGGTCGCCGACCTGGTCGGAATCGTCCTCGACACCGGCAAGCTCGCGGTGATCGTCGGCACGATTCGCACGGTCTCGCCCGAAGCCGCCCGCCTGGTGGAGGCCTGCGCCCGATCGGGTCTTCGCCGCGAGGCCAATCCGGAAGAAACCCTGAGGTCGGACGGTCCGCTCGCCGCGTTGCTCGCCGGACTGGCTGGAATGCCCCCGATCGCCGCGCCCCTCGAGCGGGCGGCGGAGGACGCGGCGCTGCGCGCCCGCGCCCTCGAGAACGAGGCGCAGTCCCGCGCGCCGGCACCGAGCGCGGGGCGGGGGGCGGCGCCGCGTCTGTCCTCGGACGTGGCGGCGTTCCGCGAAGAGCTGTCCCGCCTCGGCATCGTGGCGACACCGATCTGCGAGCTGGCCGAGATCATCGATCCAAAATGGGGGCAGGCCCTCGAGGGCCTCCTTGGCGGCGCCCGCGAGGCGCTGGTCGTGCAACCGGACCGCCTCAACGAAGCGTTCGCGCATCTCGAAGCGCGCAAGAGCCAGTTCTACCGCTGTCTCCTCGTAAAGACGACCGATACGGCCCGGCGGCGCGGCGGGCGCGACGACGAGGGTCCGCTCGCACTGATCGAGACGGCCGATCCCCACGCGCAGGCCTTCCTCGGGGCGCGCCTCGGCGGCTACGATCTCGCCCCGAACGACGCGGCCCTCGCGCATATGAGCCGGGCCGTGGCCCCGAGCGGGCGCTCGACCTCGGGCATGGCTTATTCGGTGGTGCGCCCGGTCCAGCTCATGATGACCCGGGGCCACCGGGGTCCGACCGCAGAGAGCCGCCAGGATTGGGAGCAAGCGGTCTCCGAGGCGCGCCGGGCCCGGGCAGAGGCCGATGTCCTGCGGGAAGCGGCCCGGATCGGGGCCGCCCTCGCGCGCCGCCTGTCCGAAACGAACCTGGATCTCGCTGAATTGCGCGCCGAGGCGGACGCGATCGAGGGCCGACGCCGCAGCCTGACCACGGAGCGGGAGAGCGTCGAGCGGGCCGAGACCGGCGTCCTGGAGGCCGAGCTCGCGGAGCTCGCCAAGGAGCGTTCGGCCTATCTCACCGAGCTTGTCCAGGTGCTGGAGCCGAAGCGAGACCTGCTGCTGGGCGAGGAGGCCGGCCTGAAGGCCAAGGTTGCGGCGAGCCGCGAGGCCGCCCGTGCTGCGCTCCAGGCGCGCCGGACCGCGTATCAGCGCTGGGCAGGCGGCGACAGCATGCGCATCCGGCTCGTGCGTCCGGACGCCTTCGACCCGAAGGCGCTCGCGACGCTGCGTGCCGAGCGTGCGGATCTCGACGCCAAGGCGCTGGCGAGCCATGCCAATACCGGGCGTGCGCGAGCCCGTGAAGCGGCGGAGACGGCGCGAACGCAGGGCAGGGCGGCCGAGCGCGACCTCGCCGAGTACTGCGTGCAGTGGCGGGTGGAAAATCCGCTGGGGGCGGGCGACGTGCCGGCCTCCTTCGGCTACGGCTGGGCGAAGCGGGCCCATGACGAGGTGGCGAGCCACGAACTGCGGCGCTACCGGGACCAGGCGCGGCGGGCGGAGAGCGAGATGCGCCGCCTGATGATCGAAGACCTGTTGACTCGGCTCGCGGACAAGTTCGAGCGCGTACGCGCCCGGCTTGAGGCCCTCAACGAGCGCCTGTCGAGCCAGACCTTCACGGGGCAGACCTATGCCTTCGAGGCCGAGGTGGATCGGCGCTACGCCGCCGTCCATGCCCTGGCGACAGAGGTCGCCCGCTCGCCGGATGCGGCCCAGGCAATCCTGCCGGACGAGGGCGGCGCGATTCCTGATGGTCCGCTCGCGGCGGCGATCGACGAGATCACCGCCCTGATCGCCGGTGAGGAGAGCGCCGCGCGCCTCGCGGACTACCGGAACTACTTCGTCTACGAGATCGGTATGCGGGATCGGGCGGGAAACCGCACCACGATGTCGAACCGCGCGCTGCGAGGTTCGGGCGGCGAAGCGCAGGCGCCCTTCTACGTCGCCATCGCGGCGTCGCTCGCCTCGGCGTATTATCCGGGCGACCGACCCGGCGACGAGAACCCCGGCCTCGGCCTCTGCCTTCTCGACGAGGCGTTCTCCAAGCTCGACGTGCGCAACAGTCAGGCCCTGGTCGATCTCTATCAGGCGTGGGGGCTGCAACTGCTGATCGCGGCCCCGGAAGATAAGCGGACGACCTTGACCGAGGTGATGGATACCATCGTTACCGTCTACAAGAGCCCGGATCTCTCCTCCGTGCGAATCGAGGCCGAACACCCCCTGGAAGCTGCCAAGCGCGCCCTGGCGGCGATCAATCCCGAGCGCCAGGGCATCGAAGGCTTCCGGATCACCGACGCCGCCGAGTAGGGCGCGAGGCCGCCCTACCAGACCGGCTCGGGACCGTACCAGGTGAAGTGCTTCTTGACCGGTTCGATCACGTCCCAGGTGCCGGAGAAGCCCGCCGGCGTGACGAAGGCATCGCCGGCCCGGTAGGTCTTCGCGACGCCCTCCGCGTCCGTCACCGTCACCACGCCCGCGATCAGTTGGATGAACTCCGCCCGGCCGAAGTCGATGCGGAACTTGCCGGGCTGGCAGGTCCAGATGCCGGCGGCGAACAGGCCGTCGGGACTTCTGTAGACGTAGGTCGCCGTCTGCTCCGGCTTGCCCGACAGGATGTGTGAGCGCTCAGGCCAATACGCGGATTCCCGCGGCTGAAGCGCCGGGAAGTCGTAGGTCCGCTCGACCGGTCCCTCCAGCACCGGGGGAGGTGCGGCGGGCCGCCGCCACGACGGCAGCGTGCCGACGAGGGCCATCACGGGACCCGCGAAGGTGTGAAGCAGGCGTGCAATTTCCATTCGAGATCCTCTGACCCTCTCCGACCGAAAGTCATGGGTCCGCATGTGAACCGCAATGCAATCATCGACTTTCGGCGCTTGATTTGAACAGAACACTGAATGGATCCTTAAGTGCAGAATGCATAAACCAACATGTCGTTTTTCATCGATACTAGTGGATGATTTGTCGGTGAGCGCCATGGCGCGGAGCGATGGCGCTCGCTGAATTTCCGGCCCACGGAACAGCCGCGGTTGTGCATCTATCTCAAGTTGCATATCCGCTGGCTGATCCATCACGTCAGCGCGACACCTTCACGTGTAATAGATTTTGGACAGATCTCTACGTCTAACAAATGATTGTTTCGTAGCGCACACACAGTTGACGCATGGAATCTTGCGGATCGAAATCGGCAACTGCACTTGCATCGATACTGCACTTGCATCGATAATGGATAAGGGGCTTATTTGTGTTCCGGGTCTGATGGGATCTGGCTCCGTCTCGAAAACAGGGTCGAGTGATGGAAGAAGCCGGAACATCACGGGGGCCGGTCGCCGAAAGCGACACGATTCTCCCCCTCGACTTGTACGAAATCCTCCGGAAGGCCGGTTCTCGCGTTGCCGGCCCGCTGACGACGGCGGCGGCGACCGAGGCGCTTCGGAGGCGCCAACGCGTCGATCCGCCCGTCATCGAGCCACGGCGTCAGGATGGCGACCGCTCAAGGCCCTTTCGGTGTTTCCCCAGGCACAGTGTGACCTTCGTTCTGCCAACGACCTGCCATCGCGAGGATCCGATCACGCGGGGCTTCGGCGACGCGGCTTGGCTCGCGAAGCCCACGATCCCCTGGGACGTCGTGAGTGCCCACGACGAATTTGCGATCGGGAGTGTGTGACATGGGACAGGCCCTCAGCAGTCAAACGTCCGGCGATCGCGTCCTCGTCCCCATGATGAAGTCGCCCGCGTCTGCGCTGATACAGAAGCTCGAAGCGTTCCAGGACTTGTCGACGGAGGATCGGAATGCACTGTCACGTCTGGCGACGACCGCGCGGGACTACCCCGCTCATACCGACATCCTGCGCGAGGGAGAGCCCGCCGACGGCGTTCTGATCGTGGTGAAGGGGTTCGCCTGTCGCAACCAGTTCCGTCAGAACGGTGCACGGCAGATCACCGCCTTCCTGGTCCCCGGTGACCATTGCAACCTGGAAGCCGGCCTCATCAATCGGATGGATCACGCCGTGAGCACGCTCTCACCCTGCCGTGTGGCGCGCGTGAACGCGGATGCCCTGCAGGCGATCCTGCGGCAACACCCGGCCATCCGGCAGGCCCTCCGGATGAGCATCCTCGTCAACGAGGCCACGCTCCGCGAGTGGATCGTCAACATCGGATGCCGGACGGCCGTCGAGCGCATCGCGCATCTGTTCTGCGAACTGCACCTGCGCCTCAACGCGGTGGGACTGACTCGGGGGATGACCTACGAACTACCGTTCACGCAGAGCGACATCGCTGTCACCGTCGGGTTGTCGAACGTGCACGTCAACCGTTCCCTGCAGGCCCTACGCCGCCAGCGGCTCATCGCCTTGTCCGGCAAGCGGCTGACCATCCTCGACTGGGCCACCCTCAGCGAATTGGCCGAATTCAACCCGAGCTACCTGCAACTCGGTCGCCGGAGTCTGGATAGATGACTCGAACCGAGGCGTCGGTCTGCCTCGGTTCGAGGCTCGGGTGCCGAGCCGCCGGTTCTTAGAGCACCGGGTGATAGGCCCGGCTCAGGCTTTGACGGACGATTGGGGATCGATCGTACCGGTTTCGCTTTCCGGACGATCGTCGGAGGCCTCGTCGAACGCCTGCATCCAGGCGGCTCGGTCCTCGCTTCCCTCGGCATAGGGGCAACTTTCGCGCTGCCTGCCGTAGAGGCGGGCATTGCGGCCCTTGATGAAGGGGCTGTCGCTGGCGGTCGCACCGTCGCTCATTTTTCGTATCCCAATGGTTGGGCCGCACGCCGGGGGGAGGACGTCCCATGGCGTTCGTCGGTCGCACGGCCCTGTTGCGCGTCAACCCGGAGCCGGCCGCTCCGGTTCATCCGCGTCCGATCACGAGAGCGCTCTCACCCGTGGCGCCGATGATTCGCGGCATGCGCCACCGCGCGTCGGAGGTTCCGGAATAGATCCTCGACCGCGTAGGGGTTGCGAAGCAGCTCGAAGCCGTGTCCATCGCGGATTCTGCCGCGTGACGCCTCCCTATCCCACGCCCGTCGGCGCGTCGCTCACCCGCTGTCGAGCATGACGGCGAAGGCGTCGGAACCATTGCGCGGACCATGGATTGCGATAGGCGCTGACGTTAGACCTGTGCCTGCAGTGTGTCGGCCCTGGCCGATGGATGACCCTGCACCGCCTTTTCGTTGTTCACTGGCCAGCGGCATCGCTGTCCGTTCCGGGAAACGATCGTTCGTGCCGAGTTTTGGACCGATGCAGACGTTCGATACGACCACGACCACCCTGACGACCCTGCGGCGCGGTTCGCAGCTGTACGAAACGGAGCGGCGACTCAACGCGGTCCTGAACAATGCCTCGGTGGCCATCTTCCTGATGGATGACCGCCAGCACTGCGTCTACATGAACCGTGCCGCCGAACTGCTCACCGGTTTCAGCTTGACCGAGGTGCTCGCGCGCGATTGCCCGCTGCACGACATCGTCCATCACACCTACCCGGATGGCCGCCCGTTCCCGCTCGCGGAATGCGCCATCGACCGCGCCTTTCCGGAGAACAACCAGGAGCGCGGCGAGGAGGTGTTCGTTCATAAGGACGGACATTTCTACCCGGTCGGATTCACCGCCAGTCCCATCCGCGACGACGAAACCCGCATCATCGGCACGATCATCGAGGTGCGTGACATCACCGAGGAGAAGGCGGCCGCCGAGCGTCAGCGCCTGCTCACCAATGAGCTCAACCACCGGGTCAAGAATACGCTGGCGACCGTTCAGTCGATCGCTGCGCAGACCTTCAGGGGCAACACCGACGCCGCCGTGCGCCAGACCTTCGATGCGCGGATGGTCGCTCTGTCGAACACGCACAACGTGCTCACGGCCGAGAACTGGGAGAGCGCGAGCCTGCGCAGCGTCGTCGAGGGCGCCCTCGCACCGCATGCTCTGGCCGAGGTCGATACGGCGCGCTTCGACCTCGTCGGCCCGGACACCCGCCTGCATCCGAAGGTCGCCGTAACCCTCGCGATGGCGCTGCACGAGCTCATGACGAACGCGGCCAAGTACGGCGCGCTGTCCGTCCCGGAAGGCCGGGTCGGCGTATCCTGGACCCTGGAGCCGGGGGAGTCGGGCGAGCGCCTCGAACTCGTCTGGACCGAGACGGGCGGGCCGCCGGTCGCGGAGCCCACGCGGAAGGGATTTGGCAGCCGGCTCATCGAGCGCCAACTGCCGATGGAATTCGACGGCAGCGCGGACCTGACCTTCGCGCCGACAGGCGTGACCTGCCGTCTCCGGATCCCGCTGACCGCCCTCGGGTGGCATGGGCAGGAACGGGTGACCGGACGGACCGCCCGATGAGCGGCCTTCAGGGACGGCGCGTTCTACTGGTGGAAGACGAGAGCCTTGTTGCCATGCTCGGCGAGGACATGCTCCTCGATCTGGGTTGTGAGGTCGAGGTCGCCATGCGCCTCGACAAGGCGATCGCCCTGGCCCGCGGGGCGGACCTCGACATGGCGATCCTCGACGTGAATCTCGGGGAAACCTGCAGCTATCCCGTGGCCGACGCCCTGTTCGAGCGCGGCATCCCCTTCATCTTCGCGACGGGCTACGGTCTCTCCGGCATCGAGCCCGCCTACAAGGCCATCCCGGTGATGCAGAAGCCCTATCAGGTGGCGCAGATGGAGCGGCTGCTCCGGCACCTGCTCACCTGCGAAACCCCGTCCTCCGCAGGGACCGTGCAGCCGCTGCCGTGCGGGTGCTCGTTCTGGGCGAAGATCGTCGGCCCGCTCCAGATCCGGGCGGACTGAGCACCGTCGCTGCGGCCTTCGGTCTCCGAGCCGAGGCGCTTGCCGCCGGACCTTTCCGAACGATGTCGCGTTCGCTCCTCGCGGTGACGGGACAACGAACACGACGCGCATGCAGATTCATCTGGACGCCCTTGGCGGCGTCGCCGGCGACATGTTCGCCGCCGCCCTTCTCGATCTCTTTCCCGACCGGGAAGCCGGCGTGCTGGGGAGCATCCGAGCCGCCTTGCCGGGGGTCTCGTGCGAACTCGTCGGACACAACGACGGCATCCTCGCCGGGCGCCGCTTCGTCGTCGCGCGCAGTGCGGAGCATCGGGACGGCGTCGCTCCCGGTCACACGCATCGCCATCACGCGCATGAGCATGGCCACCGACACGATCCCGCCGGCGGAGCCGGTCACGGGCATCGCCACTGGTCGCAGATTCGCGCGGACCTGCAGGCCTGTCCGCTCGAGTCCACCGTCAGCGCCCACGCGATCGGTATCTTCACCCGTCTGGCCGAGGCCGAGGCGCGGGTCCATGGCATCGCCGTCGAGGCGGTGGCGTTCCACGAGGTCGGCGCCTGGGATTCGATCGCCGACATCGTGGCGGCTGCCCACCTGATCGCGGCCCTGGATGCGGAGGCCTGGAGCGTGTCGGCCCTGCCCCTCGGCTCGGGCCGGGTCCAGACCCAGCACGGGCCGCTGCCCGTGCCGGCCCCGGCCACGAGTCTCCTCGTCGAGGGCTTCGAGACCCTGGACGACGGTGTGCCGGGTGAGCGCGTCACCCCGACGGGGGCCGCGATCCTGCGCTACCTGCGGGACATCGCACCGCCGATTCCTGCGGCGCCGCGGATCCTGAAGGGGTCGGGCATCGGCTTCGGCACGAAGGTCCTGCCGGGCCTGAGCAACTGCCTGCGCGCGGTGGCGTACGAGGCGGCGACGTCGAACGGGAGTGGCGAGCACCGCGACCTCGGCGTGATCGAGTTTGAGGTGGACGATCAATCGGCGGAAGACCTCGGCATGGGCCTCGATCGCCTGCGCAGGCACCCCGACATCTTCGACGTCGTCCAGATGCCGGTCTTCGGCAAGAAGGGACGGATGATGACCCATGTGCGGGCGCTCGCCCGAGCCAGCGCGCTGGACGAGGCGATCGCGGCCTGCTTCCGCGAAACCACCACGATCGGCCTGCGACATCGCATCGTCTCCGGCGCAGCCCTGCCGCGGCGGATGCACACGGTCACGGTGGAGGGTCAGACCATGCGGGTGAAGGTGGTCGACCGGCCGGGTGGACGCACCGCCAAGGCGGAGGCCGACGACGCAATCGCGCAGGAGACCCACGCCACCCGTGCCGGCCTGCGCCGCGCCGCCGAGGGCCTGGCGCTCCAGGCGGATGACGAGGCGGGAGGCGCGGCATGAGCCCCGAGGTCTTGCAACGTCTGAACGACGTCATCCTGGCGATCGGACCTCTCGCGGTCGCGGTCAGCGGCGGTGTCGACAGCCTGACCCTCGCCGAGACCGCCCACCGCCTGCTCGGGGCCGACCGGGCGCTGATGGTCCACGCGGCTTCGCCGGCGGTGCCCGTCGAGGCGACGCAGCGGGTCCGGAACGAGGCGGCGCGGGCGGGCTGGTCCCTGCGCGTGGTCGAGGCCGGCGAGTTCGCCGACCCGAACTACCTGGCCAATCCGGTCAATCGCTGCTTCTTCTGCAAGACCAACCTCTACGGCACGATTCGTCAGGTCACCGACCGGATTATGGTGTCGGGCGCCAACCTCGACGATCTCGGCGAGTACCGCCCGGGCCTCGACGCGGCGCGCGAGCACGGCGTCCGCCATCCCTACGTCGAGGCCGGCTTGGACAAGGCCACGGTGCGATCGCTCGCCCGAGCGCTCGATCTCGGATCGGTGGCGGAGCTTCCGGCGGCGCCCTGCCTGTCGAGCCGCGTCGAGACCGGGATCCGAATCGAGCCCGAGACCCTCGCCTTCATCCACGCCGTCGAGGGCCTGGTGAGTCGCAGCCTCGAGGCGGGGATCGGACCGCGCCGTGCCGTGCGCTGCCGCGTCCGGGCCGCCGGGATCGTGGTGGAGCTCGACCCCGTCAGCCTCGCTGCCCTGGACGGCACACGCCAGACCGCGCTGGCGGCGCAGATCCGCGCGGGTGCCCCGGCAAACCTGCCGGAGACTCCGGTGCGGTTCACGACCTATCGCACTGGCAGCGCCTTCCTGACGGGAGCGGCCCGATGAGCGTCTCCGACGAGTTCGTCCTCGATTTCGCCCGACCCGAGCGGATCGGCCTTGAGGAGGCGATCTACGCGGCCGGCAAGTCCCCGGTGCAGATCGACGCGATCCTGGACGCCGCCACGGCGCGCGGCGCGCCGCTGCTGCTGACGCGCCTCGACGCCGACAAGCACGCGGCCCTTGCCGGGCATCACCGGGACCGGATCGATTACTGCGCGGTGTCGCGCACGGCGATCTTCGGGCGAGCCCGGCCGCTCACCGGGCCGGCCCGGATCGGCATCGTCGCAGCCGGGACCTCCGACGTTCCGGTCGCTCGGGAGGCCGTGCGGACCTTGGCCTATCAAGGGCATGCCACGACCCTTTTCGCCGATGTCGGGGTCGCCGGGCTCTGGCGCTTGACCACCCGGCTCGACGAAATTCGCGCTCATCCGATTCTCATCGTGGCCGCCGGCATGGACGCGGCCCTGCCGAGCGTCGTCGGCGGCCTCGTTGCCAGCGCCCTGATCGCGGTGCCGACCTCTGTCGGATACGGGGTGGCCGAGGGCGGCCGTACGGCCCTCGACGCCATCCTGGCGAGCTGCGCCCCCGGCATCACCGTCGTCAACATCGACAACGGCTACGGGGCCGCCTGCGCGGCGATGCGCCTGCTCCAGGCCGCCCGCACCCTCTCGGAAGCCAATCGCGTCGAGGGGACGGCGGCCTGACATGCCGCACGCATCCCGCAACATCCCCCTTCACACCGGAGAGCAGACATGGAACGCCGCAGCTTTCTCCAGGGCGCCGCAGCCGGCGCCGGACTCGCCGCCACCAGCAGTGCCAGCGCGGCCGTGACCGCCCCCGGCCTGCCCAACACCCGGCCGAAGGACCCGGCCGACCTGCCTCTGCTCAGCGATCCCGGCGAGCGCCGGGGCGAGATGCTGTACCGGTCCTTTGGTCGCCACGACGAGAAGATCTCGGCAATCGGGATGGGCGGCTTCCACCTCGGCAAGAACGCGGTCTCCGACGACGAGGCGACCCGCCTCATCCATGCCGGCATCGAACGCGGCATCACGTTCATGGACAATTGCTGGGACTACAACGGCGGCCGTTCGGAACTGCGCATGGGGGTCGCCCTCTCACAGGGCGGCTACCGCGACAAGGTCTTCCTGATGTCCAAGATGGACGGTCGCACGAAGCAGGAGGCGATGCGTCAGATCGACGAATCCCTCAAGCGCCTGCGCACCGATCGCATCGACCTCGTGCAGCACCATGAAATTCTGCGCTTCGACGATCCGGACCGGGTCTTCGCCGAGGGCGGCGCCATGGAGGCCTTCGTGGAGGCCAAGAAGGCCGGCAAGCTGCGCTACATCGGGTTCACCGGCCACAAGGACCCGCGCATCCACCTTCAGATGCTCGAAGTCGCCGAGGAGCGCGGATTCCAGTTCGATTCCGTGCAGATGCCTCTCAACGTGATGGACGCGCATTTCCGCTCGTTCGGGCATCTCGTGCTGCCCTACCTGGTCCAGCACGGAATTGCGGCCCTCGGCATGAAAACCTTCGGCGACGGCGTCATCCTAAAGAGCGACGCGCCGATCAAGCCGCTGGAATACCTGCACTTCTCCCTGAACCTGCCGACCACCGTGGTGATCACCGGCATCGAGAGCCAGCGCGACCTCGACCAGGCCTTCGAGGCGGTGAAGACCTTCAAGCCCATGGACAAGGCGACCGTCGCCGAGCTTCTTGAGCGCAGCAAGCCCTACGCGCTCCAGGGCAAGTACGAGCTGTTCAAGACTTCCGCCACCTTCGACGGCACGGCCAAGAACGCGGCCTGGCTCGGCGAGGACGTGGAAAGCGTCAAGAAGCTCGCGCCCACGATGGAATGAGACCGGACGGCACCCGGGCGTTGTGGGACCGTCCTGGTCCGAGACTTCCAACCAGGTTGCCTGCAGCACCACGTCATCCCGGGTCCGCGCTGCGGAGCCCGGGATCCAGACACGCAGGAGGCGCAGACCTTCCACGCGTCGGCGGTTCTGGATTGCACGCCTCCGGTCGCGCACCTTCGGGTCCGGGTGCGCCTGCGGCGCCCCGGAATGAAGAAGCTGTCAGGCTTGCGATCGCCTGCCTTTCACGGATGGCCGTGCCGTCACGCCCCACGGGGATCCGCGATGGCTTGATGAAAGCCGAAGTACAGAACGATGCGTCGAGGCCGCTCACCCGCTGGCCGAGCGGCCTCGCTCCAATCAGCCTTCCTTAAAGCCGTAATCCGGGACCCCTTCCTCGTTGCCGTAGTACTTGTACGGCAGGAACTTGCCCGAGAGATTCATCTTGACCCGGTCGCCCTTGTTGTTGGGCTCGCGTTCCATGGTCATGTTGAAATCGATGGCCGACATGATGCCGTCGCCGAACTCTTCCTGGATCAGCTCCTTCCAGGTGGTGCCGTAGACCATCACCAGCTCGTAGAAGCGGTAGATCAGCGGGTCCGTGGGCGGCATCTGCGCGATCGAGCCGCGGAACGGCGCCTCGTTCAGCATGCGCTCCTCTGACTGGCTGAGGCCGAACAAGGCAGCGGCCTTGGCGGCCTGGGCCTTGGGCAGCTTCATCTGGCCCATGCAGGCGGCGGTGATGAGGATCGGCGAGATGCCGCCGATCTCATCCTGGATGTACTTCCAGGTCCAGCCCTTCTCGCGCTTGATGTCGAGCAGCTTCTCGGTGAGGTCTTCGCGCTTCATGGCTTGGGTCTCCGTGGCGAGTGGGTGAGGGAAGGTCAGGCGCGCCGGGCGGGGGGCGCGTCCGCCGACAGGGCGGTGGCATCGGCCTCGCTGAGGCTCGGGCGGATCACGGGCGGGTGGCGCTGGTCGTAACCGGCCGGCATCGCGTCCCGGAGCGTCTTCGAGCGGCTGACGAGGAAGTCCATCAGGTGGTTGCGCAGCGCGTAGTAGCCGGGCGCATGATGCAACTGCGTGCGGTCGCGGACCTTCGGCAGCGGATTCTCGACGATCTCCGCCACCTTGGCCTGGGGGCCGTTGGTCATCAGCACGATGCGGTCGGCCAGGTAGATCGACTCGTCGACGTCGTGGGTGATCATGAACACGGTCTGTCCGGTCTCGACGCAAATCCGCCGGACCTCGTCCTGCAACGTGCCCCGGGTGAGCGCGTCGAGGGCCGAGAAGGGCTCGTCCATGAGCAGGATCTTGGGCTCGATGGCCAAAGCGCGCGCGATGCCGACCCGCTGCTTCATCCCCCCCGACAGTTCCGACGGCCGCTTGTGCTCGGACCCGGCGAGCCCCACCGTCGAGATGGCCTTGCGGGCCCTGGCCTCGACCTCGGCCCGGGGCGCCTGGCGCCAGCGCGACGCGACCGCGTAGGCGACATTGCCCAGCACCGTACGCCAGGGCAGGAGCGCGTGGCCCTGGAAGATCACCGCCCGATCGAGGCTGGTCCCCTCGATGGCCTGCCCGTCGGCAATGACGACGCCCTCGCTCGGCGCCTCCAGCCCGGCCAGAATGTTCAGGACCGTGGTCTTGCCGCAGCCGGAATGGCCGATCATGCAGACGAACTCGCCCCGGCGCATGGGCAGCCACAGGTTCTCGAACACGGTGGTGTTCTTGCCGCCCGGCGCCGGATAGCGCCGGGCGATGCCCTCGATCGAGATGAATTTTTCCGAGGACGGCATGGTCTGGGACGACATGCGGGCGTCTCCGGTCTTGTCCGAGGATTTGGAGCGGAACGGGAGGAGGGCGGTCATGGCGCTCACTCCGGGAAGGTGACGAGGCGTTGTGCCTGCGCCAGCAACTGGTCGAGGATCATGCCAACGAGGCCGATCACCAGGATCGAGGTGATCACGTTGGTGATCGAGAGGTTGTTCCACTCGTTCCAGACGAAGTAGCCGATGCCGGTGCCGCCCACGAGCATCTCGGCCGCCACGATGACGAGCCAGGCAATGCCGATGGAGATGCGCATGCCGGTGAGGATGGTGGGGGCGGCTGCTGGGAGGATCACCGTGACCGCCCGGCGGAAAGGTCCGACCTCCAGGGTGCGGGCGACGTTCAGCCATTCCCGGCGGGTCCCGGCGACGCCGAAGGCGGTGTTGATCAGCATGGGCCAGAGCGAGCAGATGAAGATCACGAAGATCGCCGAGAGCCCGGAATCCTTGATCGTATAGAGGGCGAGCGGCATCCAGGCCAAAGGCGAGACCGGCTTCAGGAGCTGGATGAAGGGATCGAGGGCCCGGCCCATCAGGGGCGACATGCCGATGAGGAAGCCGATCGGGATCGCCACGATCACGGCGAGCCCGTAGCCCAGCGCCACACGGCCGATCGAGTAGGCGAGCTGGATGCCCAGCCCCTTGTCATTCGGCCCCCGGTCGTAGAACGGGTCCTTGAGGTGCTTCCACATCGTCGCCCCGACATCGAGGGGCCCCGGCATCGCCGACTTGCCGGTGGTGGCGCTGGCGCCCATCAGGGCGGCGTATTCCGGGTCCATCGCCTCGGTCTTGCCCGTGCCGCTGACCGCGATCTGCCATAAGAGCAGGAACGCCAGCAGCAGGCCCAGCGAGACGAGGCCGGCGCGGAGGGACAGGCTGGTGGCCATGGCTCAACCCGCCCGCTTGATCTTGAAGGACGCGAGATATTCCTTCGGCTTGGCCGGATCGAAGGTCTTGCCCATGACCGCGAAGGTCTTGCTGGTGGTCTCGGGCGGGGTAAGCCCGTTCTGCTTCATCAGCCGGGCGGCATCGGTGGCGAGATAGACCTTGGCGGCCACCGCCGCGTAGTCGACATCGCCCTTGATCTGACCCCAGCGCTGCATCTGCGTCAGGATCCAGACGGCGAAGGACTGCCACGGGAAGGCATCGAAATCGACGCGGTCGGGCACCTTGCGCACGTTGCCGAGGCCGTCCGCGAAGGTGCCGGTGAGAACCTGCTCCACCACCGTGACGGGCTGGTTCAGGTAATTCGCCGGGGCGATCTGGGCGGCGATCTCCTTCCGGTTTTCCGGCTTGGAGGCGTAGGTGGTGGCCTCGATGATGGCCCGCAGCAGGGCCGCGTAGGTGTTGGGCGTCTGGGTAATGAAGTCCTGCGAGGCGGCGAAGGCGCAGCAGGGGTGCCGGTCCCAGATCTCCTTCGACAGGATGTGGATGAAGCCGACGCCGTCATAGACCGCGCGCTGGTTCACGGGATCGGGGGCCAGGAACCCGTCGATGTTGTCGGCCCGCAGGTTCGCGACCATGTCGGGCGGCGGCACGGCGCGGATCTGCACGTCCGTGTCGGGATCGATGCCGGCCTCCGCGAGGTAGTAGCGCAGCAGGTAGTTGTGCATCGAATAGTCGAACGGCACCGCGAGCTTGAAGCCCTTCCAGTCCTTCGGGTCGCGCCGGTCCTTGTGCTTCATGGCGAGCGTGATCGCCTGGCCGTTCACGTTCTCCACCGCCGGCATCGTGTAGGGTTGCGGGTTCGAACCGACGCCCAGCGAGATCGCGATCGGCATCGGCGCCAGCATGTGGGCGGCGTCGTATTCGCGGTTCAGGGTCTTGTCGCGGATCACCGCCCAGCCGGCCGTCTTCACCACGTCGACGTTCAGGCCCTGCTTCTCGTAGAAGCCCATGGGTTTCGCCATGATGATCGGCGTGGCGCAGGTGATCGGGATGAAGCCGATCTTCAGGTCGGTCTTTTCGGGCTTGGCGCCCTCGGCAAAGGCCTCGGCGATCAGGCGGGTGGGCAGGAACTGGCTGACGGCCGCCAAGGCTGTCGCGGCTCCGACGCTGCGCAGGAACGCCCGCCGCTCCGCATCGTGGGGAAACAGCGCCCGCATCACCGTCCCGTCGACCACCCGCTGCAGGGCCGCGTCGCCCGTCGGCTGGGCCGCATCGTGTTCACCCTGCGAACGGTGAGCGCCGCAGGAGCAGCCGCCTCGGCCAAGGCGCCGGGTGGCATCGAAGGGATTGTCGAACAGGGCCATGGTCGCCTCGCCACTGGAAACTGCACACTTATGAGCAACCCCCATGCCAGGATCGAAAACGACTGTTTGTTTAGTGAAAGCAAGTGCTTGACCTCGTAGGGCCTGAACACGAAATCTCGTGGTTCACGAAAGATCGTGGTTGCGCAACGAGATCTCGTAACGACATAAGGGTAGATGACGATTCCGCCCGCTCCGCTCGATCTCGGCATTGCGTTTCGCGAAAGCCGCGAGGCGATGCTGGTCCTCGACCCGGATCGGGATCGCGTCGTGGATGCCAACCCGGCGGCCGCCGATCTGCTCGGATATCCCGACACCGTGCTGCGCGGCCTGCCGGCCAGCGTCCTGCATCCGGGCCAACTCCCGACGCTGATCGTGTTCACGCAGGCGGTCCAGGCCAAGGGCCATTGGTGGACCCACGCCCTGACGCCGCGGCATGGTGCGGACAAGGCCCTGCGCCTCGAATATGCTGGTTCGCTCCTGCTCAGCCACCCACCGCTGATGCTGGTGACCCTGGCCGACCTCGACGCGCGCCGTCGGCGCCAGGTGGATGCGCAGGCCGATGCCCATATGCGGGCCGGCCTCTCCGAGTGGCAGCGGATGGAGCGGGTCTTCCGTGATCTCGAACGCGAGAACCAGCTCATCCTGCGGGCGGCCGGGGAGGGCATCTACGGCGTCAACGCGGAGGGGGTGACGACCTTCGTCAACCCAGCCGCCGAGCGCATGCTGGGCTGGACCGCCGCCGACCTCGTCGGGCGGGACATGCACGCCACGGTGCATCACACGCATCCGGACGGGGCGCACTATCACCACCACGATTGCCCGATCTACGCGGCGTTTCGCGACGGTGTCGTGCATCAGGTCGACACCGAGGTGTTCTGGCGGCGTGACGGACGCGCGTTCCCCGTGGAATACACATCGACGCCGATCCGCGACCGAGGCCAACTCCTCGGCGCCGTCATCGTCTTCCGCGACGTCGGCCCCCGGCGCGAGGCCGACGAGCGGCTGCGTCAGGCGCTCGCCGAGGTGGATTCCCTGCGTGAGCGCCTGGAACTCGAGAACGCCTACCTTAAGGAAGAAATTCGCCTCGAAAGCCATCACCAGGGCATCATCGGCCGCTCACCCGCCATCGAAGCGACCCTTCGCCAGATCGACGTGGTGGCGGGCACCGACGCGACCGTGCTGGTCACTGGTGAATCCGGCACCGGCAAGGAGCTGATCGCGCGAGCGATCCACGAGGCCAGCCGCCGCTCCGATCGCCCCCTGATCCGGGTGAACTGCGCCGCCGTGCCCCGAGAGCTGTTCGAAAGCGAGTTCTTCGGCCACGCGAAGGGCGCCTTCACCGGGGCCGTCCGCGACCGGGTCGGGCGCTTCGAACTCGCCGATGGCGGCACGCTGTTCCTTGACGAGGTCGGTGAAATTCCCCTGGACCTCCAGGGCAAGCTACTGCGGGTGCTGCAGGAGCGCTCCTTCGAGCGGGTGGGAGAGGAGCGCACCCGCGCGGTCGACGTCCGGCTGATCGCGGCCACCAATCGCGACCTGCGGGAGGAGGTGCGGCGCGGTCGCTTCCGCGAGGACCTGTATTTCCGCCTCAACGTTTTTCCGATCGCCGCGAGTCCCTTGCGCGAGCGGCCCGAGGACATTCCGTTGATCGCCCAGCACTTCCTCAAGGGCGCGGCGCGGCGGCTCAACATCGCCGAGCCGCGGCTCACGGAAGGCGACGCGCGCCGCCTCAGCCGCTATCCGTGGCCGGGAAACGTCCGCGAACTGGAGAACGTGATCGAGCGGGGGGCGATCCTCGCGGTGCGTGGGCGGCTCCATCTCGACTTGCCGGATGTTGATTTACCGCCGCGCGGCCGTGACGCCGTCGCCACGGCCTTGCCGATCCTGAACCCGTTGACGGAGCTTGAGCGGCGCGCCCGCGACCGCTCCGAGATCGAGGGAGCCCTGACCCTGGCCGGCGGCAAGGTTTTCGGCCCGGGGGGCGCCGCCGAACTGCTCGGCCTGCGGCCGACCACCCTGGCCTCGCGGATGAAGGCGCTGGAGGTCGATGCACGGACCTTCCGTGCGCGACGTTGACGCCGCCCTGCATCGCCCGCTGCTCCGGCCCGTGACGGATACGCCGTCCTTCGCCACCGGCCGTCGCAGGCACGATCCGTGCGCCAGTGGATATGTCGAAGTCCGGCACCGGGCCCTAGATGGTCCGGACGCTCGCCTCGCTGGAGTTCGTGCCCCGATGCATCCCAATCGACGCGCCGTCATCGCCGGCGCCGCTCTTCTGCCTCTGTCGGCAGGTCCGCTGAAGCGCAGGGCGATGGCCGAGACGGCGCAATTCTCCGGATTACTCCGCCGCCCAATTCCTTCATCCGGCGAAACCCTGCCGGTGATCGGCATCGGTACGTCGCGTCGCTACGAGGTCGAACCGACGCCGGAGAAGATCGCGCCGTTGCGCGAGGCGGTCCAGCGGTTCGTTGCGCTCGGTGGAACGGTCATCGATACCGCGCCGAGCTACGGCACCGCCGAGGACGTGCTTGGACTGATCCTCAGCCAGGATGGCCTGCGCGAGAAGGTGTTCCTGTGCAGCAAGGTCGGGACGCCGGGCCGGGAGGCCGGCGCGGCGGAGATCGCGCGATCCTTCCAGCGCATGAAGACATCGGTGATCGACCTCATCGCGGTCCACAACCTCATCGATCCGGATGCAAATCTCGCGACCCTTCGCGATCTGAAGGCGCAGGGGAAGATCCGGTATCTCGGCGCAACGGTCTGGCGCGACAGTCAGCTTGCGGATCTCGAAGCGCTGATGACGCGCGAGACCCTGGACTTCATCCAGGTGAACTACGCCCTCGACGATCGCAGCGCTGCCGCGCGCATCCTGCCCCTGGCAAAGGAGCGCGGGACCGCCGTGATGGTCAACGTTCCCTTCGGGCGCGATCGCCTGTTCAAGGCCGTGCAAGGGCGCGCGCTGCCACCCTGGGCTGCGGAGTTCGACTGCGCGAGCTGGCCCCAATTCTTCCTGAAATACGTCCTCGCGCACCAAGCGGTGACTTGCCCGATCCCCGGCATGGCCAAGGTGGCCTATGTCGAGGACAACCTCGGCGCCGCACGGGGCCGTCTGCCCGATGCCGCGCAACGCACCCGCATGGAGGCCCTCGTCGATGCACTTTGAGTTCGTGACACGCCGCTCGATTCTCGCGCGCGTCTCCGGCGCTGCCGTCGCCTTCGCTCTAGTCGGCTCCGCCTGGGCGCAGACCGAATCGGAGCCGATGCGCATCGGGATCATCGGTGCCGGCAATATCGGCGGCACACTCGGCGGCATGTGGGCTAGGGCCGGCCATCCCGTAATGCTGTCGTCCCGGCACCCAGAAGACCTGAAGGGCCTCGTCGACGGGCTGGGACCCAAGGCCCGCGCCGGGACTCCGGCCGAAGCGATCGCCTTCGGCGACGTCGTGCTGGTGGCGGTTCCCTACAAGGCGTATCCACAGATCGCGCAGGATCACGGTGCCGCCCTGAAGGGCAAAATCGTCATCGATGCCGGTAACGCCACCCAAGCCCGCGACGGCGAGGTCTACGGCGAGGTCCAGGCGAGCGGCATCGCAGCCGTTTCGGCCAAGTACCTGATTGGCGCCCACATCGTTCGTGCCTTCAACGCGGCGAATTACAAGGTGTTCGCCAAGAACGCTCACCGCGAAGGGGGCCGGATGGCGATCCCCCTCGCAGGTGACGACCCTCAGTCCGTCGCGGAAGTGTCGAAGCTCGTCACCGATGCGGGCTTCGATCCGGTGGTCGTCGGACCTCTCAGGACGGCGGACAGCTTCGCCATGGGCTCGCCCGGCTTCGGGCTCGAACTCACCGCTCCGGACCTGCGCACGCGCCTGGGTGTCACACCTTGAGTGGTGAAACGTCCGCCGGCGCATCATCCAAAGTGCCGGCGGGTCAGCAGGCCGCTGCTTGGCTTGGGCGCCTCGTCGATATGCGGCCGGGCGAGGCACCGGCGGTTGCCTGGTCGTGGGCGTACATCTTCTCGATCCTGGCGGCCTATTATGTGCTCCGTCCCATCCGCGACCAGATGGGCTTGGCGGGCGGCATCGAGAATCTGCCCTGGCTCTTCACGGGCACTTTGGTGGGGATGCTGGCTCTTAACCTGCCCTTCGCCTGGCTCGTGAAAACGCTGCCGCGGGCGCGGTTCGTACCGCTCACCTATCGGTTCTTCGCGGCCAACATTCTCGTCTTCGCCGCTACTCTGTACCTCGCGGGTCCAGAAGGGAATATCTGGATCGGCCGTGCGTTCTTCATATGGTTGTCGATCTTCAACCTGTTCGTCGTCTCGGTCTTCTGGGCTACCATCGTCGATGTCTTCTCGACGGAGCAGGGTAAGCGGCTGTTCGGTTTCATCGCAGCCGGGGCGACCCTTGGCGCCATCGCGGGCTCGGCGACGACCGCCATCCTCGCTCGCGACGTGCCGACCTGGGCCCTCCTGACCGGCGCGGCAGTCCTTCTCGAGGCGGCGGTCTTCAGCATGCGCGGACTCGCCCGTTTGTCGGACCGCCTGCGTCAGGCACCGACCGCCGGTGATGCACCGGCCGCCGAGGCCATCGGTGGCAGCGCCTTCGCAGGTATCACGCGGACGCTCCGGTCACCCTACCTTCTGAATATCAGTCTGTTCCTGTTGCTGTTCTCGATCACATCGACGTTCCTGTATTTCGAACAAGCCGGCATCGCGAAGCGCAGCTTTCCCGATCGAGGAGCGCAGACGGCCTTCTTCGCAAGCGTGGATCTGCTGGTGAACGCGCTCACTCTTGGCGTGCAGTTCTTCCTGACCGGACGGATCGTGCGCCGGATCGGTGTGGGGCCGGCACTGGCCGTCCTGCCAGCGGCCAGCATCCTGGGTTTCGCGGCCCTGGCCGTTTCGCCGACGATCACCGCCATTGTGCTCTTCCAGGTTCTGCGACGCGCCGGAAACTTCGCCATCGCACGGCCTATCCGTGAGGTGCTGTTCACGGTCGTACCGCGAGAGGATCGCTATAAGGCGAAGAACTTCATCGACACGGTGGTGTATCGCGTCGGTGATCAGGTCGGGGCCTGGTCATTCGCCGGGATCGCCGCTCTGGGGCTCGGTTCGACCGCTGTCGCCGTGACGGCGGTCCCGCTGTCCGTGGCATGGCTTCTGAACAGTCTCTGGCTCGGGCGTCGGCAAGGGGAGCGTCAGGCGCGACAGGACAGCATCGTGCAGGATCAGACCCCAACCGGCCGGTAGCAGGCCCTGATGCCAAGGAGTTCTGCGCGTGGCGGCGTCACGTGCCAAACCGGAAATCGCTGCGATTCCACATCGGATCGGGCAGTATGGACAACGCTCGCCCTATCCACCGCGGCCCGATGGTTGTGCCGGCGGACGTGCCCGAGCAGACAAGCAATAATCGCGAGTACGATTCCGCGTGCAGCGTCTCTGTTGTGGACATCTCTTATCTGTGATGCGCATGTCAGGCATGTTCATCGCCGAATTTGGCCTCGGGCGCTTGATAAATGTCTACGAATGGGCGATCTGCTGCCTTGGGGGCACAGGGAAAAGAAAACTACGCATGTCCGAAAGCACCGAAATTCAAACGACCGACTTCGTCGATCTCGCCGCCGACATCGTCGCGGCGTATGTATCGAACAATCCAGTCCGGACCACCGATCTACCGGATCTGATCCGCAATGTGCACGCCGCGCTCAACGGCCTCGTCACCGGTGCCGCCCAGACCGCCGAGGAGGTTGCGCCCGAAAAGCCGACGCCCGCCCAGATCCGCAAATCCGTGATGCCGGACGGCATCATCAGCTTTCTCGACGGCAAGAGCTACAAGACGCTGAAGCGTCACCTCAGCAGCCACGGCCTTGATCCCCACAGCTACCGGCAGCGTTACGGCCTCCCGGCCGATTACCCGATGGTCGCCCCGTCCTACGCGGCCATGCGTTCGGAACTCGCGAAGTCAATCGGCCTCGGTCAGGTTGCGAACCGCAACGAAGACGAAGAGGTCCCGCCGAAGACCAAGGGCCGCAAACAGGCTGCGTAAGTCACCGCCTCGCGCCTTGTCGAGGTTACGCTCCCCCTTGACGGCGCGTGACCTCGGCGGTCGTTGCATCAACCCCGTGGCTGGGTATTCGACGGGTTCTAGAGCCAACGTTCATCGACGTCCGTCGCGTTCCGATCGGTGATCGGCTGGGTGTCGTCACCTTGCGCGAAGATTACGATATCGTTGGGACCGACGTCGCGCGTGGCGTAGAAGTCCCAGCGCCGGTGGATGATCCGGGGACCGCCGAAGAGACGGTACGCGTTCCAATAGCGATCATCGCGAAACCCCACATAGTGAACGCTTCGAGCGGCCTGTGCCGGTTCGTCAGGCATGGCTTTGTCTCGGGCGATGGAGAAGCGGCTGAGGTGAGGTTTTGCGTAAATCCCTCGGCATCGACGATCCTATCGTCCGGCCAGAGACGCGGGTTGGCCGGGAAGCGATAGGCGATTGCCCGTATCGATCAGGGTATCGCCCGAGATGCGGTAGATGCCCAAGTTCCGGTCGACGTAATTACAGACATAAACGTAATCGCCGGAGGGACTGAATGCGATACCCTGCGTGACGACGCCCGCTTCCGCCTGGGACGTCATCTGCACGCTCTGTGACGAGAGGGTCAGCAACGCGACAGCGCCAGTCGGCGTATAGCCCGGGCTTCCACGTGCTGCGCTCGACCCCCGGACGATCGAGACGGCGGCATGTCGGCCGTCCGGCGCGATCACCAGTGCTTCCGGCGTGTCGCCGATTCCCAGGTGATCGAGGACGACCGGGCGTCGACCATCGGCGCGAATGACACTGATGGTATCGGCGTGCCCGTCGCTCGGCTCCTGTCCGGTGTTCCCAGTGAGCGCGAGCGTTCCGTCGGGCGTCACATCGAGCCCGTAGACCCCTGCGCCAACGGGCATATCGTACTCCGGCTCATAGCGCACCGAAGTGCCATTGATCGACAGGACGCCAATACGCGCCGCTTTGTTCTTTGCGACGAAGGCGCGCCGTCCATTCGCAGCGAAGGCGACCGCCGCAGCTTCATCGCCCACATCGATCGTTGCGAGCGGCCGAACCTTTGAGCCGAGGATTGAGAGAACGGTGACACTGCGTCCCTCGCGATTGGCGATGAGCGCGAGATCGCCGGTCCTCGAAATGCTGATACCGGAGGGTTGCTGTCCAACCTCGACTGTCTCAATGAGGCGCGGTGGCGTCGCGGTCAGATCGATGACATGCAGGCGATTGTCCGCGTGAGCGTACCAAGCGGTACCGTCCTGGTGCATCAGCACCGAACTTGCGACCAAACCCAGACGCCCGTCCGGCGTGACCCGCAGGTTCGTCGGCGGTCCGTACACCGAGTTGTCGAGAGTGAGGGTATGGACCAAGCGAGGATGTGCCTCATCACTGGCGTCGATGATCCCAACGGCATCACTCCCGTTCGGTCCGTTGCGGCTGCCATCCGGCGCGAAGAACGTTTTGCCATCGAGGCCGACAAGCAGGAAGGCCGGTGCGTCTCCCGAGGCCAAAGCGCGTATCGGGCTAAGGGCGATCAGGAGTGCCATCCCGAGCGTGCAGACGTGAATGCGTGTCATGTCCTGCACATAGGGCAGCTGGATCGGGAGTCCCGTTCGGTACATCCCGGAGCGATCGGCTTACCGGGCCCGCCGGCCGGCACGTTATCGAAACAAACGGAGTCCTGCGCCGAGAAGACCAAGGCCTGCAATGAGCAGCGTACCGCCAGCCCATTCCAAGGCACTCCGACGCCGCGGCGAGGCCTGGGCAGCGGCGGCCAGAGCAATACCTGCCAGCAGGAAACTTGCACTTACCTTGAACATCAAGAACCGCCTTCCTTGGGTGTTTGAGCTATTGCGGTCCTCATCGAAAGGTTGCCTGATCCTTCCAACGCCGCAGACACCTCCTTGTCTTTGAAATGAATTCGGAATGGCATACCCCATTTGGCGGATCGGCGAGGCTTTCGCACACAATAAAAATCATCGCGAGAGCCGGATTCCCCTCGAAATTCCAGTTCATAATTGCAGAATGCTCTGCCAGTCTTTAAAAAAATATCTTTTTACAAATTACGCGTTTGAACATCGTCCTATGAAAGCGCTCAGATTAATCAGTTTGATAGACTGACTTCAGTTTCACCTTTCATTTTGGACTATGGGTTCGATGATAACTTAACTTACCTCCAGGCTGTTCGGTGAAGATTTGTTCGGTTGATCGTCTGTCGCGATGCTTCCGATTGGTGGGCCGTTTTAAAAATTTGGCGTCGGCAAGGAAAATGCCGGCCCAGACACAGGTTGTGTTCGGGGCAGATATCTCACGGGCGGAAGACATGGTCCGTGGCAGCGAACTACCCTCTTGGTTCTCGTAATGCGAACGCCCGTCGCGCTTCTGGTGGACGACCTCCACGGTCAGTCCCGAGCCTCACTCCGCCGCGTCGCGACCTACCGGTTCGTGCGCTCGCGTCCGAGGACCGTCGGCGGTTCCCCCCACCTCGAGCGGGATGCAAAGCAAATCTGTCGCGTTACGGGCAAGTGACCGCGTCGCGATCAGCGTGTGCCGGGTACGACGCGTGTGGCCGAGCCAGTAAATCGCGAGGCCGCGAGGTCGTCGCCGGGGCTTCGGGCCGAGAAGCGGGTGGCGACGCCGGCTTGCGGCAAGACAATCGCGGTCGGCGCTCCGTCGAGCTTTGCCTTCGCGTTGGCAAGCCTCACCGGCGCCGCACGACTCGCGGGCTCGACATTCGCGGCAGCCGCCACGAAGAGAGCATGGAGCTGCGTTCGCGGATCGGCATTGGCTGGCACGAGGGCTGCACGGGGGGGCATCGACGGGGAGAGATTGGCCATGCCGGCATTGCCGAGGCCGGCAAGCTGTACGACGGGCCGTGGGGGCGGTAGAGGCATCGTCAGGGCGGCGGTCACCGCTGCAAATTCCGCCGGACGACGGGGCGGCAGCGGTAGGGCCACAGAAGCGACCGTATCCGAGTGTGACGTTGCAGTTGTCGGCGTTTCGCTGGTCAGGAGGCTCTGGGCGTCACGGCCGTCGCGACGAAGAAAATTGCTTTTGAGGGCCTCATCCGCGGCGGGTGCCGCGTAGGCGAGCGCCGTGCGCGCACCGACCGGGTCCTCGGGATCGGCGTTGGCGACCACCACGGCTGCCGTCCTCGTGCGGGCTCGCTCCGACGCTTTCGTCGCTGCCTGCACGGGCGGTGCGGTATCTTGCGCGCGGCCGCCGCCGAAGAGGCTGGCAAAGAACCCCTTGATGCTCGGCCCGTCGTCCTCGTCCATTTGCGCCACCTCGGTGACTCCAAGAACGGTTCCACCGCGCGAGAGGATTTCGGAACGGGCCATTTCGTAGCCGGGCAGGGGGCGATTGTCCGAGGGCAGGTGAACGGTTTTTCCATCCGGAAATAGACGGGCCAACTGATCGTGCGTCATACGCGGCCATGAGCGGACCGAGCCAACGTCGAGGTGCACAAACGGGGAGCCTGAGCGGGGATACCAACCGACGCCGCCCCTCTGCATTCGCATGCCGATGGCCCGGATTTGGTCGATCGACACATCCGGCAGGTAGAAATCCATTGCCTTGCCGAGCATGTGCTGACTGTACTCGGCGACCATCTTGGATCGCCGGCGCAGCATCGCGTTGGTGCCGGGCGAGCGATAGGCAGAGACGACGTTGATCGGTTCCTGCGAACCCACCGACCGGTAGGCTTCCCAGACCGTGTCGAACAGGCGAGGGTCCATCTTGATCGGCTCATCGGATCGCCAGTCGCGCAAGAGCCAATTCAATTGCTCCAGAGCCGCCCTGTCGTAACGTCCGTCGCGCTTGAAGGTGACCGTCAGGCTTTCCTTGGTATGGGTGTGATAAATAGAAAGAGTCCGCGTATCACCGTTGGCGACGGCGTCCTGGGTGCCACGGGTTCCACCCGCCAGAGCCAGACCGAAACTGGCACCGAAGACGGTCAGACGTCCGGCCCGCTTCCAAGAGCCGGGGCAATGGGTCGTCCGGCCGTTCCGCAGAAGCTTACCCACCGTGGTTTCACCCTCTACCCATTCGCGCGCGGGGCACGGATCATGGTGAACGCAAGGTTGCCGAAAACCGTAAACGTCCGGTTTACCGGGGCCTCGACACTTCGCCGCTCTACGTTCAACGGCTAAGTCTGAACCGTGGCGAAATCGTGCCAGGGTGTGCGCGGGCGCACAGAGCAGATTTTGTTCCTAACTCATCTGGGGCAGAGGTAGGCGCTCCCGCTGCACGAAGCGATTCCTCCACCCCCGTCTGTGTCCACGGTGTACCAAAGCCCAGGTGCGGCGAACGCGATTTGGGCAGGCACGTCGACGAAAGGCTGATCGATGCGACGGCCGCGCGCCGATGTGTCGAGATCATCACGGAGGGTTCGCCGCTTCGCCCCCTTGGTTCGCTAGAAGAGGACATCCCCATCCGTCGATATCAACCGCTGGAAAGCCAACGCAAAACGTCGTCGCGCGAGCCAACCCGCACCAAGCAACCGATCAATCGGCCTCGTTCGGACCCTCGGCAAACCATGGAGAAGTTTTTATGCCGCTTCAGCAGCGTCGGATTCAGAAATCGGATGGAGCGGGTACCGGGAATCGAACCCGGGTATTCAGCTTGGAAGGCTGCTGCTCTACCATTGAGCTACACCCGCATCGCCGACCTTTGTAATAGGTCATCGAGGCTAGAGACATCCCGGAGAGTTTCGGGATCTCGGTAAAGATTTGGTGGGGGAAGTAGGACTCGAACCTACGAAGCTTACGCAGCGGATTTACAGTCCGCCCCCTTTGCCGCTCGGGACATTCCCCCAAACCGACCGTCTTTCGACGGCGCGCCGTCCTTATGATGACCGCCAGGGCGGGAGTCAACCGCATCGCTCAATCGAAATATGCGAGATCGCAGATGCGCATTTGGGCACGCTCAGCGCCACGCCAGGTATCCACGGACAGCGTCCCAGCGACATGCACCTCTCGGCCGACGCTGGATAGGATTGCCTGTCCGAGAGGACCCTGTGCCGAACGGAATGCGATGGCGCCGATGGCCTGGCCATCCCGACTTCGCAGACGGGCTCGAACGTGCCCATGACCGACGACCGCGGCGTCCACAATGCGGTGTCGCGGCAGGACGAAGGTCGGCTCCGGGGCCGCGGATCCGAATGGGCCGGCCCGGTGAATCGTGCGCACGAGTTCGGCGGTGACACCGCCTGCGCTCATTGCGCCATCCACCAGAAGCGCTTCGACAGCCCGTGCCTCGGCAACGGTCTCGGATAGAACAGCCGTGAGGTGATCGCGAAAACCCGTGATGTTCGGACCAGGCAGCGTGACGCCCGCCGCCATAGCGTGGCCTCCACCCTTCAGGGCAACCCCTGCCTCGACCGCCGTGCGGACCGCGTGCCCTAAATCCGCACCGACGATCGATCGACCCGAACCGGTTGCGGTGCCGTCCGGCCGAAGGGCGAAAGCGAAGGCCGGGCGGCCGAAGCGCTCCTTCAAGCGCGCCGCGATGAGCCCGACGACGCCGGGATGCCAGTCGGTGGACGCGGCCACCAGCACCGGTTGCTCGGGATCGAGACTGAGCGCGTGGTCCATCGCGGACTCGGCGGCGGCGACCGCTGTCGCCTCGATGACCTGACGTTCACGATTGAGCCGATCGAGTTCCGCCGCAATCCGTGCAGCCTCGGCCGGGTCGGCCGTGGTGAGGAGGGTTGCCCCAAGAGCCGCATTCCCGATGCGCCCCCCGGCATTGATGCGCGGGCCGACAAGGTAGCCGAGGTGCCAAGCCTCTGGCGGCTCAGTCAGAGACGCAGCATCCAGAAGCGCTGCGAGACCAATGCGGCCGCGGGCGCGCATCACCTTAAGGCCTTGCACGACGAAGGCGCGATTCAGGCCAACCAACGGGACGACATCCGCGACGGTGGCCAGGCCAACGAGGTCGAGCGACTCGGCGAGGTCAGGCAGCCGATCGACGAATTCCGGTTCTCGCCGAAGTCGCCGGTTTAGCGCAACGAGAGTGAGGAAGACGACCCCAGCGGCGCAGAGATGGCCGAGCCCCGACAAGTCGTCGAGGCGATTCGGGTTTACGAGCGCACGGGCCGGGGGCAGGTGCTCTGGGGCGCCATGATGGTCGAGGACGACGACATCGAGGCCGACTGCCGCTGCGGCCTCCAAGGGCGCGTGTCCGCTCGTGCCGCAATCGACGGTGATCAGCAGCGTAGCGCCGGCCTCCCGCAGAGCCTCGACGGCGGCGACGTTGGGGCCATAGCCTTCGGTGATTCGGTCAGGAATGTGGATTTGGACGGTCAGGCCGAGGCTACGCAGGTAGCCGGCCAGGAGCGAGGCGCTGGATGCACCGTCGACATCGTAGTCGCCGAATACCGCCACTCGCTCGCCGGTCAGAACAGCGCGCGCGAGCCGCTCGGTAGCCGTCGCCATATCGACCAAGCAGTTCGGGTCCGGCATCAGGTCGCGCATTCGCGGCTGCAGATACGCCTCCGCTTCGGCCGGTCGGATGCCGCGCCCGGCCAGGACCCGGGCCAGCAACTCGGGCAGGGCATGCGCCTGCACCATCGTCGCCGCGTGAGCCTGGAGGGCCGGATCGGCGCAGCGGTCGCGCCAGGGCCGGCCGAGAACCGAGTGGGAGACGTCGAGGAACGCGCGAGGCGCGTCGAGGGCGAGGGCGGCTGACACGGGGGGATCATAGCGCCATCTGGGACGCAGGACTGCATCCCAAACGACAAAGGGGCCGGCGAACACGCGCCGGCCCCTCGAGGAAGGTCCCGCGGGCCAGCGCCCGCGGTCGCGTCAGAGATTCTTAAGGATGTTGTCGACCACCTTCTTGGCGTCACCGAACAGCATCATGGTGTTGTCGCGGAAGAACACCTCGTTCTCGACGCCGGCGTAACCTGAGCCCATGCCGCGCTTGATGAACAGGACGGTCTTGGCCTTCTCGACGTCCAGGATCGGCATGCCGTAGATCGGCGAGGCTTTGTCGGTCTTGGCCGCCGGGTTGGTGACGTCGTTGGCACCAATCACGAAGGCCACGTCGGCTTGCGGGAACTCGCCGTTGATGTCCTCCAGTTCGAAGACTTCGTCGTAGGGCACGTTCGCTTCGGCGAGCAGCACGTTCATGTGACCGGGCATGCGGCCGGCGACCGGGTGGATCGCGTACTTCACGTCCACACCTTCCTTCTTGAGCATATCGACCATCTCGCGAAGGCTGTGCTGGGCCTGGGCTACAGCCATGCCGTAGCCCGGCACGATGATGACGCGCTCGGCGTTCTTCATGATGTAGGCCGCGTCGTCGGCCGAGCCCTGCTTGACCGGACGGGTCTCGACTGCGCCACCGGCGCCGGTTGCTGCGGCGTCACCGCCGAAGCCACCGAGGATGACGGAGACGAACGAGCGGTTCATCGCCTTGCACATGATATAGGACAGGATCGCACCGGACGATCCGACCAGCGCACCCGTGATGATGAGCGCGAGGTTGCCCAGGGTGAAGCCGATACCAGCCGCGGCCCAGCCCGAGTAGGAGTTCAGCATCGAGACGACGACGGGCATGTCCGCGCCGCCGATCGGAATGATGAGGAGGCCGCCGAGCACGAAGGACAGCAGCACGATCAACCAGAAGATCGCCTTGCTCTCGTTGCCGATGAAGATTGCGATCAGCACCACAAGGGCGACGCCGAGGCCGATGTTGATGAGGTGCCGCTGCGGCAGCATGATAGGCTTGCCGGACATACGGCCATCAAGCTTCAGGAACGCGATGACCGAGCCCGTGAAGGTGATGGCGCCGATGGCGACGCCGAGCGCCATTTCGAACAGCGATTCCTTGTGAATGTGGCCGTTCTCGAGGATGCCGACCGCCTGCGGCGCGTAGAGCGTTGCCGCCGCGCCCATTACGGCCGCAAGGCCGACGAGGGAGTGAAAGGCGGCCACGAGCTGCGGCATCGCCGTCATCGGCACACGCTTGGCGATGACTGCGCCGGCACCGCCGCCGATGGCGAGGCCCAAGATGACAATGACCCAGGCGCCGAGCCCGGCTGGCGGATGGCCGACCAGGGTGGTGAGCATGGCGAGGCCCATGCCGATCATGCCGTACAGGTTGCCCTGTCGCGAAGTGGTCGGGTGCGAGAGCCCCCGCAGCGCCATGATGAACAGGACGCCGGAGACGATGTAGAGAAGGGATGAGACGTTCTGGGACATGTCTCAGGCCTTCTTCTTGTACATGCCGAGCATGCGCTGAGTGACGAGGAACCCGCCGAAGATGTTCACGCTGGCGAGGATGATGCCGACGAAGCCGAAGAAGCGGGCCCATCCGGTGCCGTGCTCGACGTAAGGCACGCCGGCGGCGAGCAGGGCGCCGACGATGATGACCGACGAGATCGCGTTGGTGACGGACATCAGCGGCGTGTGCAGAGCCGGGGTAACTGACCAGACAACATAGTAGCCCACGAAGATTGCCAGGATGAAGATCGCGAGCTGGAAGACCGTCGGGTCGACGGCTCCGTGAGTCACGGCGCTGAGGCCGTGACCGAGGCCGTCGGCGTATTTCTGCGCCTGGAGCGCGTGCTGCTGCGCGATGTCAGCGGCAGTTCGGGCCGCGGCGGCGGCGGCGCGCGCCTGCTCGGCGGCCTGATCGGGGGGAAGCATAGCCATCGTATCCTCCGGCGGGATCAGGATTGGGGCTGGAACGAGGGGTGCGAGACCTGACCGTCACGGGTCAGGTTGGTCGCCTTGACGAGTTCGTCGTCCCACTTCACCGCCAGGGCCTTGGACTCCTTGTCGACCAGGGTCTCGACGAAGGCGTAGAGGTTGCGGGCGTAGAGGCTGGAGGCCGTCGCCGCGAGGCGGCCGGCCACGTTGAGATGGCCGACGATCTTCACCCCCTTGTCGGTCACCACGACTTCGCCGGGCTTGGCGCCCTCGACGTTGCCGCCGCGCTCGACTGCGAGGTCGACCAGGACCGAGCCGGGCTTCATGGAGGCGACCATCGCCTCCGAGACAAGCTTCGGCGCCGGCCGGCCCGGAATCAGCGCCGTGGTAATGACGATGTCCTGTTTGGCGATGTGGGTGGTGACGAGGTCGGCCTGCTTCTTCTTGTACTCGGTCGACATCTCCTTGGCGTATCCGCCGGAAGTCTCGGCCTGCTTGAACTCCTCATCTTCGACCGCGACGAACTTGGCGCCGAGGGATTCGACCTGCTCCTTGGTGGCCGGGCGCACGTCGGTGGCGGTGACCACCGCGCCCATCCGGCGGGCCGTTGCGATAGCCTGGAGGCCGGCAACGCCGACGCCCATGACGAAGACGCGGGCGGCCGGCACGGTTCCGGCGGCGGTCATCATCATGGGCATGGCACGACCGTATTCGGACGCGCCGTCGACCACGGCGCGGTAACCCGCAAGGTTGGCCTGGGACGACAGCACGTCCATCACCTGCGCGCGGGTGATGCGGGGCATCAGCTCCATAGCGAAGGCGTCGAGACCGGCCTCCGCCATGGCGCCGAGTTCGGCCTCGTGGCCGTACGGATCCATGATGGCGATGACCGTGGCGCCGCGCGGCAGGAGAGCGATCTCCTCGGCCGAGGGACGCCGGACCTTCAGAACAAGGTCTGCGGACCCGGCGGCCTCGGAGGCCGATCCGGCGATGGAAGCCCCGGCGGCCTCGTAATCGGCATCCGGAACGCCGGCCTTCAGACCGGCACCAGACTGGACGGTGACGTCGGCCCCGAGGCCGATGAACTTTTTGACCGTCTCTGGCACCGCCGCGACCCGCGGCTCCGCGGGATCGGTTTCCGATAATACAGCGATGCGCATGCAGGAATGCTCCTTAAAGGACGGCCCGAAGGCGACCCGCAAATCAGTCAAGTTGTGGTTGGAGAGGGATCAGGCGAAAGCGAGGTACAGCGCCAGCAGGATGCCGACCGCCAGGGGGGCCTTCCAGCCGATCGCGGGGGCGAGAGCACCCACCGCACCGGCGATACCGGAGAGGATCACACCGAAGATCGCCGTCAGCCAGGCCTCGCGGATACCGCCGACCGCCAGGGCCAGAACCCAACACAGCACGACACCGGTGCCGATCTCTACGAATCGAACGAAGCCGCGATAGGTCTGCTCGTGGGTCTTCTCATCCATCGCCGGGCTGTAATGCGCGCCGGACACGGTCTTGGTATCAGCCATCTTGTGGGCGTCCCCTTGGGCATCATCTTGATTTGTTCCAAGGGGATTTAGCGCAAGCCAAGGTCGCTCGCAATCGACATGCGGGCCCGGCAATCGCCTCGAACGGCTTTTTGTGGCCACGCTTTCAAGCCGGAGAAGCAAGTCCTGCCTTTGCCAGTGCCTCGCCCTGTCGCCCTTCGAGATCCGCGAGGGAGAAACGGTCGATCTCGGCCTCGAACAACTGGTGATAGTTTAGCTCCGACCGGAGATGCAGGAAGACGGCGCCGAGGCCTACCGCCGCCCGGTCCATGAAGACGAATTCCTGCGGGATCGTAACCGGACCGCGTGCCTTCAGAGCCTGATGAACCTCGAAGGCTTGTCGGCGCCCATACTCGCCGGGCTTGACCCCGTCGGCCACGGTTCGCGTGCGATCTTCCAGGATCGGCCCATAGATAAAGCGCGCCCAGATATTCAGGATTTCAACGAGTTCCTTGTTGAGATTCTTGAACCCCCAGGTCTCGTAGGCATGGACGATGCGTGCGTTATCGTTGGTGAGCAAGCCCCGATACAGGTCGACGACACCGCCGACGAAGCGTGGATGAAAGATGCGGACGCAGCCGTAGTCGAGCAGGTTGATCCCCCGCGCCTCGCCCCCTTCTGAGAAGACCGTGTAATTGCCAAGGTGTGGGTCGCCGTGAATGACGGCGGCACGGCTGAACGGATGCCACCAGGCCTTGAACATCGACCGGGCCAGACGATTGCGGACGTCTACTGGACTCTCGGCGAAATCGAGGATGCGCTGCCCATCGAGCCAGCCGAGCGTCAGGAGGCGCTTCGTCGAGAGATCCTTGTGGATGGCAGGCACGCGGACCGCATCGACGTCGCGAAGGACGTCGCCGTAGAGGACGGCATGCTTGGCCTCGCGCTCGTAGTCGAGTTCCTCGCGGACACGGGCACCGATTTCTTTTGCGATCTCACGGGTATCGAGCCACGTGGACATCCGCCGATGCAGGGCAAATGCGACTTCAAGCTGTTTAAGGTCGGCCTCTACGGCCGATTGCATATCCGGGTATTGAAGCTTGCAAGCGAGGTGCGTGCCGTCGAGGGCCGTGGCGCGGTGGACCTGACCGAGGGAGGCAGCTGCCGCCGGTTTGAGGTCGAAGGTCCGGAATCGGGTCTGCCAATTGGCCCCCAGTTCGGCGATCATGCGTCGCTTGACGAAAGCGGCGCCCATCGGAGGCGCATCGGCCTGAAGCTTCTGCAGTTCGGTGGCGTAATCGGGCGGCAACAGGTCCGGCACCGTCGCCAAAAGCTGCGCTACCTTCATGATCGGGCCCTTCAAACCGCCAAGAGCTTGCGCGAGGGCTGCCGCATTGGTCGGAGCCTCCTTTCCGCCGAACAGCTTCGCGCCGGCCATGCGCGCCGCCACCCCTCCGACATTGGCGCCGACGCGGGCATAGCGACTTGCGCGGGCGGAGAAGCGGTTGGCTTCACGATCGGTGTCGGCCATCGGGATCAATCAACTCGTTGGGAAAAACTTTCTTCGGAGATAAGCGCAGTGATCGATCACGCCAGGGCAGCGGGCTCATGGGTCGCGGCTCGACAGTCCAGTGCCGGGCCGATCATCGAGAATTGGGCGTGTCAGTCAGCCGACGTCACTCTCACCGGTGGCGAGCCCGCGAATTACCCTTACAGCTCCGGCATGTTTCATTTGGATCGCCCTTCGCGGTGCCACGGGACGGGTTGGTCAGCCCGGGACGAGCGAGGCGCCGGGTCCACCGACGAACCACCCCCCGTTGTCCAGGGCGAACAACGAAAGGCATCCTTCTTTCATCGCTCATATCGCTGAGCGCTTACGCAGCCTCCATCCCCTCCAACTCAGCGATCATGCCCTCGATCATCGACAGTCCGATCTGCCAGAAGCCAGGGTCGCGGGCGTCAAGGTTGAAGGGGCCCAGGAGTTCTCCGTAGGGTTTGGCACCGCCAGCCGACAGGAGAGCGAAGTAGCGCTCCACGAACCCGTCTTCGGCCTTGGCGTAGACGCCGTAGAGCGAGTTCACAAGGCAATCGCCGAAAGCATAGGCATAGACGTAGAACGGCGAATGGATGAAGTGAGGAATGTAGGCCCAGAAAGGCTCGTAGCCCGCATCAAGCGCGATCGCCGGACCGAGGCTCTCGGCCTGCACCGACATCCAGAGGCCGTTGATCTGCTCGGCGGTCAGCTCGCCCTGTGCCCGGGCGAGGTGGACCTTCCGCTCGAAGGCGTAGAACGCGATCTGGCGCACGACCGTGTTGATCATGTCCTCCACCTTCGCCGCCAGCATGGCGCGGCGCTGACTCGTGTTCGTGGTGGCGGCCAGGAGGCGGCGGAAGGTCAGCATCTCACCGAAGACGCTGGCAGTCTCGGCCAGGGTCAGAGGCGTAGGCGCCATCAGGGCGCCGTTCGGGCCGGCGAGGACCTGATGCACGCCGTGGCCGAGCTCGTGCGCCAGGGTCATCACGTCCCGCGGCTTGCCCTGGTAGTTGACCAAGACGTAGGGGTGGGCCGAGGGCACGGTCGGGTGCGCGAAGGCGCCGGGCGCCTTTCCGGGTCGAGTCGGAGCGTCGATCCAGTTGCGGTCAAAGAACGTCCGGGCGATGTCGGCCATCTGCGGAGAGAACGCCTGGTAGGCGTCGAGGACAGTGTCACGCGCCTCGCTCCACGGAATGGTGCGCTGATCGACCTTGGGGAGAGGAGCGTTTCGGTCCCAATAGGGCAGAGCCTCGACGCCGAACCACTTGGCCTTCAGGCGATAATAGCGGTGCGACAGCCGCGGATACGCGGCCTGGACGGCCTCCACCATCGCGGCGACCACCTCGGGCTCGACGCGATTCGAGAGATGACGCGCATCCGCGACGTCCTTGAAGCCACGCCAGCGGTCGGAAATTTCCTTGTCCTTGGCGAGCGTGTTGGTGATCAGCGTAAAGGTGCGCAGGTTCGCACGGAAGACTTCGCTGAGAGCGCCCGCAGCGTCCTGTCGAATGGCGCCATCCGGATCCTGAAGCTTGTTGAGGGTCGGCTCCAGGGTAAGCTGCTCACCCTGCACGGGGAAGCGGAGCGCCGCGATCGTACCGTCGAAGAGCCGATTCCAGGCCGAGCGCCCGGTGACGGACTTCTCCAGGAAAAGTTTCTCGGTGCGATCGTCCAGTTGGAACGGCTTCTCGCGCCGCAAGTCTTCCAGCCAAGGCGCGTAATGGTTGAGCGGCCCATCCGCCATGGCCCGATCCATCGCCTCGTCTGAGATTCGGTTCAGTTCGAGGGCAAAGAACAACAGATGGCTGGAGGCCGCCGTCAGCCGCTCCTGCGTGTCTCCGTAGAATTTTTCCCTGAGCTCATCGGTGGTGTCGCCGGAATAGACCAAGCCCGCGAAAGACATCAGGCGTCCGAGCAGATCTTCGATGCCTTCGTATGTCGCGACCGCCTCGGCTAGCTGGGCCGAGGCATCCGACGCGGCCGCCATCTTGGCGAGGCGACCGGCGTAGCGCTCGTAGAACCGGGCACAATCCGCTTCGGCTCGGACCAGGTCAGCCGAGAAATCGGGAGAATCGATCCCAGCATACAGGTCGGTAAGGTCCCATTCCGGCAAAGCCCCCAGATCGGCCGCATGCGCGGCGGCTCTGGCAGCGCTGGCCCCTTCCGCATTCGCGACGATGCCCGAACGACTGGCAGTGGCGACGGCTCGGCTCGGCATGATGATCTGGTTCCCTCTCGGACCGGTCAGGTCCGTGCGCGGTGATATCGAGTGCAAAGGCCGTCCGATCAATCCGAGTCGATCAGAATCCTGCGGGTCGGGACGGTTTGTCAGTGGGTGTGAAGTGGGGGCGTGCCGAACGCTCTACGCTCCGCAAAAGTCGGATCGTCGTTAAGCACGGCTTTACGCTCTTGGGGCACCCTGCGGTTCGAAACGAAACACGCCAGCGACGATGACGCCCGGACGACCCTTGTGTTGCCGGATGCCGTCCGCTTGCGAACAGCGAGGCTGCCCCATGTCGACAACGGTCCTGATCGTCGACGATGATCCCGTGCAGCGCCGCCTCGCCGAAACGATGGTTCGGCGCCTCGGCTTCGAGGCGCGGGTGGCCGAGAGTGGCGAGCAGGGCCTCGAGGCGTTGCGCGCCGGCGATGCGATCGATGTGGTGCTTCTCGACCTCGTCATGCCCGGTGGCCTCGATGGACTGGGCGTCATGTCCGAGATGCGCAGAACCGGCCTCGACGTGCCGGTAATCGTTCAGACCTCGAACGGCTCGATCGATGCCGTTGTCACGGCGATGCGTGCGGGCGCCACGGATTTCGTGGTCAAGCCAGCCGGTGCCGAGCGTCTGCAGGTCTCGATCAAGAACGCTCTGAAGGTCGATCAGCTCGAGGAAGAGGTCCGCCGCATGCGCCGGCGCGCCTCAGGCGCGCTGAGCTTCAAGGATCTGACATCGCGGAGCCCGGATATGGATCGCGTGATCCGCCTCGCCGAGCGCTCGGCCAAATCGAACATCCCGGTGCTGATCGAAGGGGAGTCCGGCGTCGGCAAGGAGGTGCTGGCACGGGCGATCCAGGGGTCCGGCGATCGACGCGGCAAGGCCTTTGTCACCGTCAACTGTGGCGCGATCCCCGACAACCTCGTCGAGTCCACCCTGTTCGGCCACGAGAAGGGCGCCTTCACGGGCGCTACCGAGCGTCATGTTGGCAAGTTTGTCGAAGCCTCGGGTGGAACGCTTTTCCTTGACGAGATCGGCGAACTGCCCCTCGATGCACAGGTGAAGCTTTTGCGCGCTCTCCAGGAAGGTGAGGTCGATCCGGTGGGCGGAAAGCGCAGCGTACGGGTGGACATCCGTCTGATCTCGGCGACGAATCGCTCGCTCCTCGACTTGGTCAAGCAGGGCCGATTCCGCGAGGACCTGTATTATCGCCTGAACGTCTTCCCCATGACGCTGCCGCCGTTACGGGCTCGCCGCGAGGACATTCCTGATCTGGTGCGCTCCTTTTGCGCGCGCTTCGCGGCCGAAGAAGGCAAGAAGGTCAGAGCCATCACACCCGAGGCGATGGCGCTCGTAACCCGGTACGGCTGGCCGGGTAACGTCCGCCAACTGGAAAACGCTCTGTTCCGCGCGGTGGTGCTGGCGGATGGCGACGAACTCACGGTGTCCGAATTCCCGCAGATCGCCGCCCAGGTAGAAGGCTTCGACATCCGGATTCCCGCCGCACCGATCCAGCCGATGGTGCAGGGCGGCGCGCCGCAGCCCGTGAGGGAGATCGTCCGGGTGGAAGTGCGCGATCCGCATGCCATGAGTCTGGTCGCGGAAGAGACCGGCGAGATGAAGACGATGGACGGCTTGGAAGCAGAGATCATTCGCTTCGCACTCCAATTCTATCGCGGCCGAATGTCCGAGGTCTCACGCCGCCTCGGAATTGGCCGATCTACCCTTTACCGGAAACTCAAGGATCTTGGTCTCGCGGAAGAGGACAAGGTCGACGAGGCTGCTGCCTGAGACCTCTCATCGGCGATCGTGCGATTGCGCACGCGGCCGCCTGGTCCGATTATCCTAATGCTATCGGCCGGTATGGTCGGTCCCGAGGAGTTGCCATCATGGGCGTTTTGCGCTCTGCCTCCGTCGCGCTGTCCGCACTGCTGGCGGGCTGCTCAGCCTATGGGGCCCAGGCCCAGGTTTCCGACATGCGGCAGCAAGAGGGTCGCGCATCCGACGCTCAGAAATCGCAGGCCCAGCCTTCACACGCACAGGCTCCGGATGCAGCCTCCGCGACCCCGGTTACGCGGAACGCCTCGGTCGATCCGGGCGCGCCCGAGGCAGCCAGGCCCGATCCGTCTGCCGATAGCGCGGGTCCGATTGCGGCGAGGGGACCGGACGCGAACGCGTCCATTCCGGGAACGCCTTCTGCGAGCGAAGCAACGGCACCGCCGCCCCTGCCGACCGACCCGCAGGCCGCTGCCATCGCCACCCGGCTTGCCGATCCGACACCGCTTCTCTCCCGGCTCTCGACGAAGGATCGCGAGGCCATTCAGGCGTTCTATGCGTTGGGTGCCTTCAAGCCGGTCTGGATCGTCGATGGAGCACTCACGCCTGCGGCAAAATCCGCGGCCGCTCGTCTGGCCTCCGCCGGGGAGGACGGTCTCGCGGCGTCCGCCTATCCCGTGCCGGTTCTTGGAACGCAGGGCGCCACCGAAGCGCAGATCGCGGATGCGGACCTGAAGCTGTCGGCCGCCGTCGTGCTCTATGCACGGGATGCGCGCGGTGGACGCATCCATCTTGCCAACCTGTCTCGCTTGATCACGCCGGTCCTCGATTTGCCGGCACCGGATGCCGTCCTCGCCCGCATCGCATCCGGCGGCGCGTCGGCCGGTTCGCTGCTGCAGGGCTACAATCCAGCTCAGTCGGGCTACCTCTCCCTGAAGGCGCGCCTCGCGGTGTTGCGAGGTAACGGCCAGACTCCGTCCGCGGCTGGTGTGCATCTGCCGCCGGGGCCAGTGCTCAAGCTCGGCATGACGGACCCGCGCGTTCCGGCCCTGCGTAGGCGATTTGGACTCGAAACCCGGACGGCCGGCACCCTCGATGCCGGACCGGGCAATCCAGAATTCTACGATGCCGGCGTGGTCGCGGCCGTGACGGCGTTCCAACGCGCGCGAGGTCTAGCCCCGAATGGCACATTGACCCTGCAAACCGTGTCCGCTCTATCCCGGCCCGAGCCCGCAGCCCGCACCGACGACGCGGAGGCCGCGCTCATCGTGAACATGGAGCGCTGGCGCTGGTTGCCCTCCGACCTCGGCCGCGACTACGTCATGGTCAACATCCCGGAGTTCCGCCTACGGGTCGTCCGGGATGGGCGTCAGCGCGACGAAGCACGCGTGATCGTCGGCAAAACGGAATCGCCCACACCGATCTTCTCGGGGATGATGGAGTACGCCGTCGTCAATCCCTCTTGGAATGTCCCGCCTTCGATCCTGAAGAACGAGTTCCTGCCGGGTCTCGCCCGCGACCCGAACTACGCGGCCCGTCGGGGCTACGAAGTGGTCTACCGCAACGGCAACGTCTCGGTGCGTCAGCCGCCCGGGGAGCGCAACGCTCTTGGCTTCATCAAGTTTATGTTCCCGAACAACCACGCCGTCTATCTGCACGATACGCCGAACCGAACCCTCTTTTCCTCCGCTCACCGTGCCCTAAGCCATGGCTGTGTGCGCGTGGAGGATCCCTTCCGGTTCGCCGACGCAGTTTTGCCTGAAGCCTGGTCGAGTGAGCGCTTGAAGAAGCTGATCGGGAAGGGCGAGCGCCAGATCCGCCTGAGTGAAAAGCTGCCGGTACACCTCGCCTATTTCACGATGTCGGTGGACGAGGCCGGCACGGTGCGGACCCTACCCGACCTCTACGGGTACGACTCCCGTATGAAAATCGCCCTCGGCCTGAGCCCAGGAAACCTATTGGTTGCGCGCGGGGCGGACGGCAAAACCCCGGAAGCCCGGCGGTCGGCGCAGAAGAAGCCCGCGGTGACGGCGCGAACTGGGCCCGCCCTGACGGCGGCACCCAAACCCCTGGACGAAGGGCGGCGGTCGCGGATCCGGGAGGTGAATTCCGAAGGTCCTGCCTTGCGCGCCACGGCCGAACGCCCGCCCGCCGGTTTTGGCGAACCCGACCTATGGACCCCCCGAGCCGGCCGGCCCCTGAACGGTTGGTGGTAGCACTGGACCTTGGCGCGACTGAGCGACCCAACTGAACGGATCGTCGGTGGAGGTTTCTCCCCCAAGTTTCATGGATGGGAGCAAGAAGGTTCGGAAAGCGAATAACGCTCGGCTCAACCTAAGCATGAGTTGAGCGTGCTTTTCCCTGCCCGAAAATATCCGTTCGCTGCCGGCTCAGGACTGCCGGCAGGCTCGAAAACGTGTTGGGGGATGCACTCAGATGTGCCCACTTGAGGGCGCAGGATCCGATTGCGCATCAACCTGTAGAACTAGCGGCGCAGCAACGCACCGGATTGCAAATGTTGACTTGTGTGCCGTAATGGCACGCCAGGATTTCGGAAAGGTCTGACCGATCCTGTAGATGTCGCCTGTCACATGAGATGACGAACATCGACCTGTCCCCCCGCGCCAATCCCGAAGGAACACGACACTCGAAAGTAGCGGTCGAGTCGGCCTGGTGGGTAAGCCTGAGAGACGAGTAGGCGCCCATAGACCCGTGGGGGCACCGACCACGAATGACGCCGGGCTCTGCATGGCATGTGCAACCATCGGCTTTGCCACCCTGATGGGCCAGGCATTTGGCGGATCATCGACGTCAACATGCACTTCCTTAGTGCAGTACAGGGGTCAGGGAGCGCAAATTCGAATATGGATGGCTACTTCAGATAGTACCGTTTTGAATAATTGAAATATGTTTCAATATGCCGGCAAATATACTGCCAAACCTGTATTTTCGTGCATACCGCTGCCTTCGGTTTGTCGTAATTCACGGATATGGTTTACAAGTAATTTGGCTTAATTCGTGCCATTGGCGCCTTCCGTAGTCATTGTTCGCTGCAGGACGGGGTGGACTTGGCCTTTATCGCTTCAGCGCCACGGGCTGATGGGAATCGATGTCTGCTTATTCTGAGGGCACTGTCACGATGGACACCACTTCTG